>CAKUOV010000052.1 GCA_934670115.1 uncultured Eggerthellaceae bacterium
GTGAGCGTCAGCTTTTCAGAAGCCGGCGTGGTGCAAGCTTCATCCAAATACCAGCCGCCAAAAACGTAGCCGGTCTTGGTCGGCTCGGGATTGAACGTAGACATTGCGGTATAGCACGCATCGCTATGCGCATGCTCCGCTTTGCCGCAGGTCAGGTCCCACTGCCAATCGGACCAGTACCAACCATGATTATTTGACGTATAGCACCCGATTGTCTTGTTCTTATTCTTGTCGGCAGCCTGCGTAGGCACAGCCGTATGCTGGTGCACTTCCTTCGTGCAGGTCAGCGCCGTAGACGACGAACCAGAGAACACCGTTATTTCTTGCTCGTACACGCCCGACTTCGGCTCAATGTACGAACCGCCATTCGTGTTGTACTTCAGCGTGTACGTGTTGCGATCGTACGCGCCTTCAATAACCGTAGAGGCATCGGCCTTGATAACCTGATCCAGGAAGCCCGTTGCGGTGAAGCCTTCTTTTTGCTCGGGGTTAAACGACGCAATGTCGCCCACGCGACCGCTGACGACCGTCTCCTTGATATCGTATTTATCTGTGCCCGTAGCGTTAAGCTTTTCAGTCTTCTCAACAACGCGGTACGTGGTTTCCTTGCCTTGGACAATCAAGTTGATGCTAATCTGCTCGGTGCTGGGCAAATTCGCAATAGCAATCTGCTGGTTATCAGTAATAGTAATACCGTATTGTGCCTGGTCGGTAGCGCTTACGGAAAGCTCGTAGCCGCCTTCGGGACCAACGGTCACATCGGTACCGTACATTTCGCTATTCAAAACGGTGAAGTTGATGGCCTTCTCGTCAATGCCGATCTGCTCGGTATGACCCTTGCCCACCAGGGAACCATCGGCGCCAACGTAATTCACCGTAACGATTTTCTGACCTTCGGGCACTACGGGCTGCGCGTCAATCTTGCCGATCAACGCGTACGTGCTGAAGTGCTCCGCAGCAAAAGCGTCGGTCGCGGAATCAAGCGTTGCAACAGGCGTCACCTTATCAAGAGCGTCGGTCACGTGGTACACGCCCACGGAATCGCCCTTCAGGGTCACGCCCTCAAAGTTCACGGAAACAGGACCTTTCGGTTCAATAGCGTTGCCCTGAGTATCGGTGAACGTAATGTCAACAACAACGGAATCAACCATTTCCTTGTTCTCGGCGGCGGCGGCAGTTTCGAGCATCTTCTCAACGGCTTTGTCCTTCACCAGAGAAACGCTCATCACGGCATCGGCGGGGAGCATGCCTTCGTTGCCCTTGACCACAACGTTAATACCGCCAAACAAATTAAAGAAGCCGCCAATGTGATTCACGGAGAACGTGTTCACGGCAGGCTCGGGTGCCGGCTCAGATGCAGCCGAAGTATCGGAAGAGGAAGAAGCTTCGCCAGCAGGCTGCGCGGGAGTTGCTGGCTTTTCAGTTGCAGCTGTGTCTGCCTTGGGGGTTTCGGTCGGAGCAGCTTCGCCGGCAGCAGCGTTATCGGCTGCGGGGGCCTTGTCATCCGCGCCAGTCGCTTCGGCTGCACCCTTGTTGGAATCGGTACCAGCTGCAGCGTTCGCGGCATCGTTACTATTATTAGTAGAAGCAGCGTCCTGGGAAGCATCGGGAGCTTCGACATCCTTGTTGCCTTCCGCAGCTGCGGCGCCTTCGGCACCGTCAGTCGCGGCAGGCTTCTCGTTTTCGGCAGCAGCAGGTGTTTCGGCCGCAACGGCAACCGCCTTCACCACAAGCTTCGCACCCTCAACGGGCGTGAAGGAATACTGGCCACTCGCATTCGGAGCCAGCGCGCCACCAGCGTACGAAACTTCGGAGAGCGCATAGTCCGGACCAGGTGTGGCGGCGTTGTCGTACGGCGTTACCGTAAACGCAACTACCTTATCTGCCGCGGCGGGCAAATAGCCCAGCGCATCAACATCAGCTTGCTTATATGAAACTTGCGTTGAGGTATCGGTGATAACAACGTTTTCCAACGAAGTCTTCACCTGAACAAATGAGTCGTCTTTTGCACCTCCCTGAATGAATTCGGCAAATGCATTAAAGTGGCTAAATGTCACCACCATGGCAATGGAGAGGAAAACAGCTAACACCTTTGTCGAAAGGCTATAGCGGCTTGTTGCATCCTCTGCGTTCGCTATTGCATGTTTCATCTTGTCACCTACCTCTTCCCTCTTTCCGCGCGCAAACCCCAATACACGCTTACCCGCTTTTAGATCTTCCTCTTACTGCTTGTTCGTTACGTACTTACTGTTTTCCGCCGTGCGTCAGTCGCACCTTGCAACCAATTTATCGGCGGTTTTGCTTGCAGCAGCATCGTTCGACAAAATATCGACCGTTACCAAAAGCAATTCCAGAAAGCTACGAAACTTCATTTCAACGCCACGCTCCACCCAGGTCATCTTGCCTTGCCAGCTGCAATGCTGGCGAAACATAATGTCCAGGCGAAACGTTGCCAAGCGACCCGCATGCGATCCGCCGGCAAAACTTGTCTGCCGGCAATCAGACGAATTCGCTTTGTCCATGCAGTCCAAAACATCTTCTATCGTCAGCGCAAACGTGACTGCGTTATCAAACCGAACGCCCTCTGGCAAGCTGCGATGATAGATAGTTCCCTGTATTTGCGGCGTTGTTTCATCCACGGACACAACGAACTCGTTCGAGTTCACCGGCGCGAAAAGTTCATCTTTTACGTATTTCATTTTCGCCCTCCGCGAAGAAATAAAAGAGCCCGAACGAATCAGGAACGTTTTTGGCACTAAGCATGCATAGTTACAGTATGCAGAAAGTGTTCCGTTTCTATTCCGTTTTCGATGATTATGCGGAGGTTTTTTAAATTTTTTGTAAAGGGACGCTCACATCACGTGAGCGGCGGCACGAAAGCTTCCCAGCGCAATGCAGCATCGCGGAGACGTTACCGCGTGCGGCACTGCAAGAAACCGGCGCACCGAGGTACGAGCACGTGGCTGCCGATGCCCATCCACGCATCATTATGCAAGGTCAGAACCCTGTTTCTCCGCTAGCACGAAGCTGCAGGATCCGTCAAAGCATACCATTCAGCGGAAACGCGTGCATCTGAACGGGGAAATCGGTCGTGAAAGGCAGACTTCAGGCGGTGCAGAATTGCCTCGGCGTTTTCCTCACCTGCCTCGGGAAGCAGCACTAGAAACTGCTTGGCATTCAGCCGCGAATAGACATCCCCACTGCGCAAATGCCGCGAAAGAATAGCTTCCACGCGACGCGCATCCAACGCAACATTCTTCGAATTGTCGTAAGAGATGGCAACCACCACGGCGTTGCGCTTCGCGCGCCCGGCATTACGCGCTTCGCGGCGCACAAGCGACAAGAACGAATTCCAGTCGCAACGCATTCCCTTGCCGTCAAATGCCTCTTCGTTCAAGATGCAACGCACCGAATCAATAGGCATTACTTCGCCACTGATTGCCTGGCGCGCCTCTTCGTAGGCAAGCTGCAATTCAGAAGAAGGAACAACGCCCAACTTGTCGTTGAACAGCTTGCTCACGTTTTCGAACACCGCAACAGCTTTTTCGGGGCAACCCGATGCCGTGAGCGCGCGAATGTAGCGAATGTTCAGCTCTTCCGATTCTGGCGCAAAACGCAAGGCGCGCTCGCAAACCGCAGCGATTTCGGACATATTTTCCTCGCCGCTCAGCAGGCGCGTAAGGGTCAAGCACTCATTGATATACGCCGAGCGACCATAGGCGTTAATGGGAGCAACCCAGCTTTCGCCTTCGAAGCCGGGAAGAAAATCGCCGCGATAGATATCGACGGCGCGTTTATGCAGGTCAATTCGTTCTTCGGTACTCTGGGCAAGATCAGCCTTGGCAATGAAATCTTGGAAGAGGTCCAGGTCAACCGACGTTGTGTACTGTGGATTCCATCGGTATGCACCCGGACGCGCCACAATCAAGTCGCGCGCGTGAGGCAGCCCCAGATTTGCCAGCGCATCACGCGCACGGCTCACGTTATGCTGAAGCGTTTTCAGCGGATCCTCGCGTTTTTGGGTTTCATCCCACAGCACCTCGAAGAGTTCGTTAACGGGAACGTCGCGATCGCGATGAATCACCAGATAAGCCACGAGCATCCAAATGCGGCGACCACGACCGGCAATATTAATGGATTCGTTTTCAGAAGCGCTCTCTTCAGGATTATGCGTACTCAGAGAAAAAGCACCCAGCGTGCGCACAAAAAAGGAATCCTGAGCGGGGTTGTTGTCCTGGCGCGTTTTTCCAGCCGTCGTCTTTGCCATGATTCATCTCCCCTTCTTGAGTCCGTGCGCTCCGTTGAATGTTCAATATAACATATATGCAAACGTCTACTACTGAGTGATAGACATCATATTATCAATGGCACATATTTTAACCTAGATTTACCCTGCGAACACTATTTACCACAATTTTAATTGACGGCTGCAGCAAAAATGGGACACATGTCCCATTTTTTAGGGGGTAAAGCAGACCATTTGGAACACAAGTTGGCACGTGCTCTTTCGGGCATTGTAACACGATAAGCTGCAGAAACGCTGAAATCGGTAACGGCAGTAGAGCGGAAATGGCCCGGAAATGGCGAGAGTGGCCCTGGACTAATCTGACCAAACCACACTGCGACGATTGTTTCGTTTCGCGCGGTAAATCTTCCTTCTCGATTCAAGTTGTCGAAAAATTGAGGCTAATGCGCAAAATATTCCTGTTCGGGGTAGGTAGGCAAAGCTGCTTCAAAAGAGCCATCCCGCATTGCTTCCCGTGACCTGGGGAAATGCGATGTAAAACGCTGCGTATCCAAGCAAAACGAACGAAGACGCGATGATTCCGCTCATGCATATGCCCCGAACAGGAATATTTTGCACATTCGCGCCGAAAAAACGACAAGATGGATGAGAGGCTAAGGAGGGCGAGGATGAAACGAGGAGAATAGAGGGCAAGAACGAGGCGAAGAAGGGGGAGCCCGCATCGAAACACAAAGCGGCAAAGCGATTCGCACATATCAAACCCACGCGTTCACCGTCTCCCGGCTTGCCGAGGACTGCGGGATATCCGACTCGTCGGCGAAGACGATGCTCAGGCGAGCCGTTGATGTCGGGCTGATCGAGAGGGCAAGGCGCGGGGTCCACGTTTCCAAATCAGGGCAGTTCGCCACAGCGGAAATCGATTCATTCGAGCTCCTCTTCGCGATTGACCCCAATGCCGTCGTCTCGTTCCATTCGGCGCTTGAAGCTCACGGTATCGCCCACAACGTTGGGGACGACGCCTGTCAGTTCAGGTCAGCAGCCATCAAAAGCGCTTTTGCGTACTCTGGCATCTCATACGCCCCCTTCCCTCCTGCCAAAGGCATTCCAACCCAATCGGTGCGCGGCGAGGACTGGCCGACTGCTTGTAGCGTATCCCCTCCGACGTGCTCGACGAATTCGATGAGACGACGAAGGGCGGGCCCTTCAAGCTCGACAAGGATTCGACCAAATCACGCAGCTGGTCGCGGCGATGGAGGCTGTGCCTTCCCGAAAAAAAGAGGAAATCAAGAAATAGCTGTTATAGACACAAAACCGCAGCCAAGTCTCAAGATATTGTACTCGTTTCGGACTCACGAAAAGGCACAAATCACTCATCTGATGTTTCAACAACATCGTATTTGACACGACTCCCAGCAAAGTTGGGTATGACTGTATATCTTTCGGAAAGAAAACTCAAAGCCTGTTGACCAATCTTCTCAGCGCTCACATCGTTCTCGGGAAAACTATCTGCCCACGATCTTCCGGGATGAAGCATGTCCCACAAGGGTCGCTTTCCAGCAATTCTTCCTTTTCCGGGGTTATGATTTCCGAACCCTTCAACTAAAACATTCCATACAGGGGAATGCCGTGAAATCATAAGTGACTCACCAAGAGAAATCCAAAGATCATCAACCACCAGATGACGACAAAAGAAATCGGCAATGTCCAAATTGCTGGCCTGAGAAATGCTGTTTGCATGATCGCACAACCTCTTATACAGCGCATTGCCCGTCGAGCTGTCTTCGATAAAGCCACCTTTGCGTTTACCTTTAGAATCCGCTTTTCCGACATATATCGGGGCAATAAGCTCTAATCGATTGAGCTCTGCTAGGGGTTGATAAGCATAGAAATCGCCAACATAGTATAGGGAATACACGCCCGACCCCTCAAAAGCCTGCAGCCCCGACAAGGGGACTGGCTCTGTATCAATCAGTGCGTTTCCTACACTATTTGCAAGATTAATCTTATCGAGAGGATTAAACGGAATCATACTGCCCACGAAACACCTCTTCGAACGCCATTTGCTTTCCTGTACTGTATTTCATTCATCAAAATTGCTTCAGCAATGGATGATGTGACTTTTTGAGCGAGCAATACAGGCACCGCATTACCAATCTGTCTCATAGCCTCCGTCCATGACCCATTTAACGCATACCCATCAGGAAAAGTTTGTATCCTTGCAGCCTCTCGGACGGTATAGTAGCGAGGCTGACCATTGTCCATAATAAGCATATTCTCACCACCTGGAACGCCATGTACGCCCGCCTTGAGCGTTTTTGAAGGCATGTCAAGAACGCTGCCCGTATGCCCTGGGTACACCTTGGCGCCAATCCGCAATTCGTGATTCATATAAACTGGGGAACCCTGTAATTTCGGTTCAGGCAAGTCTGAGAGAGCATCCCTCACTGTTCTCCATGGCAGTTTCCCGCCAGTAGGCCTTTTCACGCTATTTTTCGCGCTAGGCGAATCAATGCCGTGCCTTTCCCAGTACTCTCCGCCGCTCCGCTGCGTCCATTTGAGTGCATCCAGGCTATGGGTTGGTTCAGGGAACGACCACTTGATGCCAAGGTCGGAGCGAAATCCAACAATGAAAACTCTCTCTCGCTTTTGGGGCACACCGTAGTCGGCTGCGTTTACCAATGTCGGAATCACGTTATACGTCAGCTCGTTTTTGGTCTGGGGTGACGAAGATTTTGCCTTCTGAAGTCGGCGAAGGTGGTCCTGCCAGGTCTCACTGCTCCTAACAGGCCTTTCAGGAAATTCGAGCCTCAGCAAAATGTACTGGAAGTAATCCGAGAACATTGGACGAAGAAGTCCTTTAACATTTTCCACAACGAAAGCGCGGGGTTTAATTTCACGAACAGCTGCAATCATTGCGGGAAACATATCCCTGCTGTCTTCGTGCGCCTTAGCAATTCCTCCGATAGAAAATGGCTGACAAGGAGGGCCGCCCGCAAGCAAGTCAATTTCGTTCTCTAAAGAATCCCAGCAAAAATCCCTGACATCCATCTCGTGGACAGTCCAATCTTTCACGAGAGGGTATTTGCAATCGATGTTATCACGCATCGTTTGGCATGCCCATTTATCCCACTCTATCATCCCCAACGATTCAAACCCAGATAGCGAGGTTCCGATAGCCAAGCCACCAGCTCCAGCAAACAACTCAAATGAAAGCAATCGATCGCAGTACATTATCCCTCCTATTTTTTATCAGTATATCAAAGGGTCAGACCACTGGCGGCCATCAATATACAAAACGCTCGAAAGGGGCAGATTCAGATTCGCATCAAGGCGCACTTTGACACCACGGACGATTCCGACGGCATCATCCACAAGACGTTCTCCTACTACGCTTCCGTCTCTGCATTTTTTTTCAAACGAGTTCACGGAGCGAAGCAAGCGGTTCGAGGATCGACAGAAAGACCTTGAAGACCAGCTGCTGCCTATCCTGCATTCAAGGGATGAGAACCGATGCTGGCAGACTTGATAATTAACTCGGAAGAGTTACATCGGCTTACATCCCGCCGAGGGACGACGGCAAGAACAGAGGCGAGGATGAAACGAGGAGAATAGAGGGCAAGAACGGGGCGAAGAAGGGGGAGCCCGCATCGAAACACAAAGCGGCAAAGCGATTCGCACATATCAAAACTGCATACAACCTCAAGCGCACACCAACTAACGCACCAACGCATTGTTTCACGGGAAACAATGCGTTGTCTATGGCAGAACAGCTGATTTATTGTCCCGCCCACCAGGGAATACGATAGAATAGATTTTGTATGCGCGCGCAGGGGTAAACGCCTTTACTACCGCAGCGCCAACTAAACCGACAACAATTACGCGCCTGCGCACCCGCTGAAAATCAGCAGAAAGGCAGCTCTTGCACCGCTTCCGCTACATTGCCGCATTAACCTTTGCGTTGCTTCTCCTTTCTTTTTGCCTGTGCTCTTGCGGCAACGCGAAAGCAGCAGTCGCGGGGAAAGACGGCAGCGGCTACGACATCCCCGACATACGCGCAACCGTGTTTGATCAGGCAGAAGCTACAAGCGCGCGAGGCTGCGCAATTGACGCAAGCAATGCCGCCGCTGGATACATTTGCGCGCAGACAACCAGCGCAAGTCCCTTGAAGTTCCAAGTGCTTTGCAATGGCAACAGCTACAACTACGACATGCCCAACGACGGAACGACCGAGGCCTTCCCTTTGAACATGGGAGATGGCACGTACACCTTGCGCGTCATGCAGAAAATCGAAGGCAACAACTACGTTCAGCTGTTCTCGACGCAGGTTGACGTGCAGCTAAACTCTGAATTTGAGCCGTTTTTGAACCCGAGCATCTACTGCGATTTCAGCTCGGAAAGTGATTGCGTGAAGAAAGCACGCGAGCTAGCGGCGGGAGCAAAAGACCAGGCTGCAGCGGCGGAAGCCATTTATGGCTGGATCGTGGACAACATCACGTATGACACCGAAAAAGCAGCTCAAATGCAAAACGCCACGGGATATTTGCCCGACCCCGATGAAACGTTTCATACGAAATCGGGCATCTGCTTTGACTACGCTTCGCTTGCGGCAGCCATGCTGCGCAGCGTGGGGATTCCCACGAAAATCGTGACAGGATACGTAGCCGATCAATCTATTTATCACGCCTGGAATATGGTGTATATGCAGGACAAATGGGTGAACGTGAGTTTCACGGCGCCCGAAGGAGAATGGACGCGCATTGATACAACGTTCGCTGCTTCGGGGCCGCAAGTCGTGGGTGGAAAAGACGATTACGTGGATAGGTTCACCTACTAGTGCGTAGAAAACGATAGAGACGGTATAATAGAAAGTTGACCAGCGCCAAGACAGCAAAGCCAAAAGGCACAAACAGCCGCCAAAGCGCAAAGAAGAGGAGAAACGCATGAGCCAGAAAATGCTCGAAAGCAGCGCCATCAGCACATTTTGCGATAGCGTTGCCGCCATGTTCTCTGCGGGCATTCAGGTTGATGAGGCGTTGAGCATCTTAAGTGAAAGCTCCGCCGATAAACGGTTCGTTTATGTTTGCGCGCAGGCACACCGCTCGGTTGCTGCCGGTGAGTCGCTTTCCGAGGCGCTTGAGCAAACAGGCGCATTCCCGTCGCACGTGGTGGGCTCTTTAAGTGCGGGCGAAGAATCGGGCCGGGTGGAAGAAGTGCTGCGTGGCCTGGCTCTTTACTACAACGAAGAAGCGCGCTTGTTCGCGAAGGTGCGCCAGTCCATTAGCTATCCGGCTATCCTCTTCTGCATTATGGCGGTCATTATCGCGTTCGCTATTGTGGTAGTGCTTCCCGTGTTCGCCGACGTGTACGCAGGTTTTGCCGGCAGTTTGACCGCCGGATCCTTCAGCTCGCTGAACGTTTCCGTGGCGGTAGGCTGGGTTGCCCTTGCGGTGACCATCGTATGCGCAGTGCTGTGCATTGCCGGCAGCATTTTGGCACGCAACGAAAACGGTCGCATGCGCCTGATCAGGTTCTTTGAGGGAATGCCCCTTACGCGCAAGGCAATGTATCAGCTGGCGCTAAGCCGGTTTACCTCGGCGTTTTCCACGTATCTTTCCGCAGGCACGAACGTCGATGCCGCCATGGAATATTCCATGGCGCTGGTTGAGCACCGCGGACTACGCGCCAAGCTGAAGCAAACATGGCGCTTTATGATTGACCCGAACAATCCGCGAAGCCTGCAACAGGCGATATTCGAAAACAACGTGTTCGGAACGGCGTATTCGCGCATGCTGACCATTGGTGCCGCCAGCGGCAACTTGGTCGAAGTGCTCAGCTCGCTTTCCGACATTTTCTTCGACGATGCCGTAGACCAAATCGATCGCACCATCGACAACATTGAACCTATTATGGCGGCATTCATGACCATTGCCGTAGGCGCCACGCTGATTGCCGTAATGCTGCCGCTGATTGGCATCATGGGTTCGCTGGGATAGCGCAAGGGCACGCATATGGCATTGGCAATTTACAAAGAACGGGCGCATGAACAGGCGAAACGCCGTAGATTTCTGCGAGATGTTTTGCCGTGGCTTATTATTATCGCGCTCATTTTCGGCGTGTTTTGCTTCCGCACCGTATCTAGCAACATGCGCGAGCAAGGCGTTTTATCCATTCGCACCAGTATTTTGGAAGCCGCCGAGCAGTGCTACGCTATCGAGGGCGCCTATCCGCCTTCGCTTGATCACCTGAAAGAACAATACGGCATTCGCTACAACGAAAACGATTACCTGGTGAATTACAACGTTTTCGCAGCAAATATCCAGCCCACAGTTACGGTGACACTGCGATGAACGACGCGTTGAGAACATACCAATCAGAAACCGCGCGCCAGGCGCAGCAACAACAGCGGACACAGGTGAGCGCGGCGGCATCGCATGATGGCCGAGCTGATCACATGGGACAGTATTTCACGTTAGTGCTGTTCGGAGCGTTTGTGGTGTTGTTGCTTTTGGGTCTGTGGATGGGAACAGTCGCGTTTCGCACTATCACCGTCATGCAGGATGCTACCGACGACGCGCGTCTGGCGCTTACGTCCCTGCAAAACCGCGTGCGGTCGTTTGACCAGGCAGATTCATTTGGCACCGGCCAAGGTCCGGAAGGTCCCGCCATTGTGTTCACCTACAAGCTGGAAGCCGGCGACTACGAGACGCGCCTGTACCTGTACCAGGGCGCGCTTGTTCAGGAACTCGCATTTTCCACCGATCCGTATTTGCCCATGACAGCCACGAAAATCGTTGAAACGTCTACGTTCGCGTTCACCTGCGAAGACGGCCTGCTTAGCGTGACATGCGACCAGGGAACCGTTGATGTTGCACTGCGTAGCGAAGTCCTGACCAGCTCAAACGCTGGGGATGGCAGCGCTGCCGATGCTGAAGCCGAAGTAGAAGGCGGCAAGGACGATTCGGGTACTGCAGACGGCACGGACAGCGCGGAGCCGGGGGCAACGAGCGCGGTTAACGCAAACAGCAACGCAACGCGCACGACCGCTTTGGCGGCAAAGGGAGGTGCGTAATGGATCCTCGAACTCCTTCGGGACGCATGCCTTCCCCAAACAACCTTATCTCGCAGTCTCTGCGACGCAACCGAAAAGGCGCGTGGCGCGGAACAGCGCTTATCGTTGAAATTCTGGTCATCCTCGTGGTGGTCGTTGCTTGTTTGACCGTTTTCGTCAAGCTGTTCAGCTACGCGTACACCAGCAACGCTTACGACCAGCATCGCGCCCACGCCATCACGCTTGCCACGAACCAAGCGGAGCGTTTTGCCGCGGACACTTCGCCCGCAACGGGCACATTCACGCAGGACGAAGGAAAATACACAACCACCTGGACTATTACGGCTGAACCGACCGAGCGCGGAACGCTCTACTCTGCCACTATCTCGGTTTCCTATACCGACCAGGAGCTTTACACGCTGAGCACCGCAAGTTACGTGAGCACGGCGCCGGCAGCCGCGACAACGGGCACGGCGGATGAAGCAGCCGAGGCAGATGAAACCGCAGACGAAAGCGCCGGTGATTCCGACAGAATGGGCAGCAAGAGCGACAAGAGCGAAAACAGCAGCGGCGTCGCTGCTGCAAACAGCACCTCCACCACAGGAGCGTCCCTTCTGACAGGAGGTGAATAGCATGGCAAAGCATACCCGAAAGCTTGCGGGCATCCGCATTGGACCTATTACCATCTTGGTATTCGTCATCACGCTGTGCATTGCCGTGCTAGCAACGCTTTCGGTTACCACCGCGCGCGCGAATACTGCCTCGACCGAGCGGCAAATTTCGTTTACCAACGATGTATACGCGAACGAAACCGCAGCTCAAACCATGCTTTCCCTGGTTGATACCGCACTAGCAAACGGAACAGACGAGGTACTGACGAACTTGAGCGCCATCGAGAAAGAAACGCAAACGATGGCAAGCCCGGGCAGTGCAACGGTGACGCTTTCAGGGAACACGCTGAACGCATTGTTCGAATCAGATTCCGGACGCCAACTTATCGTTGAACTGAAGCTTTCCGAATCAACATATGAAATTGTAAAGTGGAAAACCGCTATGAACTGGAAAGAAGAGAGCAACGAAAAGCTCTGGGCAGGTTAGCCGGGGCGCGCAAGACGCCAACCCAAGAAAGAAACAAACGGGACAACCCGAAAACATGCGCAAACGCGCCAAACCGATACAGCGAAGCGACGCAACGCGAACAGGAGAAACGAACATGGAATTGAAGTCATTTTTACAGCAAATGATCGACATCAAGGCATCCGATGTCTTCATCGTAGCAGGCCTTCCCATTTCCTACCGCTCAAACGGGCGCCAAAGCCGCATGAACGCCGACCCGCTCACGCCTGAGCAAACGCTCGCATTCGTGAAAAGCGTGTATGCGCTGGCAGGACGCGATTGGAAGATTTTCGAAGAGAACCTGAACCACGACGACGACTTCTCCTTCGCGCTGCCCGGCGTAGGGCGTTTCCGTGCAAACATCTTCCGCCAGCGCGGCTCGCTTTCGGCTGTTATTCGCATTATCCCGTTCGGCCTACCCAACCCCCAGGAGTTCAACATTCCTGAAGAAGTGCTGCGCTGCAGCCGCTTCCAAAAGGGATTGGTGCTGGTCACCGGCCCGGCTGGTGCGGGTAAGTCCACCACACTTGCGTGCATCATCGACCGACTGAACCACGAGCGCGTGGGCCACATCATTACCATGGAAGACCCCATTGAATTCGCGCACAAGCACAATACGTGCATTGTGACGCAGCGCGAGATTCCTACCGACGTGGCAAGTTACGGCGAAGCGCTGCGTTCCGCCCTGCGCGAGGCCCCCGATATCATGCTTTTGGGCGAAATGCGCGATTATGAGACCATCAGCACCGCAATTACGGCGGCGGAAACGGCGCAGCTGCTCCTTTCCACGCTGCACACTACCAGCGCGGCGGGTACCATCGACCGTATCATCGATGTCTTCCCCGCCACCCAACAGCGCCAAATCCGCTTGCAGCTGGCTTCTTCACTGCAGGCTATTGTTTCGCAGCAGCTCATTCCCGCGCTTGATGGCGGCGTGATTCCCGCGTTCGAAATCATGTTCATTACGCCGGCAATTCGTAATCTGATCCGCGAGGAAAAAACGTACCAGATCGATAGCGCCATTGCATCGGGAAGCAGCCTAGGTATGCGCACCATGGATCAAAGCCTGTTTGACCTGGTAAAACAAGGGAAGGTTAGCAAGGAAACTGCACTTCAGTACAGCATTCACTACCAAGCGCTGAAAAAGCGCTTCGACGCCGAAGGCATGTAGATCTCAGGAGTCACATACAGCACGCGCGAGCGCACACTGCTAGTAAAACTGGGCGGGGAAGGCGAAGCGAAGGCTGCGAAGCTTCTGAGCGAAACATTCCCCGCCTGGTTTGCACAGCAAGCAAGCTGGAAG
>CAKUOV010000053.1 GCA_934670115.1 uncultured Eggerthellaceae bacterium
TTCCCTTCGGCCTGGCATTCTGAGTCGAAGGGAAATAGCCTGTCTATTTTAGTCAATTTGTAGAATTTTTGAAGCCTATTCTTTTACTTTTTGTTTATATACAGGGCAAAAGGCTGCAAAAACGAAGAATAGTTTACTAAAAAGTTACACTTTGGATACGCAAGGAAAGCGCATGACGTCTTCAAAGAGCGCGACAAACGCCCTATAAATTATCGCGACACCACTGAATATTTCCCATGACCGTACGAATAAGCTCGTCAGTTGATTCGAACACTATCATAGGGCGTAAAAACGCCGCGAACTCTAAGCGCAAGCGCTGTCCATAAATGTCCTCGTTGAAATCAAGGATATGTGCCTCCACATTCGCGTGCGCCGCTTCCCCGAACGTTGGAGCGCCCCCTACCGACACAGCTGCTTTGTAGCGCTTTCCATTTTCAGTCTGCGCATACGCGCCATACACGCCTTCGCCCAACGAGTACAAATCCGAAGGAATGGTGACGTTTGCCGTACGAAATCCCATGTCGCGACCTTCGCCACGTCCGCTTTCAACGATTCCCTCCAGCGCGAAGGGGTCACCAAGCAGCTTGTTGGCCTCTTCGATATCGCACGCCGCCAGCAACCCGCGAATGCGCGTTGCCGTAATGGGCGCACCATCGAGCGCAAACAACTCGTAGCCACGTACGTCCATGCCACGCAGAGCACCCCAGCTCGTCATAGTCGCAACACTGCCCTGCGCTTTCGCGCCGAAATGAAAATCGTTTCCCACATGAAGCGAGGCGGGAATGTTGTTCGCGAAAACGCTCTGGAGAAACGCCTGCGGAGAAAGCGAGAAAAATTTCCTGGTTGGCGGCAGCGCCAACACATACGTTGCACCGAGTTCATCAAGCGCGCGAAGACGGTGATCGTTTGACATAAGCTTTTTCAGCTTGTCGGGACGAAACGTTTCATCGGGATCTTGCGCGAACGTGATAATGGCACTCGGGGCTTCCCTGCGCCGCGCATCTTCCAGGGCTTTCTCTATGATGAAGCGATGCCCCAAATGCACGCCGTCGAATACGCCAAACGCACACGACACCCCCTTAAGAACGCAGCATTCCCGGAAATCGCCGCCAACTTCCACAATCATAAGTCCATCCCCTTTCGCATGACCGAAGGATTGAACACGCAATCAGCTTTCCATTTCGCTTCTGTGCCGCTGTAGCGATAAATCGCTGCAAGCTTGTTCTCATAGACGACAGAAAGATACTCGCCCTCGGTTGGCGCCGCAGCGCTTTCGTGATACGTGGGAAAGCAGCAATCACCCTGATGCTGGGCGGCTTCGCACGGCTCTTCCATAAGGTTGACCTGGAATGGCAACAGCGCATTGCCGTTCGCAAGGCGCTCATGAACGGCATCGTCAACGTAAGCAAAGCGATACTCCAAAAGCGGCAGCGGATCAAGCGCGTCTTTCGTAGAAAGCTGCTCTAACGTTTCAAGGCTCACGCAATCGTCCACCGAAAGACAACCAGAACGAGTGCGGCGCAATTCGGCAACGTGGGCAACCGTACCCAACGACCTGCCTAAATCACGCGCAAAGGAGCGAATATACGTCCCCTTCGAAACGCTCACTTCCAAGCGCCAACGCGTATAAGGGCACGTCTCATCAGGAGAAATAAGCTCAATGAACGAAACGTCGTAAATCTCAACCGCGCGCGGCTCAAGCTCCACCGCATTTCCTTTACGAGCCTCATCACACGCTTTCTTGCCATTCTTCTTAAGCGCGGAATACAGCGGCGGAACCTGCATGATCTTGCCGGAAAGCGTCTTTACGTACGAAGCTGCAAATTCGCGATCGAACACCGCGGCGGGAACATCCGCTTGCTCGATAACCGCACCTTCCCTATCGTCCGTTTCCGTAGCGGCACCGAACGCAACATCAACAAGATACGTTTTATCGTGACCAACAAGATACTTATCAAGCCTGGTCGCGGGACCAACGCACACAATAAGAACGCCTGATGCCTGCGGATCAAGGGTGCCCGCATGCCCCACGCGCTTCTCGCCGAAAATCCTACGTCAACGCGAAACAACGTCGTGCGAGCTCATACCGCACGGCTTATCAACGCCCACCACCAGCGAAAGGCCCGATTCTCCCCGTTTCACCGTACTATTGTTCCTTCCACATGTCTTGCAAATACTCGCATAATTCTTCTTTTACCTGGTCGAATACATCCGCAATAGCACCTTTGAGCGTCATGCCGGCCGCCGCTTTATGGCCGCCGCCGCCATGCTCAAACGCGAAGACGGCGATATCGGTACCGTCTTTCGAACGCAAGCTGCCGCGAACGTTTTCCTCGGTTTCGCGCAGCGTACAAGCAACGCGTACGCCATCGATGCTGCGCAGCGTGTTTACGATGTTATCCGCATCGGTTTTCGTTGCGCCCACGCAGGCGAAATCATCAAGCGTGACATACGTCACAGCAAGCGCACCACCCAAAAGAAGCTCCATACGCGCAACAGCACGATTCTCCAGCTGCAAAGAAGCAATGCTGCGGCGCTGGAAAATCTGCGTGCAGACCATCTCCAGGTCAGCTCCGCATTCCAACATCTCTGCCGCGCAACGAAACGCGAACGGATTAGCATTTTGGTATTGGAAGCGCCCTGTATCGGTGACCAAGCCCGTGAATGCGCACAGAGCAATATCTCCGCTGCGGTCAACGCCCAGCTCGCCTATAAGCTGCCACACGTTGAGCGTATTCGATGCTGCATCGGGATCAACGTAATTCAACACAGAAATAGCTTCTTTATTCGCATGATGGTCCAAGGTGATTGTAAAACCCGCGTGCTTGTGAAGCGATGCGGCAGCTTGGCCCATACGCTCATGATTCGGGACATCAACCGTAATAACGCACGACTCCATCACCGGAGAAGCCTCATCTGCAGCTGCCGCAGGCGCCGTGGATTCGCAAGCGCCCACCATCTGCTCAAGCAGCTCAGCCGCCGGCACCATATCATGCACGCCCGGTAGGAATCCCAACGACGTATCGATGCTCGATGCATCCGTTGCCAGCACGCATTGCGCCTTCTTGCCCAGCCGATGCAACGCATGCTTGAGCGCAAGCTGCGATCCAATGCAGTCGCCATCGGGGCTTACGTGGCCCACGATAATATAATTGTCGTGCTCACGCAGCGCTTGGGCGATTTGCGCCAGCGCGGCATTCGTTTGGGGTGTGGGCACCATCATGCATCATCCTTTACTGTTTTTTTCGTCGCCACTCTTACTGCTTCTTGCAGCTTCCATTGCGGCGTTTACGTCACAACATTTACGTCACAACATTCGCGCCAGGGCCGCCCTGGCACCAACGCGAATCACCTGCGAATCCTCAAAGGGGCGCAGGCCTTACGCCCACGCCCCTTGCTCAATCGTAACTCTGCGAACCTGTTCAACAAGCAAAATTACTCGTTGTAGATGTCGTCCCCTTCCTGCGGGACATACGCAGGACGCGTTTCTTCCTTCGCCAACGCATTGGCAATGCGTTGAGCCTCATCAACGCTGGTATCCAGGATGAAACGAAGCTCCGGAGCAACACGCCAGGTCAAACGCTTGGCAAGAAGCGAGCGAATACGGCCTTTTGCCTTCTCGAACGCAGCTTGCGCTTCTTCGTACTCACCCACCGGCGCCGCATAGAACACGTTGCAAGCGCTGCGGTCAAAACTCACTTCGCAACCAGTAATCGTTACCTGGTTCAAGCGCGGGTCGGAAATATCGAACAGCAAAATGCTCGCAATGTTCTCCTGCGCCTGCGCGTTCAATTTACGACTTGACGAATTCTGTTTCATGGGAACTCCTCTCGATCGCTTTTACTGCCTTTGCGAGCGCACTACTCCGTGCGCTCGACTTCTACGTTGCGGAAGCCTTCGATGGTATCGCCCACCTTGATATCCTGGTAGCCATTCACGCCAATACCACATTCGTAACCCTGCTTGACCGACTTCACGTCGTCCTTGAAACGCTTCAACGAAGACAAAACACCTTCGAAGATAACGGTGCCGTCGCGAACCACGCGTACCTGGTCATCACGGCTCAGCTCGCCTTCAACAATATAGCATCCGGCGATGTTGCCAACCTTGGGAACGCGGAAAACATCGCGAACTTCGGCAATACCCGTATCCTTTTCGACGATATCCGGCTTGAGCAAGCCAACGCGTGCAGCGTTGATGTCTTCGAGCGCCTGATAGATAACGCGATACAAGCGGATATCGACTTTTTCCTTCTCGGCCTGCTGCTTCGACTTACCGGTCGGACGCACGTTAAAGCCAATGATGATGGCATCAGATGCCGCAGCCAAAGTAACGTCGGTCTCGGTAATGCCGCCAACGGCCGCATGCACGATGTTGATCTTGACCTCGCTTTGATCCATCTTGTCGAAGGCGTCGCGCAGCGCTTCAATGGAGCCCTGAACGTCGGCCTTGATAATCAGGTTCAAGTCGGTCTGCTTGCCCTCTTCAATACGGTTGAACAAGTCGTCAAGCGACATATGGCTCTTCGTTTCCTGCTCTGCCAAACGGGCACGCAGCGCGCGCTCTTCCGCCAGCTTGCGGGCATCGCGTTCGTCTTCGAACACGCGGAATTCGTCGCCCGCCGTGGGAACGGAGTTCAGGCCCAAAATCTCAACCGGGTCAGACGGATACGCAGCCTTCACATGATCGCCCTTCGGGTTCACCAGGGCGCGCACACGGCCGTACGACGTGCCGGCAACCACCGTATCGCCCGGCTTGAGCGTACCACGCTGCACCAAAACGGTAGCAACGGGACCACGGCCCTTGTCCAGGTTTGCCTCGATAACAAAGCCAGAAGCAAGCGCATCGGGGTTCGCGCGCAGACCCAAAACGTCAGCCTGCAGCAAAACGGTTTCCAACAGCTCATCCACGTTCAAATGCTTCTTCGCAGAAACGTTGACGAACATGTTCTCGCCGCCCCACTCTTCGGGGATGATGCCGTACTGCGTAAGTTCCTGACGTACGCGCTCGGGGTTCGCGCCATCCTTATCGATCTTGTTCACCGCAACAACAATCGGCACGTTTGCCGCTTTCGCGTGGTTGATTGCCTCGATGGTCTGCGGCATAACGCCGTCATCGGCTGCAACAACCAAGATGATAACGTCGGTGACCTGCGCACCACGGGCACGCATTGCCGTAAACGCCTCGTGACCAGGGGTATCAATGAACGTAATCTGATGATCCATCAAGTTGACCACCGAAGCACCAATGTGCTGCGTAATGCCGCCCGCTTCGCCTGCCGCAACGCCAGAATGACGAATGGCGTCAAGCAAAGACGTCTTGCCGTGGTCAACGTGACCCATAACGGTAACAACGGGCGGACGCGGCTTCAAATCTTCATCGGAATCGTTGTAGACCACTGCGTATTCTTCTTCGGGAGATACCACGCGGCACTTCTTATTCAAGTCGTCAGCAATAAGCTCAATCAGGTCATCGCTCATCGATTGCGTGAGCGTGAGCACCTGACCCAACATGAACAAGCGCTTGATGACTTCGTTCGGCTGCACACCAATGAGCTCGGCAAACTTGGAAACGCTTGCACCCTGGGGAATCTCAACAACCGATTCATCCAGAACAAGCGAAGGATCCAAGCCGCGCTCGATTGCCTGCTGTTCGGCTTTCTCACGTGCTTCCTTCGCGCGCTTCTCCTTGCGCTTCTTACGACGGCCTTCGCCTTCCGTGGAAGCAGCGGCAACAGCGGCACGTGCCTCGGCAAGCACCTTATCGCGCTGCAGCTTTTCAGCCTGAACGGCCATCTGCGCGTAACGATCGGGGCCTTCCTCCTGCGGAGCCTGCACCAGCTCGTCTACCTGGGGCTCAGCTACGCGCTTGCGGCCCTTCTTCTTGGCCGGTGTCTCATCAGATGCACCCGACGCATTACGATTGGACTTTGCACCCTTCGAAGAAGCGGCTTTCGCCTTCTCTTTTTCCATCTTCGCATCGTGCTGCATGCGCTGCTGCTCAGCCTCGATTTGATTAAGAAGCGAGCTGAACTTATTCGACGTCTTCGTTGTGGCAACCGTAGGAACGCGCTTCGGCTTTTCGTGCTGCTGCGGCCGCTCGGCTGCTGCTTTCGCAGATGAATGACGCTGTTCGCGATTGCGAAGGTTTTCCTCCACGCGACGCTTCTTTGCTACCTCGGCAGCGGCAGCTTCGGCACGCGCACGCGCTTCTGCCTCGGCCTTTTCGCGTTCAACGCGCGCACGCTCGGCCTCAATCTGGTCTGCCAAGCTCTGGAACGCAGAAACCTTGGGAGCCTGCTTGCTGGGCGCATGCTCTGCCCGCTCGACAGCAGCTTCCTCGTCTTCCAGGGCGCCATCGCGACGAGCGCGCTCTTCTTCGCGCAGCTTGCGCTCCGCCTCTACGGCAGCACGGCGCTGCGCCTCTTCAGCCTGCTTTTTCGCTTCTTCTTCCGCTTGCTTTTTCGCCAACTCGGCTGCTTCGGCATCGTCAAGTTCGCCGGCGCGCTGCTTGATCTCGGGCGAAAGCTTCTTGCGGACCTCCTCCACGCTTTCTTCCTTCAACGGAGTCGCATGGGTTTTGGCAGGGATATTCATCTCTGCCAGCAAATCAAGCATCTCCTTGCTTGACATGTTGAATTCTTTTGCTAGTTCATGAACACGCATTCCAGGCATTCTTGCCTCCTTATTCTTCAGGGGAGCTTTCGGCAAGGTGCGCGGAAAGCTCGTCGCGGACATTTTGGTAGGAGTCGGCTTCAATAGAGCACTTCAAGCTGCGAGCTAATCTTCCCTGCTTGACTGCCTTTTCAAAGCACTCAAGCGAACAGACATACGCGCCGCGCCCGGCAAGGCGTCCGGTTTTATCAAACGCGATGCGTCCCTCGGGCGTACGCACGATGCGGTACAACTGCTGCTTGGGGTTTTTCTGAGCGCAGCCAATGCAGCTGCGCTGGCGCTTCGGCGCGCTCGCCTGCTCTACGAAACCCATATCCGTTATGCCTCGGATGCGTGAATGCCGCAGAAGCTGCTGCCGGGGCGCGCATGGTTGCGGCAGCGAACGCCATCGCTACTCACGTATTCGCAGAAACCACCCTGCTCCTCATCATCTTCATCGATAAGCATGTTCTCGGTCGCAGGCAACGGCTCGCCAGCGTAAGAAGCACTCTTGATGTCAATGTGCCAGCCAGTCAGACGCGCAGCCAAACGAGCGTTCTGGCCCGCCTTGCCAATAGCCAAAGAAAGCTGGTCATCAGGAACAATAACGGTTGCATAATTATTTTCTTCGTCAACGGTAACGCGAGAGACCCTTGCAGGAGAAAGCGCCTTGGCAACGTATTCCGCCGGATCGGGGCTCCATTGAATAACATCAACACGCTCGTTGCGCAGCTCTTCCACCACCATGCGAACACGGCTGCCCTTGGGGCCAACGCAGGCGCCCACGGGATCAAGGTTCGCTTCGCGGGAATACACGGCAATCTTAGAACGCTCGCCCGGTTCGCGCGCAATAGACTTGATTTCCACCAGGCCATCGTAGATTTCGGGAACTTCAATCTCGAACAGGCGACGAATCAAATCGGGGTGCGTACGAGAAACCACGATAGAGGGACGACCCTGCTCGCCTTTCGCCTTCGGCTCTTCTGCGTTGGGGTCGCGCACGTCAATAATCAGCACTTTCAGGCGCTGGTTGTGACGATAATGCTCGTTTGCCGGACGCTCGTTGCGCTCGGTGGGGAATTTCTTCTGGTCGTAATGCGGCAGTTCGGCCTCTACGCCATCGCGAATTTTGATGATGGTGAAGTCGTTCGTGCCCTGCAAAACGGTACCCGTCACCAAATCGCCACGACGGCTCTTGAACTCACGGTAGATGGATTGACGACCTGCATCGCGCACGATGGAGGCAATAACGCTCTTTGCGTTCTGAGCAGCAATGCGGCTCACGTCGTTCGGCGTAACGTCGCGCGGCTCGAACTCATGGTACTCGCCTTCTTCATCGGGCTCATCGGTGGGAACCATCTCGTACACGTAGATTTTGCCCGTGGAGCGGTCGATAGTCACGCTTGCATCCCACTCCAGATCCAAGATGCGCTGGTAGCTTTTCGCCAGAGAATCTTCCAAGCGCTCAATAAGATACAGTTCATCGATCTTGCGCTCGTGGGCCAAAGCCTGCAAAGCCTCGATCAATTCAGAATTTGCCACAATAGTTCCTTTCCTTGCTACTTCCTTGTTCGTTTTACTTTTTGCTCTCACTGAAATCGATAACGCCCTTTAAATGGGCTCGTTTGATAAGGTCAAACGGAATTTCAATCAAAGTTCCCTGGTCATCAAGCGTAAGCCTCTCGTCATCCGCGCCCACAATCACCGCAGTGAACTGCGAGCGTCCGTTGATGCCCTTCGACGCTTTCACCACTGCCGTTTGTCCAGCGAAGCGATTGAAATGCGCGGGGGTTCGCAGCGGTCGGTCGATTCCTGGCGAGGAAACCTCCAACATATACGCCCCCGGGAACGGGTCGATGCGCTCCATGGTCTCATTGATCCACGTTTGCGCCTCGGAAAGCTCATCGAAGCCAACACCGTGATCGGTGTCGATATACACGCGAATGGTCGGGGATTTCTTTGAGCCCGTTACCTCAACGGTAACAATCTCAATGCCATGCTGTTGCGCCAAGGGTGCAAGCGCATCAAGCAGCGATTGTTCTTTATGTGTCAGCACTGGTCCCTCCCTCTTTTTCTCCTAATATAAAAAGAAAGCGGGCAAATGCCCACTTTCTCTGAAAATCGAAAGTATGGTGCGAAGGTGCTTACCGCAACTCTTCACATGTGCTCGAGCATTATAGCACGCTCTTGCTCGATGCACAAGTTTTTCACACGCAGAAAGTAACGCCTGCGCGTGTGAACGGTCTGAACGGTCTGGGCGCGTCGGCAACGGCGCTGCTTTCAGCAGTTTTTGCGATGTGCAAAGCCGTCCGCGCAACCCTTACAGCGAAATCTGCCAGCTGTTAATCAAATCGATATGCTGGGCAATATCGCACATAACTTCTTCGGACACCTTATCATCCACATTCAAGTATACCAGCGCCGTTTTCTCCGCGGGCTTCGTGCCAATCTGCATAGTGGTGATGTTCACACCCGCAGCACCCAAAATCGTACCAATAAGGCCAATGCGGCCCGGCGCATCAACATACTCGAAAATAACGGAATTGCGCGTAGGAACGATATCAATGTCATAGCCCAAGAAAGATACAAGACGCATGGAAGACACGCCATCGGGCACCACGATAGACACACATTGATCGCCAGCCGCAATGTCAACTTGCGCCGAATAACCCTGGCGCGAAAGACCGTTGCAACACGAAACCGAAATGCCATGGCAACGCGCCATGACTTCGTAGTTTGCTGTGGTGATGTGCTCAACTTCGCGACTGGAAAGCAAGCCTTTAAGCGACGCAGCCGCCAACGCCGTTGCATCGCAATTCGCAAGCTTGCCAGCGGTAGTCACGGTAAGAGAGCGCGGGATAGCGGCATCAAGGTGTCCCAAAATTGCACCAGCCGTTTCGCACGCCACAATGTAGGGCCCAACGCTATCGACCACTTCCGCAGGCACCTGCGAAAGGTTTACCGCCGTGGGAACAAGCGAGCCCGAAAGACCGGCATAAATGTGCTCGGCAATCTGGGACGAGCAGCTGTTGTGAGCATCGTGCGTTTCGGGACCCAAGTGCGGCGTGAGCACAACCTGGGGAAACTCCAAAAGCGGCGAATCCGTGCACGGCTCTTCATCGTAAACGTCAATGCCAACCGATGCGATTTTGCCCGCAGCCACGAAATCGGCAAGCGCTTTCATATCGCACGTGCCCGCATAGGAAACGTTCAAAAGAATGACGCCTGTCTTCATTGCGGCAAACTCTTCCGCCCCAATCATGCCGGTTGTCTCAACGGTCTTCGGCAAATGCAGGGAAATGACATCCGCCTTTGGCAACGCTTCGGCAAGCGTGGCGCACAGCTTTGCGCCCAATTGCGCCGCACGATCGGAACTGCAATACGGATCATACGCTAAAACGTTCATTCCGAACGCGCGCGCGTACTGCGCAACCAGCCCACCGAAACGGCCCAAACCCACAATGAGCAGGGTCTTCCCATATAGCTCAATGCCGGTGTATTGCTCGCGGTTCCACTGACCGCGACTCATGCTCGCGCTTGCCTGAGCAGCATTGCGCGCGCACATGAGCATAAGGCACATGGTCATTTCCGCCACCGACGTAATATTGGAGTCAGGAACGTTGCATACGATAATGCCCCGCTCGGATGCCGCGGCAATATCGATGTTTTCCGTGCTCAAGCCCGCACGACCGATGATTTTCAGGTTCTTGCCCGCATCGATAACATCGCGCGTGACCTTCGTGCGGGAACGAACGATAAGCGCATCATAGCGAGGAACGATCTTGATGAGCTCTTCGGTAGAAAGTCCCAGATGAACATCGACTTCTAACGCTTTTTCGCGCAGATAATCCAATCCGCATTGAGCGATGACATCGGTAACCAGTACTTTAAGCGACATAGTGGCGCAATTCCTTTCCATCAAAGAGCGCAAATGTCTTGCACGCGTCTCTTCTTGCCTGTTTCTTCAAACCGTGGAGCGTTTTGCATCGCGGTTCGCGCGCAGAGTCGCCCCTTGCCATTATTTATTGCTGTGCTCGTTTTCAAACTTTTCCATGAAAGCAACGAGCTTTTGCACACCCTCAAGCGGCATAGCGTTATAGATGGAAGCACGCATACCGCCCACACTGCGATGACCCTTCAGCTCCACCAGGCCTTCTTTCGCCGCAGCGGCAATGAATTCCTTGTCCAGCGCGTCATCGCCCGTAATAAACGGCACGTTCATCATCGAGCGGTTTTCTTTTGCGGCAGTGCCCGAAAACAGCTTGCTGTTGTCCAGGAAGTTGTACAGGAGCACGGCCTTCTCGTGATTGCGCATCTGCATGGCCTCAAGGCCGCCAATGGACTTGATCCACTTGAACACCTTGCCGCAAATGTAAATGGCATAACACGGCGGCGTGTTGTACAGCGACTTCGCATCGGCCTGCGTCTTCCACTTCAGCATGGTGGGCGTTGCAAGCATTACATCGTCGCGAATAAGGTCCTTGCGCACAATGGCAATCACAACACCTGCGGGGCCAACGTTTTTCTGGGCACCCGCGTAGACCACGCCGAACTTTTCGATGTCAATAGGCTCCGACAAGAAGCACGAAGACATATCGGCCACAACGGGTGCATCCGTTTCGGGAAGCTTGCGGTACGTGGTGCCCGTGATGGTCTCGTTGTAGCAAAGGTACAGATAATCTGCGTCTTTCGACGGCGTGAACGTGTCAAAAGCGGGAATGCAGGAATAATTCGCATCCTTGGAGTCGGCCAACAGCGTGATATCGCCGTAACGGCATGCTTCCTGGTAGGCTTTCTTCGACCAGTTGCCCGATACGATATAGTCTGCCTTGCCCGTTTGCAGCATGTTCATAGGAACAGCCGCGAACTGCTGCGAAGCGCCGCCCTGCAGGAACATGACTTCGTAATCATCGCCAATACCAACAAGATCGCGCAGGTCCTGCTCCGCTTCGGTGATAATAGTGTCGAACGCCTTCGATCGATGGCTCATCTCCATAACGGACATGCCTGTGCCCTTGTAATCGAGCATTTCTTGCGCCGCTTCTCTCAGAACCTCTTCGGGAAGCATTGCCGGACCAGCAGAGAAATTGTACACACGCGTCATGATTTCACTCCTTAGGAAGCCGATTGCGAAAACGTCATAATTGCACGTCTATTGTACGGCACAAGCAAGCAAAAGGGCACCCGCGCGCAAAAAGACACCCTTTAAACGGCGCGGATTAGCGTTGGCGTGCGTGAAAACGAAGAAGAGGTGGGGCTATTTCTCGTTGCGAGCCTGGGCGATTTTACCCGTGCGGACAATCTCCTTTATGCCGTAAGGGCGCAAAAGATCCTCCAGCCCTTTGAGCTTTCCTTCTTCGCCCGTGATTTCGATTGTCAACGAATCACTGCCTAAATCGGCGATTTTCGCACGGAAAATGTTCGCGATCTGAATGATTTCTCCGCGCTTTTCGGGCAGCGCCTCAACCTTGAACAGGGCCAACTCGCGCACAATAGCATTCGCGCCCGATAAATCAGTGATCTTATGGACGGGCACCAGTTTATGCAGCTGCTTTGCAATCTGCTCGAAGGATACTTCATCGCCCAGCGCCACCAGCGTGATATGCGACAACGCGGGGTTTTCCGTGGGGCCAACCGACAAGCTTTCAATGTTGAAGCCGCGGCGCGAGATAAGACCGACAACGCGCTGCAAAACGCCCGGCTCGTTGTCCACCAGAAGCGTGAGAACGTGCTTGGATGCATCCATGCTACTCCCCTTCCTGAGCAGTATTGCCCGCACCGTTACCAGGGCAAACGCGTTCAAGCAGCATTCCGCCGGGAACAACCATAGGCATCACGTTTTCCGATGACGGCACAACAACGTCAAGCAAGAACGGCTCGGCGGATGAAAGCATCTCCGAGAATGCAGCCTGCAGCTCCGCTTGCGCCTGGACGCGCTTTGCCTGCCAACCATAGGCCTGTGCAAGCGCCACGAAGTCGGGATTGTGATGGAGCTCGGTTTGGGAATAGCGCCCCTCGTAGAAGAATTGCTGCCACTGATGCACCATGCCTAAGCAGGCGTTATCGATGATCACAACTTTCACGGCGGCGCCATACGCACGCGCGGTGGCAAGCTCCTGCACGTTCATCTGGAACGACCCATCGCCCGCAATGCATACGACCTGCGCGTCAGGGTATGCAAGCGCGGCGCCGATCGCCGCAGGAAAGCCGAAACCCATGGTGCCTAAACCGCCGCTTGACAAGAAGCTGCGCGGAACGGAACGAGAAAGGAACTGCGCCGCCCACATTTGATGCTGGCCTACTTCGGTGGTCACGATAGTGCGCTT
>CAKUOV010000054.1 GCA_934670115.1 uncultured Eggerthellaceae bacterium
GGGCAAAGACGCTCCGCCACCGACGATGCCATGGCGCTACGCACGCCGTACGTACGCACTTCGTACGATGCCGTTGACACCACGCCACGCATCGACGAAGGACTACCCACAATAACCGGTTTCCCACGCCATTCGGGGTGGTCAAGCTGTTCCACCGAGGCAAAAAAAGCGTCAAGATCCACCAGAAGGATGGCTTTCCCTTCCCATTTGTGGTCGAGCGAGGATTTAATCCATGTTTCATCAGCAGTAATCATGAAAAACAGTTTATCATGGTGAACACATGCGTAAAACTCACCTTACGAAAATTGCGTTCCCTACGCCGAAAACGCTAAAACGCCGACAACGCAGAAGAACGCAGCAATAATCTCGTTTGAGCTACAACGCACCGAAGCACACACGGCACCAACCTGACAGGGGATGACATCAATGGCAAACACGACTCAAACCACACTTGAAGCCGATACGCTTCCCGTGCGCAACCTGGTCACGCCCCTTCCTGCTCTTTCGCTGATGCCTCCTTACGAAATGCGTGCGTGCGCGCCGTTTACGGATCATTCCAGCATCTCGAATCCACTTGGCACGCCAACACCGCTTATTGACGCCATGAATCAGGCACTGACCTGCGGTGCTGCAAATTTTGCGGCCGACCGCGAAGGATATTCCCTGAAGAGCAGCTTAAGCACATTCCACAACCTTCCCACGGGATCGTTCATCATCGGCTCATCCACGAAAGACCTTATCCGCGCCGTTGCGCAAACATATCAACCCTGCTCGGTGGGTATTACCACGCCCAGCGAGGTTGGTTACGCGCTTGCAATTGGAAACGCGGGGCATACTGTGGTGGATATCGCGGGCCGCGCAGGCTTTTTAGCACCCGAGCCTTCGCTGAGCAGGGCGCAAGGCATCACGTTCGATGCTGCGCTTTTAGGCAACCCCAGTTATCCCACCAGCCGTTTGCTGCATAAATCGACGCTCATCAGCTACCTGGAAACGTGTTCGTGGGTTATTGTGGACGAAAGCTCAATCGAACTCACGCTTGCGGGCGAGAGCTATACCTCGCTCACACAGCAATACAAGAACCTGATCATCATCCGTTCGATTTCCGTATCAATGGCGCTGCCGGGCATCCCCATGAGTTATCTGGTGGCACACCCAAGCACCATTGAGCAGATAGAAAACTTCTACGATGGCAGCTCTGTTTCGCTCTTTGCCGAGGTCATATCGCCCCTTTTGATAGAGCACAACAATCTGGAGAAAGCACGCGAGTTCCTGGAAAGCGAGATTCCCTGGCTGCAATGCATGCTCAGCCTGATTCCCGGTATCGACATCTTCCCCGCAGAAGGCAACTACGTTATGTGCTCGTATCTTGTGCCACAAGGCATGGATTTAGGTGCAAGCAGCGTAGAAGAGCTTGAAGACAAGCTGCGTATGCACGGCTTCCTTATTCGCAAGCTCGATGACATTCGCGGCCTGGAAAAGGGCCGCTACTTCTGCGTGTCTGTGCGCACGCGCGAAGAAAACGAAAAACTCGTTGAAGCGCTGCGCCACATTATCCTGGAGCAGTAACTGCCGCAATGCGATAGCCGCCCGTCGGTAACGACCGCCAGCAACGCGCAAACACACACCATCGCTCAACAACCGCCGCCTGCAACATCCAATCCGAAGAACCAGAAAGGGGAAGCGCCGCAATCGCGACACTTCCCCTTCGTTGTTCTAGCTATAAGAATGACCCGCTCGCAACATATACAGGCACGTCGCGAGCGTAGAGTGCACGCGCAAATTAATTGAACTTGAAGATGCGCTGGGCTAAGCGATAGCCCGCAATGCCGATCTTGCGACCGTTTTCACCTGGCAAGTTCACCAAGAAGTCAATGGGCGCACGACGCAAGCGCTCATACGTTGCGGGGCGCTTCTCCTCTAGATATTCCCAGATAGAAGCACGTTTTTCCTCCGAATCACCATCGTTTATCATGCGCAGGAAAATAGAGCAGATACACATCATCATGGCAAGATAATTATGCATATAACGCGCAAGCTTCTTCTCGTGCACATCGTTTTCAATATCACAGGCATCAATCATAACGCGCGTGATGCGCAGCTGCTGGTCAATGCGACCCATCATTACGCTCTCATTCACGCTTTGGTCCTCGCGGCCAATGAAGTAGCGATACATGTCAACGTCCAGGTAGTACATGGTCTTCACGTGCGGCAGCGGCACGTACACGAAAATGTTATCAACGTAGAAGCAGTGCTCGGGAAGTTTCAAATGAATATCGCGCAAGAGCTCCGTACGGTAAATCACCGAATGCATAAGCAGGTACTGGCTCTGAGAGAAACGGCCGATTTCGGACCAGCCGAATTCGCGACCCTGCGGGAACACGTTGCGATACCCCATGACTTTCTGGGTGCCTTCGTACACCTTCTCGTACACGTAATTGCCAATCACCATATCGGTGGGTTCGGCAAGCTCCACTTGGCGACGCAAATACGCCATGATTTCCTTCATGGCATCGGCATCAAGCCAGTCGTCAGAGTCAACAACCTTGAAGTAGCGGCCGGCTGCTTCACGAATACCGGTATTCACGCCCGAACCGTGACCACCGTTTTCCTTGTGGATCGCCTTGATGATGTTCGGGTAGCGACTTTGCCACTCATCGGCCTTCTCGCGCGTGTTGTCTTTCGTGGAGCCATCGTTCACGATAAGGATTTCAATGTCATCGCCGCAGGCCAAAAGCGATTCGATGCATTTGTCCATATACGCGGCGGAGTTGTAGCACGGAACTGCAAAAGTAATGGTTTTCATTTCAGTCATGGTCACTCAATCACTCGTTTACCCAGTCGAACGAACCCTTGCGGATTATTCGCCCAAAATCCTGTCGCATAAATCCAAAGCACGCTCCACAATAACGTCCATGTTGTAATAGCGATACTCCGCCAACCGGCCCAAGGGGTAGAAATTCGGCAGCGTTTCCGTAAGTTTCAGATAGCGCTCGTAATGCGCACGGTTCTCGTCGTTGATAATGGCATAATACGGAATCTGGTTCTTGGGGTCCTCGTAAGCCAGCGAATACTCGCGCATGATGGTGGTCTTTGGCGCACGCTGACCCGTAAGGTACTTGAACTCCGTGATGCGCGTGAAGTCTTCCGTAACGGTGTAGTTCACCGTGCCGCACGGCTGGAAATACTCCTGGTCAAGCGTTTCATACTCGAAACGCAGCGTACGGTACGGAAGACGCCCAAAGCGTGACAAGAACATCTCGTCCAACGGACCAGTGTAGATAATGGGGCCCCTGAACGGCTTTTCCTTAAGGTAGATGTCGGAAAGCGGCGCATCTTCGTCAAGCGAGGCAAAATGCAGATCGAAAACGCTTTCCGCCTCGGTGTTCAGGCAAACCGTGATGTTCTCATGATCAAGCATTTCCTCGAACAGCTTCGTGTAACCGAAAATCGGCATGCCCTGGCACGAATCCTGGAAGTAACCGTCCTCATACGAAAGCAGCACAGGAACGCGCGCCGTAACAGAAGGATCAACTTCATCGGGCGAAAGGCCCCACTGTTTCTGCGTATAGTACAAGAACACGTTCTTGTACACGAAATCGGCGATTTCCGCCAAATCGGGGTCCTTTTGCTCACGCATCTCATTGATGGTCACGCGCGAACCGGCACCAAATTTATCAATCAGCTTTTCTTGCAGCTGTGCCGCGCGTTCTTCGCCAAAGCACATCTCAAGCGACGTCAAGTTGAAGGGTACGGGGATATACGTGCCATACCAGTTCGAAAGCACTTTGTGCTTGTAGCCAATAAATCCCGAGAACAGGCGCAGGTAATTGAAAACACGCGTATTGTTCGTATGGAAGATGTGCGGACCATAGCGATGAACCAAAATGCCCGCATCGTCGTATTCATCGTACATATTGCCGGCAATCTGCGCGCGCTTCTCAATGATCAGAACGCGCTTCCCCCCTTGCTCGGCCAACTGTCGAGCGCAAACCGCACCCGCAAACCCACAGCCTACAACAACGGCATCGTAATCGCTTATTGCGATATCCGCGAATTCGGCGTAAGCAACACCCATATATGCTTCATCCTTTCAGAGCCAGAGCGGTGTTTGTTCTTTACCACTCGCATTCTTGCGTCACCATTTTACCAAGGGGGAACGTTTCAAACGGCATCACCACAAGAACAGAACAACTCAAAGCGCAGAACGTTGTAAAATACGCAACGAAAGAATTACGCATGCGCAATTCTTCACTGGGAAGAAACACACAAAAGGAGGAAGTATGAGCGCATTTCTTGATTCGATGATCGCTCAAGCAAAGCAAGAAAAGAAAAGCATCGTTTTGCCGGAAGGCAACGACGAACGCACGTTGAAGGCCGCAGAAAAGGCTTTGGCGGACGGCTTGGCCAACCTGATTATCCTGGGTGATGTTGAAGCTATCAAAGCAAGCGGCTACAAGCTGGACGGCGCGCAGATTATCGATCCCAAGAATTCCGAGTTCGAAGACGAATTCACCGACCTGTTCTACGAGCTGCGCAAGAAAAAGGGCGTTACCCCCGAGCAAGCGCGCGAAACCATTAAAGACGAAACGTTCTTTGGCGTTATGATGGTCAAGACCGGACGTGCCGATGGCATGGTTTCCGGCGCATGCCACTCCACCGCCGACACGCTGCGTCCCAGCCTGCAAATCATCAAGACGGCTCCTACCGCTAAACTGGTTAGCTCCTTCTTTGTGATGGTTGTGCCCGACTGCGAGTTTGGCTACAACGGCACGTTCGTGTTCTCTGACTGCGGCCTGAATGTTCAGCCCACCGCCGAAGAACTGGCCTACATTGGTCTTGACGCTGCTGCCTCCTTCAAGAGCATCACGGGTGCCGAGCCCGCCGTGGCGTACCTGTGCCATTCCTCTTACGGTTCCGCAAAGAACGCCGACCAGGCAAAAGTTGCCGAAGCCGTAAAGATTGCGAAGGAAACCGACCCGAGCGTGCTGCTTGATGGCGAACTGCAGCTCGACGCCGCCATTGTTCCTTCCGTGGGCGCCTCCAAGGCTCCGGGTTCCCCTGTTGCCGGCAAGGCAAACGTTTTGGTGTTCCCCGACATCGATGCGGGCAACATTGGTTACAAGCTGGTTCAGCGTCTGGCCAAGGCCGAGGCATACGGCCCCATTACCCAGGGCCTGGCTGCTCCGGTCAATGACCTTTCCCGCGGCTGCTCCGCCGAGGACATTTACGGCGTTATTGCCATTACCGCTGTTCAGGCTCAGGCGAAATAAGGTTACAAGCATCGTCGGCTATTTAGTACAGCAGCGCGAACACGCAAACGAAGAAGTGCTCCCAACGATTATCGCTGGGAGCACTTTTATTATGGGCATTGCACAGTTGACCGTTATCGCCGGCATCACAGGCGCGAAAACGCCAAAACAATCCTTACCTTACGCACTCGTGCGCCAAAAGCTCCATGAAGCGGCTCTTATACAGCTCAGTGTTCACTTTCGTTACCACGCGCGCGTTGTAATACGGAACATGCGGGCTGGATTCATACGTTGCGCCCTCACGGTAGAACACCACCTGACCGTACAGCGGGCCGTCAATCGTGCACGTGTAGCCGTAACAATTCACCGTTTCCTCAAGGCAGTCATCCCACACCGCAACGGCCATGGCAACCGAATCGCAGAAATCAGCTTGGCGCTTGTCGCGCGTTGCAATGTTGAACTCGATAAGCTTCGTGGCACCCTTCATAAGGAATTCCCCTGGCGTGCCTTGCTTCGAGGCGATTCTGTCAACTTCATCGGAAGTAAAACAGCTCTCGCCCAAACACATATCGAAGCCCAAAATGGTCACAGGAAGACCGCTGTCCAGCATAATCTTGTACGCTTCCGCATCAATGAACACGTTGAACTCCGCAACAGGAGAAGCGTTTCCCGCGCCGAAGCCAGGCGTACCCATAGACCAAATATGCTTTACCTTGCTCATGGTTTCCCGATCTTGCAGGATTGCCAGGGCAATGTTCGTGGCGGGTCCTAAAACAACGAGCTCGATTTCACCCGGATGCGCGGCGACGGTCTCCAAGATGAAATCAACCGCCCGTTTATCCTGAGCAGCACCTTTAGGGTGAATCAAATCGCAATCGCCCATGCCATCGGCGCCGTGGATGCTAATGGTTTCCTCGCGTTCCCGAAACAGCGGACGAAGAGCGCCCTTGTAAACGGGAACGTTGCTGCCACATGCCTCGAGCGTTGCCAGCGCATTGCGCGCCGATTGCTCGATATCCACGTTTCCGGTAAGCGTGGTAACGCCCAGAATTTCAACATCGGGAGAAAGCGCAGCCAGCATCAAAGCGGCAGCATCGTCGGACGCGGTGTCGGTGTCGATAATGAATTTCCTCATGGGAACCTCCTTTTGTCAGCCTAGCACCAGTGTAGCAAAACGGCACAGCCGCCACATGCACCTCATGTCCCAAAAAAGAAAGAGGACCGAAGCCCTCTTTCCCATTTTTTGCTTTTTTGCGCTTTCCGACCGTGAGTCGTTTGCGCCAATCGCGCCGCAAAGCGCGACTCCCCGCGATGCACTACGCGTTGCGAGCGGCAGTAACCAAATCGTAAGTGTCCTGCGCAATAGCAAGCTCTTCGTTCGTGGGGATAACCAGGATTTTCACCTTGGAATCCGCAGCAGAAATCTCACGCTCGGGACCACGCACTTCATTGAGCTCAGGATCGATCTTCATGCCCATGGGCTCAAGGCCCTTGAAGATAAGCTCGCGCACCACAGAGCTGTTCTCGCCCAGGCCAGCAGTCAGAACAACAGCATCGACGCCGCCCAAAACGGCAATGTACTGACCGATGCACTTCTGAACGGAGTATGCGTACATATCGTAAGCAAGCTTTGCGCGCTCGTTGCCTTCTTCGCACGCCTTTTCAATATCACGAGCGTCGTTGGAAACACCAGAGATGCCCAGCAAGCCGGACTTCTTGTTCAGCATCGTGTTCGTTTCCGCGGGCGTCATATGCTCATGATCCTCGATGAACGTAACAACGGTGGGGTCAATGGAGCCGGAACGCGTGCCCATCATAATGCCGTCAAGCGGGGTCAGACCCATGGAGGTATCAACCGCAACGCCGTCCTTGATGGCAGAGACAGAGCAGCCGTTGCCCAGGTGGCACGTGATCAGTTTCAGCTCTTCAAGCGGCTTGCCCAGGAACTCAGCGGCGCGACGAGAAACGTACTTGTGGGACGTACCATGAGCGCCGTACTTGCGGATACCGTACTTCTCGTAGTACTCGTAGGGAATCGGGTACATATAAGCCTTCGGGGGCATGGTGAAAAAGAAGGCAGAGTCGTACACCGTGACCATCGGCGTGCCCGGCATGAGCTTCTGGCACGCGTAAATGCCCTGCAGCGCGGGCTTATTATGCAAGGGAGCAAGTTCGGCAAGCTCGTCAATCTTGGCAATAACGTCGTCGTCAACAATGGTGGAACCCTTGAAGTATTTACCACCCTGAACGATGCGATGACCAACAGCGTCAATCTGATCAAGGCTCTCAAGAACAGCGGTCTCGCCTTCTACCAGGCACTTCAGAACGCGGGCAATCGCTTCCTCATGGTTGTGCATAGGAACGATTTCTTTTACCTCGTTCGGCTTCATGCCATGGGTGAAAATGCCATCGTCGGCGCCAATGCGCTCGCAGGCACCCTTGGTCAAAACTTCCTTCGTTTCAACGTGCAGCAGCTGATACTTCACCGATGATGAGCCGGCGTTCAATACCAAAACGTTCATCAATGCGTCCTCTCTGTAATTTACCGTTATAGTGCTTGAACTATCCTATTGTAAATTGAACATCCTTGTCAGGAAAGAGCGCGCGCCAAAAACTTACCAGTTCACATTGTTCGTCAAGGAAAAAATGACAGAAGGCATGAAAAATCACCGCATACGGCGCACGCGCCCGCAAAGAGTTGCCCGCGGTCAGCGTCTACGAAAGCGTGGTGTCCTGCGTGGTGTCGTCAGTTGCGCCGGAAAGCTCACCCATCAGCACGTCTACTTTCTGCTGCGCCTGGTTCAAGCGGCCCTTCAGCGAAACGATCAGCGCCACACCGCGCTCGTATTTCTGCAGGCTGTCCTCAAGCTCAAGCGTGTTGCTCTCAAGCTGATCGACAGTCTGCTCAAGCTCGGCCATGGCCTGGCGAAACGTGAGCTCATCTACGCTGCCGGCAGTCTGCGTCGTTACGTTTTCTTGCATATTCTCCATTATTGTTTCTCCTTCTCAAGAGCATGATTTTCCACATTAACCGCATTTACTTTGCAAGAAAGCGAGCCTTGTCCAAGACGAATGCGAACATCGTCGCCCACATGCACCGCATTTGCATTATGCACAACGCCGCCTTCCCCATTGAAGACAATGGAATATCCCCTGCCTAGAACCGCCAACGGCGAAAGCGAATTCACTTGCGCGGCGGCAAGAGAAAGCTGCGCATCAAAACGATCAAGATTCGCCGCTACGGCCTTGCTCGCCCGCTGGGATATATCGGCAACTCGCTGCTTATCGGCGGCGACAAGCGTGGTGGAAAGCTTTCTCAAGCTTGCCTGAGCAGCATCCAAGCTGCTTTTATCACGCATGATGTTCATGGGAATGGCGCGCGACAACCTTTCCGCGCTGTAATCAAGCCCCATCCATTCCTGAGACAAAAGAGCTTGGGAATCGCGGAACAAGGAACGGCGCACCTGGCCATCGAGCCGCAATGCTTCCAGGTGAAGCTTCCGCTCAACACAGCTTTTCATCTTGACGGCACTTTGGGTCAGCACGTTGTCAAGATATCCATCTTCAGGACTTACCGCTTCGGCCGCAGCGGTTGGCGTTGAGCAGCGCAAATCCGCCACGAGATCGGCAATAGTCGTATCGGGCTCATGTCCAATACCGGTTACGACCGGCACGGGGCATGCGGCAATCGTGCGTGCCAGGCGCTCGTCGTTAAACGGCATCAAATCCTCGAACGATCCGCCGCCGCGTACTACCAGCACCAATTCGGCGCCGGCATCTACCACGGTCTTCATGCCCGTCACGATATAACGCGGGGCATCGGCCCCCTCAACGGGAACGCCCGCAAGCAGCACCTGCGCGAACGGATAACGCCGGCGCAGCGTTCTAAGCACATCGTGCACGGCAGCACCGCGCGGCGAAGTGACCAGGCCAATTTTTTCCGGTAACGCAGGAATTGCACGCTTACGGCGCACGTCGGTCAAGCCCTCTTTCGTGAGCTTTTCCGCAAGTTGGGCAATTTTCAGACGAATGTCGCCTTCGCCTGCCAACTTGAGCGACGACACCTCGAAGTTCATAGTGCCTTTCGCCGCATAGATGGAAAGCTTGCCCGTCACGCGCACCAGCGCGCCCACTTTCAGCTCAACGTTTGCCTGTGCATAGCGGTTTACCCACATCATACACGGCAACGCGGCGCTTTTATCCTTAATGGTGAAATAAACCGCTTTGTAGCCCGGCTTGTTGGAGACTTGCGAGACTTCGCCTTCAATGCAAAGTGGCAATGCGTCAAGCTCTTCTTTGACCAGGCGAATTGCCGCAGAGACCGAAAGCGCGTCACGCGTAGTCTGAGATTTTCCCGCCATAAACGCTTCTAACTCCCCTTTTCCCGCATTTCAAAGTCACACGTGCGCAACCGCGCTAATCGCGGTTCTGGCTAACCAGCCACAGCAACTGCAAGATAGAGGTAAGCGCTGCAGCAACGTACGTCATAGCGCAGGAACGCAAAACAGCGCTTGAACCGGAAATATCCGCGCCCTGATACCCCGCAATTTGCATGTAAGCTTTCGCGCGATTTGACGCGTTGAACTCAACGGGAAGCGTGACCAGCTCGAACAGAACCACGCAAGCGTACATGATGATGGCCGCTGTGATCAGGCCGCTTGCCTGCAAAAACATGCCTGCAAGCAGCAAGAAGATCCAGGCGTTCGACGCAAGGCTTGCAACGGGAACTAAAGAACCGCGAATCTTCATGGGAGTGTAATCTTCCGCGTATTGGCACGCATGGCCCGCCTCATGACATGCAGTTGCCGCCGCCGTAATGCTTCTGCCGTTATACACCGAAGGAGAAAGCGAAATAGAGTTGTTGCGCGGGTCAAAATGGTCTTGGCCTTCGCTTCCCATTCTTACCGTTACGTTGTAGATGCCGTAATGATGAAGCATGGTGTTTGCGGCCTGAGCGCCCGTCAAACCGTTCGAGATGGGCACGCGCGCGTATTTTTTCAGCTGGTGGTTGACGTCCCACGTAACAGCACAGCCAATCAACAGAGTAACAATGACAAGAAAGGCATAGCTCATTTCTTTTTCCTTTCCATTTCCTACGTTTCTGTTGATTATGGCATAGTGCTCCCAGGGCAAAAAACATAGGAGGGTTTTGTTACCGAAGCGAGAACAAAGCGTGACGCAGAGGGTAAAAACTATACATCCAGCGACGTGACAACAAGCTTTCCTTTATTGAAGCTTAAAGAAATTTTGCCGCCCAACAGCCGTTCAAATTCCTTGCCTACCAACTCGTATTTCCACCCGCGCAAAAGCTCGTTGTCCTCTTTGTGACCGCGCGCCAGAGCCGCCAGGTCGCTCGTAGACGCAATCGCCTGCGGAGCAACACCCGCTTCGCGTGCGCGCAAGTGCAAAAGCGCACCCATAAGCCCCACTTCAACATCGACGTTGCGCTCGCTACGATCGCTGCGCCCCGTTGTGGGCCATTCGTCTTCCGGCAGGTCCATGCCCTTGCATAAAAGCGCCACCACCTCGCGCGCGTCGCGCGTTGAAAGCTTCTCGCGCACGCCACGCACCAGGAATAAATCGTCAATGGTGCGAGATTCCCGCTTGCAAATCTCAACAATCTGCTCGTCGGTCATAACCCATTTGCGCGGAATGTTCCGGCTTTCCGCTCGCTGCTCGCGCCATGCTGCCAGCTCGCGTGCCGCAGAAAGCTGCTTGCGCGTAAGCTGGTTGCCACGCTTCAAGTGACGAAACCGCTTGCGCGGATCAACAGTAAAGCGCGCGGGATCGCATAATTCGTCAAAATCATGCTTCAACCAGGATAAACGGCCTGCTTTTTCCAGCTTTTCGACAATGGGGCCATACATTTTTGCCAGGTAAATCACGTCATCGGCCGCGTATTTGATCTGAGAGTCCGACAAGGGACGCACCGACCAATCGGTAAACGAATCGGCTTTCTTCAGCGTAACGCCACAAATGCTGTGCACCAACGCACCGTAACCCACTTGCTTGGGATGCCCCAACAACGCGGCGGCAACTTGCGTGTCAAACAGCGGCTTAGGCGCAACGCCAATCTCGTGATACAGGATCTCAATGTCCTGGTCGCACGCATGAAAGACTTTGACAATCGCTTCGTCTTCGAAAAGCGCGGCCAGCGGCGTGAGCGACCCCACCTTAAAAGGATCAATGATTGCAACTTCGTTTTCGGTGGCAATTTGCAAAAGACACAGCTTCGCGTAGTACGTTTTCTCGCGCAGAAACTCGGTATCAATCGCTAAAAAAGAAGAGGAAGACGCACGTTCAATAAAAGCCCGAAAGCTTTCTCGATTTGATATAAACACTTAAGCAACCCTTTGAGCTGAATCTGTAAAAATATGGTAGCGTCTATTCTAACAAGAGAAAGGCGTTCTGTGAAACTTCTGATAATCAACAACTTGGCATCTGGCTACCAAGAAGGCGCGATTTACGATTTTATTCGTGCTTTTTCACAAGATAACGACGAAATTGTGCTGCGCGCAACGGATGGTCGTACCGATTTACGCGCGTTTTTGCATGATGCGCAGGAATTCGACGCGGTTGTTATCAGCGGCGGCGATGGCTCCATTGCCACAGTGAGCCACGAACTTGCCAACACGGGCATTCCGCTGGTACCCTTCCCCGCTGGTACGGCGAACTTGCTGTGCGCGAACCTTGCGCAGCCCAACGAGCCCCATGCCTTGGCGGAAATGGTGCGCGCTGGGAAAACGCTTGATTTCGATGTGGCGGAAATCGAAGTAGCTGGCAAGCGCTACGGCTTCAACATTATGGCGGGCGCGGGCTACGATGCAACCATCATGAAAGACGCCGCTGCATCCAAGCAAAAGCTGGGCCAAGTGGCATACTTCGCTGCTGCGGCCACAAACATCACGCCGAAAGTCGCACATATGAAGCTCACGCTTGACAACAACGTGATTGAAAGCGATGGCGTGGGCGTTGTCCTTATCAACCATTCTAAGATACAGTTCGACATTCCCGTTGCGCACGACACCGACCCGCGCGACGGCATGCTTGATGTGGCCGTTTTGAAGACCGCTAACGCGTTGGGCCTGCTTCCGGCGCTCGGTGCGGCGCTGCTTGATAGAAACGGCGAATTCCCCGGCAGATCGTCTAGCGTGGAAGTGCATCGCGCACGCGAAGTGAAAGTGGAAGCTACTCCCGGCCTGCCCATCGAGTTCGATGGCGAACCGCTTGATAGCACCGAGCCGTTCATTGCGCGCGTTCTTCCCCGTGCTGCGCGATTCATTGTTTCACCCGAAGCACTCAAGCTTTACGGAGAAGAGAAACCCGCGCAGTAAACGCATCGC
>CAKUOV010000055.1 GCA_934670115.1 uncultured Eggerthellaceae bacterium
GCAATCAAAACGTTGCGGCTCTTGGAGAAGTCCACGTGATTCTCAACAAGATTGCGCACGCCAACTGCGGAAATCATGCCATACAGAACCAGCGAAACGCCGCCCACCACGCAGCTGGGCATGGCGCCGATAATGGCTGCAAACTTGGGGCTGAAGCTGAAGATGATCGCGAAGACGGCCGCCAAACGCACCACACGCGGATCGTAAACACGAGTCAGCGCCAAAACGCCGGTGTTTTCGCCGTACGTCGTGTTAGCGGGAGCGCCGAACAGCGATGCCACAATGGTAGCAAGGCCGTCGCCCAAAAGCGTGCGATGCAGACCCGGATCGGCAATGAAATTACGCTCGCAGGTGGAGCTAATGGCGGAAATATCGCCGATGTGCTCAATCATGGTAGCCAGGGCAATCGGCATAATGGTGATGATGGCCGTCAGTGCAATACCCGAGTTGAAACCAGGTCCGAACAGGGAAAACACGGTGTTCTCCCACAGCACGGGCAGACCGATCCACGCGGCGCTTTCCACGCCGGAGAAGTCCACAACGCCCATAAAACCAGCAATAACGTAAGAGATGATAACGCCCATAAGAATGGGGACGATCTTAATCATGCCCTTACCGAAGATGCTGCACGCCACAATAACAACAATGGCAACAATGGCAACCGGCCAGTCGGTCTGGCAGCTTGAAATTGCCGTGCTTGCCAGGGAAAGACCAATGCAGATAACAATGGGGCCCGTTACCACCGGCGGGAAGTAACGCATGACACGCGCCGCACCGAAAGCACGGAACAACGCCGAGAGCACCAGATACAGCAAGCCCGCGCACGCAACGCCCAGGCAGGCGTACGGCAGATACTCAACGCCAGCTGCGGCAATAGCGAAATAGCCCGGCAAAAACGCAAAGGACGAACCCAAGAATGCGGGCACTTTGCGCTTCGAAATCAAATGAAACAGAAGCGTTCCCAAACCAGCGAATAAAAGCGTTGCGGAAACGGAAAGGCCGGTAAGGACCGGCACCAAAATAGTGGAACCGAACATTGCGAACATGTGCTGAAGGCCCAAGATGCCCATCTTAGGAGCGCCCAGCTCACGCGCGTCGTAAACGGCGGTAACTTCTTGTTCCGCCTTTTCCTGCTCTGACATGCAGACTCCCTTCATTTTTAGGAAAAACCTAAAAATCGATTATCCCTTTTTTGAGCCCGCAGGAAAACACATTCGGGCAAAAACGAGGGACCATTTTACGGAAAAGAAACGATAGGCAATGCATCGTAAAGCGGCCGCGTTGTTGACAAAAGGTGGGGTAATTTGTCAACAGGCGCAGCTACGAGCGAACCTTCAGCACTGCCACCAGGAAGGTGAGGACGGAAAACACTACCGAGAAGAAAAACGCCGCGTGATATGCAAAGACCATTTGTCCCATCTGGGAAAACGCCACAATCAGCAGCACCATAGCGGCTGTTCCCAACGAGGCACTTGCTTGACGTCCCACCGTAAGAAACGAGCTACCGTCGGACACAATGGGACGAGGCAGTTTCTCAAGCGACCACCCGATAAACGGTCCGATGCTTCCCGAAATACCCGCCGCGCGAATTGCCTGAGACAGTGCCAGGAACCACAGCGGCGTTTCGTCGTCGCAGAACAGCGCCAAAACTGCGCCAACCACCAGAAACGTTGTGGTTGCTATCAGCACTTTACGCGCGCCAAACTTATCCATCAAGGCGCCAGCGCCCACGTTTGCCACCAGAGCCACCAGCGAAGCCGGCAGCAGCACCATACCCGCGTCAAGCGCCGTACCACCGCGCAATTCTTCCACGTACAGCGGAATAACCAGCATGATACCCACAAATGCCGCGCTCAAAACACAGCTGCCAATGAAACCCCAGCAATACTGGCGGTCGGCGAAGATATCCATGCTGATCAGCGGATTGGCCATGCGCTTTTCGCGACGCACGAACAAAACAATCAGCAAGGCACCCACGATTATGGGAAGCCATACCGCAACATGGGTCACACCCAAATTGCTTGCGTTGCTGAAACCCAAAAGCAAGCCCACGAAGCCGAAACCGCAAATGATAAACGATGGCGCATCGAAGCGTTCCTGTTTGTTGCCGCCCTGCGAGCGCGCATATTTCATGGTGGGAATCATCATAATCACCATGCAGGCGAAGATAAACCAGAAAAAGCTCTTCCATCCGAACGCGCTCTCAAGCGCACCGCCGATAGTGGGGCCAAGATTTACCATGAAACCCATGGCAATACCGTTGATTCCCATAAACAGGCCCATTCGTTCGTGCGGCATATCAACCATAACCATGGTTTGCATAGCAGGCATCATCAGTCCCGCGCCGGCCGCCTGCATAACGCGCGCCAGCAGCGCCACGGGAAACAGCGGCGCTGCAATAACAAGAAGCGAGCCCGCGGCAATACAACCAAGTGCCACCATCATCATAAAGCGCTCGGAGAAGCGTTTCGCCAGAAACGGAGCAAGCGGAACGAAAACACCCAGCGCCAAAATGTAGCCCGAGGTGAGCCATTGGCTTGTGGCAACAGAAACGCCCATTTCGGCGGACATGCCCGTAAGCAGTGCGTTTACTGCTGTCTGCGAGCAATTACCCAGGCCGCCGGAAATCGAGAGCACTGCAAACGTTATAAGCAAGCTCGCTGGAATCTTCGTTCTTTTTTCTGCGGAATTATTCTCCGTCTTTGTCACTTTTTGCCCCCGCGCTGTTATCGTGCGCCCTGTCGCTGTCTCTGTCGCTCTTGCCCCGCGTTTTTGCCCCACGTTAATTAAATTTCTGCTGCGTCTTCTCCAGGCCGTTTTCCAAAAGGAACAGTGTTGCCTGAGTTGCAAGCTGCACCGCCTGGGTGAAATCCTGCTCTGCTTCCTTCTTCGGACGCGACAAAACCCAATCTGCAACCGGCATTCTTCCCAGGGGGCGCCCAATGCCGCAACGCACGCGGAACCAATCGCGTGTGCCCAGCTTATCGCAAATCGAGCGCAGACCGTTGTGGCCCGCGTGGCCACCGCCGAATTTCACGCGAATCGTACCCGGATCAATATCCAGCTCATCGTGGATAACAACTAAATGATCAGGCGAAACCTTATAAGTGGCGCACAGCGTTTTCACAGGGCCGCCGCTAGTATTCATGTAGCTTTGCGGCTTGGCCAAAATCAAATCGAAATCGTGCCACGAAACCTTGCCCACCAACGCGCCGCCTTCGGTCTTCCAATAACGAACGCCCAGCTCATCCGCAAGGGAGTCCACCGTGTCGAAACCGGCATTATGGCGCGTATGGGCATATTCATCGCCAGGATTTCCCAATCCCACAATGAGAAACGTATCTGCCATGCCTGCTTTCTCACAACCTTTCAAAAAAACGGGCGCGCCCCAAGGACGCACCCTTTCAAAACACTACACAAACGCGCAGTTCGAACGCTCTTAGAAAATGGAAGCGACCGATCCGCAGTGGTACACCTCGTTGATGGCGCGCGCCAAAAGCGGAGCCACGGAAACCACCTTAATGCGCGCGGCAGCGGCTTTTTCCGGATCAATCGGAATCGTGTCGCACACGATAAGCTGTTCAATGGAAGAATCACGAATGCGATCGAACGCTGGACCGGACAAAACCGGATGCGTGCTGGTCATAAACACGCGCTTCGCGCCCTTCTCCAAAAGCGTCTTTGCAGCAGCGCATGCGGAACCCGCCGTGTCAACCATATCGTCGTTCAAGATGCAAATCTTGCCAGTAACATCGCCGATCAGAGCGGTGATTTCCGCCTTGTTGTGGCCTGGGCGATCCTTATGCATAATGGCAAGATCGGCATCCATCAGGGTAGACATCTTCTTTGCTTCCTTCGCACGACCCACATCGGGACTTACAATGCAAAGCTCGGAAGCGTCAAAGCCCTTCTTGTTGATGGCATCGATAAGAACGGGCATTGCGGTCAAGTGGTTCACCGGAATATCAAAGTAGCCTTCAATCTGGCTTGCATGCAAATCAAGCGTGATCACGCGATCAACGCCGGCAACCTGCAGCAAATCGGCAACCAGCTTTGCAGTAATCGGCTCGCGCGGCGCAGCCTTGCGATCCTGACGGGCGTAACCGTAATGGGCAAGAACAGCGGTAATGGTGCGGGCGGATGCTCGCTTTGCCGCATCTGCCATAATCAACATTTCCATCAACGCATCGTTTACGTCCATGCACGAGCCAACGCTCGTACCGGCAACAGACTGAATCAGAAAAACGTCGGCACCACGAACGCTTTGCTCATAGCGTGCATAGATTTCGCCGTTCGCGAACTTCTCCAGCTTCACCGCCCCTAATTCTGTCCCCAGTTCGCGGGCGATTCCCTCGGCCAGTGCAGGGTTAACCGAGCCGGAAAAAAGCGCCATGCTTTTCTTCATTTCCGTCTTCATGAATGTGCTCCTTGATTTTGCGCATACCAATAACTGCTGCCGCGCGAAAGCGCAGCTATCTCATATTCTCATATTGTACTCAACAGGCCATTTTCAGGGGAGATGCTATTAGGCGAAAACCCTGTTTTTACCTGAAAAAGTGACATTTTTCTGATTAAAAGCCCCTTTAGGAAGCAAAATACTCCGTGCCGTCTTCCAGCCGCGCATCACGCAGGTGGCAGCCTGGCCCCAAAACGCAATCTTGCCCAATAGCGCAATTGCCCAAAAGCGTGACACCTGGGTAGATAACGGTATCCATGCCGATAGTCGTTTCCGGAGAAATCCACACCTGATCGGGGTCAATCATGGTCACGCCCGCCAGCATATGCGCCGTGTTGATGCGCTGCTGCATTTTCTTTGCCGCCTGCGCCAGCTGAACACGCGTGTTCACGCCCAGGCACTCGGTGGGGTCTTCCACCACCTGCGCCAGCACGGCACGTCCTGCTTCGCGCGCAATCTCCAGAACATCGGTCAAGTAGTACTCGCCCTGAGAGTTATTCGATTTCACCTGTTCAAGGGCAGAAAACAGTGCTTTCGCATCAAAGCAGTAGAAGCCGGAGTTGCACTCGGTGATTGCCTGCTGCTCGAGCGTTGCGTCTTTTTGCTCCACAATGCGTTCCACGTTTCCTTGCGCGTCGCGCACAATGCGACCATAGCCGAAAGGATCGTCCACAACCATGGTAAGAACAACCACGGCAGCCTGACTTTCTTCGCGCTTTTGCACCAAAGCGCGCAGCGTGTCGGCGGTGACCAGGGGGCTATCGCCCGTGAGAACCAGAAGCGAGCCATCGAAGTCTGCAAGGGCCTCTTTGCACACGGAAACCGCGTTTGCCGTGCCCAGCTGCTGTTCTTGCACCACCGTTACGGTATCGCTCACCAGCGGCTCAACTTCGGTGCGCCCGTGGCCCACTACGGTGATCACTTTTTCCACACCCGCTTGCTTTGCGGCATCAACAACCCACTTGACCAGGGGTTTTTCAAGAATGCAGTGCGTTACCTTGGAATGCTTCGACTTCATGCGCGAACCTTCGCCCGCAGCAAGCACAATAGCGGCTGTGTTCATAAAGCGCCTTTCTCGTTTCGTTTCGTTGCGTTTTGTTGCGTTTCGTTATTGCTTTCATCGGGAGATCCGCATGCCGAAATCTTCGCCAACAGCCCCGTTACAAGCACCAACGCCCTCCAAACGCGCATTTTCACTCTTCGCAAATATAGCGTTTCGTGTACGCCGCCGCAACAAAAGCAGTAAAAGCGCACGAACGAGTGGCGGCAAAGGACAAGGTTACAGCGCCGCAAGCGCCCTGCGCAATCGCTCCGCGGGACACGAAGTTGTGAGCGCGCAACGACCGCATGGTTTGCAAATCTCTAACTTCGACACCTCCTAAATTCCTAGAAAAACAGGGTGCTTTTTCACTCTTTGTTGACAATTTAGAAGCCATTGAGGTGCACCTTCTATAATGAACAACTTGCAAAGAGGCAATTCTTGACGGGAGATCCTTTTGAAAAGCTTTGACCTGCTGCTTTCGGCGCCGTATGGCGACGTGAAGACCGTTGGCGTTCCACGCGGCTTTCTGTACTATCGCTTTGGCGTGCTCTGGAAAACATTCTTCGAAGAACTGGGTTGCCACGTGGTGCTCAGCAGCGAAACCGACCGACTCACGCTTAAGCACGGCGATGCTCTTTCGGTTGACGAATGCTGCCTTGCTTCGAAAATTTTCATGGGCCACGTGGCCAGCCTCAAAAGCCGCTGCGATGCCATATTCGTGCCGCGCTACAATCGCTTTGGCCTGTGCAAAAGCTTCTGCACAAAGTTTCAAGCGCTCCCCGACCTGGTAGAAAGCGCGTTTAAGAACGCGCAAAACAACGCCGTCCTTTTGAACGACGCGGAAAGCTCCGCAGGGGAAGCACCTGAAGCGACCAGCGCTGCGCCGTCCCCTTCGGCCACCTTCGCCAACCTGCGCATTCTTTCCGCAAACGTGGACGAATACGAAAAGACGCCGGAAAAAGAAGCGTTCATCGCCCTGGGCATGAAAATGGGCCACAGCGCCGCGCAAGCAAAGCGCGCGTACAACCACGCCCGTAAAGCACAAGATGCCTACGACGCCAAGCTGCATCAAAAACTCATGGCCGATTTGCGCTCCCCAGAAACCGATTCTACGGGCGCGCCTAAGCTGAAAATCCTGGTGGCTGCCCATCCTTATGTGGTTCACGACCCCTATGTGGGCAAACCGCTCATCGACATGCTTCAGCAAATGGAAGCCATTCCGCTGTTCGCCGACCATTACGATCGAGCACGCGCCTTCAAAACGTCGCGCAGCTTCTCCGACACGCTGCCGTGGCTGATTAATCGCGAGCTCATTGGCACCATGCTGGACCTGCACGACAAGATTGACGGTATTGTGCTGGTGAGCGCCTTCCCTTGCGGACCCGACTCCATGACCAGCGACGCCGTGATGCGCTACATCAAAGGACGCCCCATTTTGTCCATCACCATCGATGCGCAAAGCGGCACGGCCGGCCTGGAAACCCGCGTTGAGAGCTTTGTCGATATCCTTCGCTACCAAAAACAGGGAGGCTACAGCCATGGCGAATAACCTGGAGAAATTGCCGGCAAACGCCAGCGAAGCCCTGGACAACCTGAAGCGACACTACAGCGATTTGCGCACGTCAGTAACGAATATCAACAGCCTGCCCGAACCGCTGTATCGCATGCGCCACTCTGCAAAGCGCGGCAAGGCGAAGTCGGGCGAGCGCCATAAAGTGGCATTCATGCGTTACGGTTACTACGACGTAGCGTTTCGTTTCTTCGTGGAAGAATGTCTGGGCGCAGAATTCGTTCGACTCCCTGAGCCAACGCGCAAATCGTTGGAGCTGGGCACGCTGAACTCCAACGATTATGTCTGCGCGCCGTTCAAGCACATTTTGGGCGACTATATTGAAGCGCTGGAACGGGGCGCCGACACGCTCGTGCAGTTTTCGGGGCCATGCCGCCTGCATTATTACGGCGAGCTGCAAGAATCCATTCTGCGCGACATGGGTTACGAGTTCCAAATGGTTAACTTTGCGGAAGTAGCCGAAACATCCGCCAAGCAAAACATTGAATATTGCAAGCAGGGAATCAACCCTGACCTGGTGGTTCCCGTTGCCATCCCTAAATTCATGGTGACGCTTGAAATGATTGAGTGTCTGGATCGCTTCAACGATGCCTACTTGGAAACCGCCGGTTTCGAAGCGAACCCCGGCGAATGCAAGCGCGTGCGCAAGGCGTACCTGGCCGATATGTACCGCGTGAAGAATCGCACGGAACTCCACGCCGCCCAAAAGCGTGGCCTGGAGGCGCTTGACGAAGTGCCGAAAAACGTTCCCGTTGACCCCATTCGCGTGGGCCTGGTGGGCGAATACTTCACTGCCGTTGACCCCTTCAGCAACTTGCATATCGAGGACAAACTGCAGGTCATGGGCGTTTCCATGGCACGCATGATGAACATGACAAACCGCAACTTGCGCTACAACGAGAAGAACTTGCGCGCAAGCATAAGCGAGTACGCGAAGTACGACATGGGGCCCACGTCGTCGCTCACCATCGCTGCTGCTAAACGTTACGCTGAACAGGGCTTCGACGGTATCATCCACATGAAGTCAACGGGTTGCACGCCCGAAATTGACGTCATGCCCGCGTTGCAGCGCATCAGTAACGACTACAACGTGCCCATTTTGTACCTGAGCTACGATTCGCAGACCTCCGACACGGGTCTGGACACGCGCCTTGAGGCGTTTTACGACATGATTGCCATGAGAAAAGCACGCTAGGAGAAACCATGAAGGCATTTCTGGGAATCGATACCGGTTCCATTTCCACCAAGGGCGTTGTTATTGACGAGCAGCGTGATATCATTGCCCGTTCGTATCTTTGGACGGAAGGCAACCCCACCGTTGCCGCGCGTAAAGTGGCTGACGAACTGCACGAACAGCTGCAAGAGGGCGGATTTGACGTGGAAGTTATGGCTGTGGGCACCACGGGTTCGGCACGTCGCTTGGTCGGCGCCATTCTGGGCGCAACCGTGGTGAAAAACGAAATTACCGCACACGCCGTGGGAACCACGCACCTGCACCCCGATGTGCGCACCATTCTGGAAATTGGAGGCCAAGACTCCAAGATCATCTGCATCGATGGCGGCATTGCCACCGATTACGCCATGAACACGCTGTGCGCAGCGGGAACGGGATCGTTTCTGTCCAGTCAGGCGCATCGATTGGGCGTAGCGGTGGAAGAGTTCGGCGACATTGCGTTAACGTCACAGCACCCCGCCAGCATTGCGGCGCGCTGCACCGTATTCGCCGAAAGCGACCTGGTGCACAAGATTCAAGTGGGCTACCCGCGCGAAGACATTATTGCGGGCCTGTGCAAAGCCGTTGCGGTAAATTACCTGAACAACGTGGGAAAAGGCAAGAAAATTGCTGCACCCGTGGTGTTTCAAGGCGGCGTGAGCAAAAACGTGGGCGTGGTGAAAGCATTCGAAGACGCCCTGGGCATGAACGTTCTTGTTGACCCCGATGGTCACTTGATGGGCGCTTACGGAGCGGCGCTTTTGGCGGCCGACTCCCCCACGTCGCAATGGAAACCGTTCGACTTCAACATTGACAACATTGAGTTCCGCACCCGCGAAGTTATTTGCCAGAAATGCGCAAACCATTGCGAAATCGTGTGCGTCTACCGCGATGACACGCTTATCGACGCATGGGGCAACCGCTGCGAAAAAGGCGAAATCCGCGTGAAGAAGTAGCGGTCGAGCACGCCCCTTCGCCTGCACTCCACGGCGACATCCCTGTTCCCATACTACGCGGCGTGAGCATCATCATCCGTGACGCATGCGTGCCGCCTGCGTGAAGCCTTCGTGACAAGTGCGCCCCCTCGCCTGCACTCTTTAACGTTTTTGCATCGTATTTCGCGCCGCGCAGTGCGCCCACCGCTTTTCGGGTACAATGCGTGAAGCAACGAGTACAAATCCTGGAAGGAAAACCATGTCTAAACTTGCTGTTTTGAAAGCCATTTTGTCGGAGAACCTGGATATCGACCCCGAATCCGTGAAAAGCGATTCGACGTTTGAGTCTCTGGGCATCGATTCGCTGGATCTGCTTGAGATTATCACCGAGCTCGAAGATCGTCTTGACATTGACTTTGGCGAGCCCGAGGGTCTGCAAAACGTTGGCGACCTGGTAAATTACCTGGAAACTCTGTAAGAGCAAAACCACGCAAACAGAAAGAAGAGAGTAATGAGCAATTCTGGAAAGAAAGTTGCCGTACATTATCGCGGCACGCTTGACGACGGCACCGAGTTCGATTCTTCCTACAGCCGCAATGAGCCGCTGCGCTTCACCTGCATGGCTGGTATGATGATTCCTGGCTTCGACAAAGCTGTGGAGAACATGGAAGTCGGCGAAACCGTAACGGTTCGCCTTGAGCCCGAAGATGCTTACGGCATGCCTGACCCCTCGATGGTCATTGAGTTCCCCATCGATCAGGTTCCCAACCCCGAAGAGATGCACGTGGGCGACCAGGTTCTGCTTCGCGACAACTTTGGCCAGCCCGTTCCGGCACGCATTGCCGAGATCACCGATGCAGCCGTTACCGTTGACTTGAACCACGAAATGGCTGGCAAAGTGTTGAATTTCGAAATCACGCTGCTGAGCGCTGAGTAGATCGCGCAACGCGTTTCGTACCTGGAGAGCCAAACGCACGGCAAGCACGCAGCCGACATGCTGATATGCTGGCGCACGTTACCCCGCATTGCAAGCGCACCCGCAATGCGCACACCACAAAGGTAAAGGGCGTGGCTTCCGATTCCGTTCGGTTGCCGCGCTTTTCCTATTTCAAGACCGATCCTTTCTTATTTGGTCTTGAAAAAATATCAACGCAAGTCAGCGCGTAATTTTCTGATACGAATGCGCCCTGATTTGTTGACAAAAGGTGGGGTAATTTGTCAACAGTTGACGCCGATGGGCAATTTGTCAACAAACCAATACCGAATTTGCCTAGTTTTTATAATTTCACACACACGCAAACTCATTGTGATACGTTGTTTATTTCGATAATCCCACATTGGGCCATCTCAGAGTTTTGGAGATAGTTTTGAAAAAGTTAAATAGCTGGCTTGTTGCGCCACAGCCGCGCTTGGGCATATTCGGCCTGTTGGTGCTGTTGGTTGTTGCTAGTTTGATTACGCCATTGTCGCTGGATATGTACACGCCAGCGGTGCCGCACATGACCGACCACTTCAACACAAATGCCTCCACCGTGAATTTGACGCTGGTGGGATACTACCTGTTTTTCTCCATAGGCCTTCTCGTATTTGGACCTATTTCAGATAAACATGGGCGCCGTCCTGTCCTTATCGGAGGAATGGCAGTGTATACGGTGGGCAGCGCATTATGCGCAATGGCAACATCGATTTGGACGCTTATCGCATTCCGCGTGGTGAAAGCGCTTGGCGCAGGTGCGGTGAGCGCGGTATCCACAGCAGTGGTGAAAGATGCATTCTGTACCGAGCGGCGCGAAGCGGTGCTGTCCGTTGTGCAGGTCATGTTCGTAATAGGGCCGGTTTTGGCTCCGGTTGTCGGCGCGTTTATCGTGCGCATTGCCGACTGGCGCGTAACGTTTTGGGTTCTTGCCGTAATTGGCGTGATCTGTTTGGTGCTGACCATCCTGTTCAAGGAAACGCTCCCGAAAGACGAACGTTACCAGGGCAGCGTGTTGGGCAGTCTTTGCAATTTAGGTGTGGTTGCGAAAAACAAAGGGTTTATCTCGTTTCTGCTGATCGTGGGCATGTACAACTTGCCGTTCATGGCCTATATCGCTGTGGCCTCTTATGTATATATCGACTTTTTCGGGTTGGATGAAATGGGCTACAGCATGTATTTCGCTATTGCGGCGCTTCTCACAGCGGTAGGCCCATTTATCTGGCTCGTAGCCCAAAAGTTCATGAACGCGCGCCAATTCACGACCATTATTTTGACCATTGCCGGCATAAGCGGCGTGGCCATGCTTTGCGTGGGACAGATTTCTCCAACGCTGTTTTGCCTGACCTTCCTGGTATTCGCTGTAATGCAAGCATGCGCGCGCCCCTATAGCACGAACATCCTGCTTTCGCAGCAAGACGATGATACCGGAGCTGCTTCATCGCTTATCAACTTCTTGCACACCGCCCTGGGAAGCTTAGGCATGGTTATCGCAGTGCTGCCTTGGACAAATTACGTGGAAGGCGTGGGCGCGATCATCGTGGCTTCCATGATTGTGGCTGGCCTAGGCTGGTTTGCGCTGCTGCGGTCAAGTATGTCGCTCAAGGGCGTGAAGTAAGAGCAAAGGCGCAGCTCAGACCCCCATTTGTTGACAAAAGGTGGGGTAATTTGTCAACAACGGAGGCGCTGGTGCAAACTACTTCGATTTGGCGTACACCCGAATGTTCACGGTGCTGTAACCAGCGTATTCCAGGCTCAGATAGTTGCCATTGCTGTCATACCCATAAAACGTCGTGTCCTGACGGTTGTAATCTTTACTGAA
>CAKUOV010000056.1 GCA_934670115.1 uncultured Eggerthellaceae bacterium
GAAATTTGACAAAAGAAAAGCCGCTTGACCTGCGGCTTAGCTAACGAATCGGTGTGATCGAACTGCAAAACTCTGGAGCCAATTGCGGCAGATTTCGTACCGTTTGGGGATACGACTTCGAAAACCCACAAAGAAGTCACAGCTTCAACAAAGAACGACCACAAACACAGTTTAGCGCCCTGCGGCAAAACCCGTGGAGCCATAGCACTCCCGCTTTGTCAACTTCTTTTGAGCCTTGTGCCCTGCGTTGTTCCCTGCGACTGACGGTTCCAGCATGCAAAAGCGCATTTCCTGTCACATCAATGGGACACCCATCAGGTGAAAAAGCTTTTCAAGCGAGTCTTTAAGAAGTAAAATATATCATATGCTGCGAAAGATAGGAGGCATCATGTCCGGTATGGCAAATGGAAAGCTGCGCATTCTTTATGTCATGCGCATGCTGCAAGAAGAAACCGATTCCGAAAAAGGACTGTCCATGACAGCCATTATCCAACGTCTCGCCGACTTTGGACTAACGGTCGATCGCAAAACCATTTATACCGATCTTGATACACTACGCGATTTCGGAATTAAAATCGACACTGCGCAGCGCAATCCTGTTGAATATTACATCGAAAATCGTGACTTTGACCTGGATGAACTCATGCTTATGGTCGATGTCATACAAAGCTGCCGTTTCATCACGCAATCGCAATGCGAACGCATCTCACGCAACATCCGCTTGCTTGCAACCGACTACCAGCGGGAAAAGCTGGCGCGCCGCATCCATGTGGACGGTCGCGTAAAAGGCCGGGGCGATAAAACGTTCGAAAGCATTGATGCCATCCATGAAGCAATGCGCCTGAAGCGCAAAATCCGCTTCACATACTGGAAGATTGGCCCCGATGGCGAGATGCACATTCAGCACGATGGAAAACCCTATGAAGTAACTCCTGTTCGCGTATCGTACAGCAACGACTTCTACTATCTTACTGCCTGGAGCGATTCGCACGAAGCCATGACGGAGTATCGCATTGACCGCATGCGCAACGTTGCGCCTTCAGAGGAAAAAGCCACGCACAATGCTGAAATAAGCAACCATGAATTTAAAGTGCGCGATTCTCAATATTTCGGCCGGTTTGATGGCGAACTCGCAAAAGTCACGTTCGCCGTTGACCAGGACATGCTTGGCGCTGTCTATGATCGCTTCGGGAAGGACGCTGAAATCGAAGAGGACGAGAACGGCAACTGCATTGCGCGCGCATACGTGCGCGTGAGTCCCCAGTTTTTCGGATGGGTTGCCGGTCTAGATGGTAAAGTCCGCATTGATAAGCCAACGAAGCTTAAAGACGAATACCGCGATTACCTGCGCAAGCTCATTGCTGATTAAGCAGGTATGAATTCGCGCTTGAAAAGAGCGTCTCTGGTATGAGGCGCTCTTTTTCATGAACAAAAAAGCAATAAACCTTTTGATTGCGAGAGAATCTTGGGGCAACAGTTATTCAGCTCGTTTATCGCTTGCCACCCTTACCCATTGCCAGCATTTCTCGTTGCATTCATCGCGGTCGCGCGACACATTGATTCGTTTATGCTGATCAAGAGCCCCACGCCAAACGCAAATGCCTTCTGCAGCACGACGAACCACTAAATCGAACGTTTCAAAGCGATATAAGATCAAATCGACATCGGCCCATGCGTCCTGGCAGCAATCCCAGACACGCCAGCTTTCGATATAGTCTTCGCTTGAAAGCAGGGTATCCAAATCTGCTTCGATGCTTGCCGCACATTCTGCGGATCCAAAGACAGTGAAGCTCTCGCTTAGTATAAGTCTACCGTCACAGGAGAATACAGGGCCGGCATTGCAAACCCGGGGCACAGAACCATTCTTGCTCGTGGATCCATACAGCATATTTGCGTACTCGGCCATTTCCCTACATCTCCTTTCACCGTGATTTCCTATTGTTGTTGCCATAATAGTCCATACGCTTTTGCAGCATGGGCACTCTATGGGACACCCGCGAAAAAATTTCTTTTCGCATGCTTCACGACAAAAGAAAAAGGCCAGAAGCATAAGCTTCTGACCTGCAAATTCATGGTCGGGTGAACAGGATTTGAACCTGCGACCCCTTGACCCCCAGTCAAGTGCGCTACCAAACTGCGCCATCACCCGTTGCAAAACAGCTTGTTTATAATACGCATTGCTCAGAAATAAATCAAGCTCATTTTTGAAAAAGTTTGACTTTTTCTTTCGCTACGCATCAAAGAAAAGCTCCACATGCGCGGTCGAACATCAATCAAGACATTATTTCATGTTAACGCAGTGATTGCGCTCGCCCGTTTTCAGGTATGTCATAACGTCCTTAACCGCCATAATGGCGCAATTATCTTCCGATTCGGCCGTGGAAGCGCCCAAATGCGGCAGCACAATAGCGTTTTCCATTGCCATAACAGCGGGAGTCGCAAAATCGGTCACGTACTTGCGCACTTTGCCAGAAGCAAGCGCTTGCGTCATAGCTTCAGCGTCAACCAACGTATCGCGCGAGAAGTTCAGGAAAACGCATCCGGACTTCATTTGTTCGCACGCAGCAGCGTCGATCATACCGATGGTGCCCTCCATGGCAGGCACATGAATGGTAATGTAGTCGCAATGCTGGTAGATATCCGCCAGCTCGGCGGTAAACGTCATATCGGACGAAATCGCTGCAGCTGCATCGGCCGGAAGATACGGATCATAGCCAATCGTCTTCATGCCCAATGCTTCGGCGCTGCGAACAACCAGTTTGCCAATGGCGCCCAGTCCGATAACGCCCAGCGTCTTTCCCATGATCTCGCCGCCCGCAAAAGCTTTCTTCGCTTTCTCGGCACTCTTCCCGATCGCAGGATCATCGGCGTTTTCCTTGCACCATTCAATGCCACCCAAAACATCACGCGCCGCAAGCAGCATACCGCACAGAACAAGCTCCTTCACGCCATTAGCATTTGCGCCGGGCGTGTTGAAAACAGGAATACCGCGCTCAGCCAATGCGGCGGTGGGAATATTGTTGTAGCCCGCACCGGCGCGCGCAATCACTTTCACATTATCAGGAATGTCCATCGACAGCATATCAGCGCTGCGCACTAAAATGGCATCGGCCTGCGCAATGTCATCGGTCAGTTCGAATTCATCGGTCAAATGGCTCAATCCAACCTGAGAAATGTTGTTCAAGCAGAGAATTTTGTACATAAAAGGCACCTCTTCCTTTTCGACGCGATTATGTTCACTTATTTTCCAGTATGACGCATTGCCATCGGTTTTTTACCAGCATCGGTCCGAAAATCCACGAACGAACTTACGAAAGCGGCGCTTTCGCCAACAATGCAACTGCTTCATCAAGGATCGCCTGCGCTAAATCCTGCTTCGACTTAAGACCAAACGGCTTTACGGACTCACCAGTAACGAAAAGAGCCTCGTCTTCGTCAACGCCAAAGCCTTTACCCGCAGAAACATCATTTGCAACAATGGCATGAGCACCTTTCGATGCAAGTTTCTTGCGAGCGTTTTCCACCACATCGTTTGTTTCGGCAGCAAAACCGATGACAACTTGGCCAGGTTTCTTCGCATGACCACATGCCTTCAGGATATCAGGGTTCTCTACCAGGGAAATTGAAGACAACGCTGCATCATCGGTGCCTTTCTTGAGCTTCACGTCCGAAACGCAAGCAGGACGCATATCGGAAACAGCGGCGCTGAAAATAGCAATATCGCAATCCGGGAATGCTTTTTCGCAAGCGGACATCATGTCGCATGCGGTCTTTACCGGAACAAGCTCAACGCCTGCAGGCGGCTCAAGAGAAACCGGGCCCGAGACCAAAACAACATCCGCACCGCGATCGCGCGCAGCACCTGCCAGGGCGTAACCCATCTTCCCCGATGAAGGATTTGAGATGAAGCGCACTGGATCAATAGGTTCAATGGTTGGACCAGCCGTAATCATGATTTTCTTGCCCATAAGGTCTTTCTTTGCAGAGCAAGCCAACCCCAATGCCTCATCATTTGCACCCTCTGAACCGCGCAGCATGTCATCGACAACGCAAGCAAGGTATTCGGGGTCGGGCATGCGACCCTTCCCCACTTCGCCGCACGCAAGATAGCCTTCATCTGCCTCGACGATAGTGATTCCGCGCGATGCAAGCGTCTTCAGGTTCTGCTGTGTTGCAACGTTTTCATACATATGAACGTTCATCGCAGGCGCGACAACCAGCGGCGCCTGTGTTGCAAGAGCCGTTGTGGTAAGCAAATCATCGGCAATGCCACAAGCTATTTTTGCAGCAACATTAGCCGTGCACGGCGCAATAATGAACAGGTCTGCCTCAGCTGCAAGAGAAATATGGTAGATGGGGTCCGCAGCACCTGTGAATAAATCGACAGCAACCGGTTCGTTTGTTAGCGCACGAAACGTTGTAGGGTCAACAAAATGCGTTGCGTTTTTCGTCATGACAACCTTCACGCGATACCCTTTTTTTTGCAGTGCGCGCACCAGCTCACACGCTTTATAAACGGCAATGCAGCCGGTAACGCCCACAAGAACCGTTTTCTGGGTCGATTCCATTGAGTTGCCCATTTAGTCCTCCTTCAGGTAGGGTGCCAGAATACTGGACAGAACCTTCAAGTGAGCCCGCGTTTTACCCAAGGCGGGCACATAAACAAAATTATCGCCATCGACTACCAGCGAATGCATGCCGCCGGAATTCTCTTCGCTGCGACAAACGTTGAACGCACGGCGCAGCTTCCGATTCACATAATACTGCGTTTGAATGCCCTCGCATGCGTATCCAGGGCACACCACGAACATACGACCTTCGCAAAATCTTCCCCAACGTTCAACGACATCGCTCACCTTGGGATCAAGATGCTCGCCGGGCTTGTATGGTAGATCGAAATACGCCATGGTCCAAGCATTTCGCGGCAACCCGAGCTCACCCGCAACCGCAAGGCTTGTTGCTCCTGTTTGCAGCTCGTAATCATCGCCGCGTTCGATATCAGCCACTGGGATAGAGCTGTACGCCACCAACAAACGATCGCCCACAGCCGCATTAAATCCCGCATGCTCAATCGAGGCAGCCAGCGCACGCGCATACATCTCGTTGTTGTAATAACTATCAAGATACGTAATACGAGCTTTCACGTGGGTGCGCAGTTGCGCATCTTTAACGTGCCCACGTAACGTTTTATCAGTTGAAAAAGAGCCCTGCGGAAAGAGCGGGAATATTATTATTCGATTGCAATTATTGTCTCTCAAATGGGAAAACGCTTTATCTATGCTTTGCGCGCCATACAGCGTTGCAGCGCAGATAACCAACGAGTCGCCGTCATCGAGACGCTGCTGAAGCTTACTGCTCAAAGCAAGCAGCGCTTGCCCTTCGGGAAAATTCCCTTGCGGCCAAATCGCCTGAAACGAAGCAGCGCTTTGTCGCGCCACACGACGAAGCAAGCCAAAACGAACCTTTACCCACCAAAGAAAACGGTTCCCTCTTCTGCAATGGCGATCCAGCAAAACGCTCTTGCAAAAACGACGTACTGCCCTTGAAGAGGCATCTATCGGCTCACCGTAGCCGACTAAAACGACGCCCGTTTTCCGCTTGATCGGAACATCTTCAGGCTTTCTTCTCATGGCGTATCATCCCCAAAACGATTCAAGGCAAGGTACCGAAGCAGTCGCTAGACGCTCGAACAATTCGCGTCCTGCTTCCGTACGACCAGCGCTTCTTTCGGCAAGACCGTCAAGAACAGCCTGTAAATCTGCCGGCAAACGATCGTCGAAATCAAGATGCTCCTGGGTAACAGGATGGTCGAAAGCAAGATGGAACGAATGGAGGAATTGCCGCTCGAGCCCTAACGACGCACTTGCGTGGCGCGGCGCATGAGCCGTATACAACGGATCGCCGACAAGCGGATGCCGCGTATATTCCATGTGCACACGAATCTGATGTGTGCGGCCCGTGAAAAGCTTGCAATCGATAAGCGTGTAGCCATCATCGTTTCGATCTGCTTCGAAACGCTCGAGCACGCGAAACGTGGTCAGAGCATCACGTGCCGAATCAACATCGCGAATCGCCATGCGTAAACGCTCGGTAGCATGGCGTGCAATGGGGGCATCCACCATACCGCTATCATGCGCAATGCGCCCATGGACAAGCGCGAGGTAATGACGATCGATTTCACGCGCCTGAATGCTTTCCATAAGCGCTTGACCAGCATCGTTCGTCTTAGCGGCAAGCATTAAGCCGCTCGTGTCCATATCCAAACGATGCACAATGCCTAAACGGTCATCGTCGCCCTGCACATTGCATAAATGATCGTAGCCGCAATGATTGATAAGCGCGTTCACCAACGTTCCATCGTAATGATCAACCGACGGATGACACACCAACCCCGCTTGCTTGGAAATGACCAGCAAATAATCGTCTTCAAAACGAACATCAAGCGGAATATCCTGACCGCTCACAATATGCTCAAGCGCTTCTTCAACTTCGTAATAAACGAAATCGCCCGCTTTAAGCACGTACTTCTTTGCTGCGGCGCTACCATTTACCAGAACGCTACCGCTTTCGCACGCCTTGGCAGCAGCACTCCTGCTGGCATAAGCATCGCGATTTGCCAACGCAGAATCAAGGCGCTGGCCAGCATCGCTTATATCAGCGCGGAAAGAAAACGACTTACTCATGGGCATCGCCTTCTTTGCTTGCTGCTTCATCGGCATGCCCATGCAAGAAGAAAAATAGAAGGAAAATCACAATGCCGCAGGTCACGCCAATATCGGCAATATTGAATACCGGAAAATCCATAAAGCTCAGATTAATGAAATCAACAACGTAGCCCAGCGTGAAACGGTCAATGGCATTACCAACGCCGCCCGCAAAAACCAGGGCGATGCCAACCGTCTCGGGAATGGAAATATCTTTGCTCAAATACGCAAATAACACGGCAATAGCAACGCATATCAGCACCGAGAAAATGCCCAGTCCAAACGTCGCATTGCCAAACATCCCCCAGGCAGCGCCCGTATTATGCACAAGCAGGAACTCGAATAAACCAAGGAACGGACCTGCGATATGCTGGCCCACGGAAAACGCACCGCTGTTGAAATACGCTTTCGTGGCGATATCGAAAATAAGCCACACAAGCGCAACACAAGCAAACAGAGCCGCCGCAGCGCGACGACTCCTGATTGCAGCAAGCAGCTGAGGCTCTTTTTTGTTCGTATTAGAAGAACTCAAGAGCAGCCGCCTATTCCTCGACGTATCCCAGCTCTTCGAGCACATCACCGCAACGCTTGCAAACGCGCGGATACTTCTCGTTGCCACCCAGCTCGGTAACGTTCCAGCAGCGCGGGCATTTTTCGCCTTGAGCAACAGACACGGCAACAGCAAGCTCATCGCCCTGTTCAAAGTTTACCGAAGATACAATGAACAGCTCGGTCAGCACATTCTGGTCGAACGCCTTCAGCTGCTCGAAATCCTCGGCAGGAGCAGTAATCGCAATAGCGGCTTCCTGGCTCTTGTTGATGGTCTTTGCAACGCGTGCGTTCTCAAGCTCCTTCGTAACCGCATCGCGCACTTCAAACAGCTTCTCGAACTTGTCGGCGAAGGCCTGCGCATCTTCAGGCAGCGCAGGAACGAAATCCTCGCGTGTAGGCCAGCCAGCCAATTGAACGCTTTCGGGGCGACCTTCGCGCGCCAAAGCAGCGGCAGGATAGCTTTCCCATGCTTCATCGGTAGTAAACGTCAGAATCGGGGAAAGAATGCGAACAAGCACTTCAATAACGTTCATGAGCACCGTCTGCGCAGCGCGACGACGCACCGAATTTTGCGCCTCGGAGTACAAACGATCCTTGATAACATCCATGTAAACAGCGGAAACATCGTTTATGAAGTCGTAAGCCAAACGGTACACGCTGTTGAAAGCGTATTCGTCGTAAGCAGTGGTAACGTCATCGACCAAGCGGGCGGTCTTGACCATCATATACTGGTCGATGGGGTCAAGATCATCCCAGCAAGTCACCGCATCGTTTACTTCGTCAAAATCAACTACGTTGCTCAGCATGAAGCGCAGCGAGTTACGGAACTTACGATATGCATCGGAAACCTGCTTGATAATGTTATCGCCCAAACGCACATCATGGCTGAAATCAACACTTGCAACCCACAAACGCAAAACATCTGCACCGAACTTGTTGCAAATATCAGCCGGATCAACGCCATTGCCCTTGGACTTCGACATCTTCTCACCGTTTTCGTCCACCACAAAGCCGCAGTGCATAACGCTCTTGTACGGCGGCTTGCCATAAGCACCCACGCTGGTCAAAAGCGAGCTTTGGAACCAGCCGCGATGCTGATCCGAGCCTTCCAGATACATATCGGCAGGCCAGGTCAGGCCCTCGTTGGCGCGATGCTTGAGCACGCCCACGTGAGAAACGCCAGACTCCCACCACACGTCCAAAATATCCTTTTCGGGCTGCAAATTGTGGCTTCCGCATTTCGGGCAGCAAACGCTTTCGGGTAGATACTCAGAAGGCTTGCGGATGAACCACGCATCGGCGCCCTCTTTATCGAACAGATCGATAACGGCATCGAAGGATTCCTCGTTTGCAACAATCTCACCGCAATCCGCGCACGAGAACACCGGAATAGGCACGCCCCAGCTGCGCTGACGCGAAATACACCAGTCGGGACGCTCGGAAACCATGGCGCCAATGCGATTGTGAGACCATTCTGGAATCCAGGTCACCTGGTTTTCAATAGCGTCAACCGCCTTATCACGCAGACCAGTGTCGTCCATGGAAACAAACCACTGCGTAGTGGCGCGGAAGATAACCGGCTTGTGGCAACGCCAGCAATGCGGGTAGCTGTGATTGATGTCCACATGCGCAACCAGCGAACCTTGCTCTTTCAGCCATTCGATAATCTTGGGGTTCGCTTCATCGGTAGTCATGCCTTCCCAACGGCAGGTGCCCGCATAGAAGCGACCTTCGTCGTCAACAGGCATCTTGATGTCTTTAATGCCGTTGAACTGGCACACCTTGTAGTCGTCAACGCCATGGCCAGGAGCAGTGTGAACAGCACCGGTACCGGTATCCAGCGTGACATGATTGCCGCAGATGATAACGCCCGTTTCGCCATCGCATACCGGATGAACGTAAACGCAGCCGTTCAGTGCGGTGCCCGGGAATGTGAGTTTTTCGCCGCCATCCTGCAGGAACTCGACGTTTTCCCAGCCAGCAACGGCAATAACGGATTCAGCCAGCTCTTCGGCCATAACCAGCAGCTCGCCGTTTACGATAGCAACAACATACGTTGCATCCGGAGCCAAGCTGACTGCCTGGTTCGCGGGCAACGTCCACGGCGTGGTGGTCCAAATCACTACGGCATTAGGAGCGTCGCCCAGACCTGCGGCAACAGCTGCAGCCTTGAACGCTTCAGGCATTTCCTGGAAATAGAACTTCACGTAAATAGAGGGGGATACTTCGTCGCCGTATTCGATTTCCGCTTCAGCAAGCGCAGTATGGCAGTTCGAGCACCAATGGATAGGCTTGCGACCACGATACACGCTGCCATTCAGGTACATTTCCTTGAAAATCTCAACGTCGGCCGTCTCAAAATTGTGATGATACGTCAGGTACGGATGCTCCCAATCGGCATTCACACCCAAGCGCTTGAAGCCATCGCGCTGGATTCCCACGTACTTCGTAGCCCAATCATGGCAGAGTTTACGCAGCTCGGGTTGGCTGATCTGCGCCATCTTCTCTTTGCCGAGCGTCGTTTCCACCATGTGCTCGATAGGCTGGCCATGGCAGTCCCAACCGGGAACATACGGGGTGTAATAGCCGCGCTGCGCGTGAGACTTCACAACGAAGTCCTTCAGGATCTTGTTGAACGCATGCCCTACGTGAATCGGACCGTTTGCATACGGGGGGCCGTCATGAAGAACGAACGGCTTGCCGTCTTTATTCTTCTCGAGCACCTTCCAATACAACTCCATATCTTCCCATTTCTGCAAGCGTTTCGGCTCGTTGATGGGCAGATCGGCCTTCATTGGGAATGAGGCCTGGAACATATTCATTGTCTTCTTGTAACTTGCCATATGGTTCAATCCCCTTTTCGCGGACTATCTAGACACAATCTTTGCAATTATAGGGGAAAATGCAACACTCCGATAAAAAGAATTGGAACTTATCACATAGGAAGGTGAACCAGCCGGGTGGTCGGCTTTTTTGCCGTACCCTGCAATGGGGAACAGAGAGATTAGTTTGTTGAAACTATACATATTTCACGATTCCAGAAAATACTTGTTACAATACAGCCGTTTGTGTAACATTTCGATTTGAAGGAATTACCGTGACATATAAAATTGTGACCGACTCGAGCGCTACGCTGCCTCTTGAGCTCATTAAAGAATTCGACTTGACCATTCTTCCGCTGTCCTACATGGATACAGCCACGGGCATCCAGACCCCCATTGACGTGTTCGACGAAAGCTTTGACCTGGTTGCTTTCTACAACAACATGCGTAACGGCGTGGTATACACCACTTCGCTGCCCAACCAGTCCGACTCGCACGAAACGCTGGTGAAGCTCCTCGAAGAAGGAAACGACCTGATCTACATTGGTTTCGACAGCGCTCTTTCGGGCACCTGCGAAGCCATAAGCGCAATCATGGATCGCTTGGCCGAAGAATACCCCAACCGGAAGCTCATCCACATCGACACGCTGGCCGCCGTGGGCGCCGAGGGTCTTTTAGTGTATTACGCTTCGCGCATGAAGCAAAAAGGCGCCAGCATTGAAGAAGTGGCGCAGTGGGTCAATGACAATAAGTTCTGCGTTGACCACTGGTTTACTGTAGAGGACCTGAAGTACTTGCTGCGCGGCGGTCGCGTTTCCAAAACAAGCGCGACGGTTGGCACTGTGCTCAATGTCAAGCCCGTCATGACGGTTGGAACCGATGGCGTGCTCACTCCCATCGAGAAAGTGCGTGGCCGCAAAAAGAGCCTGCAAGCACTGGTAAAGCACTTCGAAGAAACCCACAGCGAAATCAACGACGATTACGTGGTGTGCATCGAACATGGCGACTGCGCGGAAGATGCCGAATGGGTACGTAACGAAATTGCCGAGAAATTTGGCGTCAAGAACTTTATGGTGGAGCTTCTTGATCCGGTTATCGGCTCACACACTGGCCCTGGCCTGGTTGTTCTTTGCTATCCGTGCAAGCCGCGCGCCTAATCGTTTCATTACCGGATACACTCAAAGCAATCAAACACCCGCCCCTTGGTTCATTCGCAGCCAAGGGGCGTTTTCGTTTTCGCCCCCTAGGGGGGATCAACGCGATTGTTTCGTGCGGCCATATTGCAACGCTCCGTCGCCAAATTTTCCGTTCACCTGATCAGATAGATTCGCCAAACTTTGCAGCTTTTTCCGCTTCTGCGCAGAAAGCGTAGGCGGCATATCGTCATCTGCGTTCGCACAGTCCTTGCCATTGATGCCGCCCGCACCCGAATTACCACACGAATGCGTGTCTTCCGAAAAAAGCGCAGCATCGTCGAAGAGCGAACCTTGCGGATTTTCCACCACAAAAGGAACGTCTTCTCCCCGCTCAAGCTCTTGTAAGCCGCTCATCGAAACGCCGATAAGCCGCACGGGAGTGCCTGGCGCCCATAGCGTTTTCAGAAGCGAAACAGCATGAGGCCAAAACACGAGTTCATTGTTGGTGGGAAGCTCAAGCTTTTCCTGCGCGGTGTGAATTTTCCGATTCGCAAATCGGATTTTCACGGTAACCGTGGTACCCATCAGATTTTTCTTGCGCAGTCGCTTGCCTACTTTCTCGGAGAGCGCGAAAAGCGCATCGCGCAGCTCTTTTTCAGCAGAAACATCTTGCGGAAAGCTTGTCTCGTGCGAAACCGACTTCACCACCCGCGCCACTTCGATTTCTGATTCTTCCTGTCCCAATGCGCGCAAGCGGAACATTTCAGCGTTCTTTCC
>CAKUOV010000057.1 GCA_934670115.1 uncultured Eggerthellaceae bacterium
CGTGGGCGGTTCGGATTCTGCCTTCACCGTGAACGTGTAAGCCACAGCGTCGGCCGCGTCGTTCGCGGCGTCCATGTCCTCGTAGCCGCTCTTCACGGTGATGGTGGCTCCGTCGGACACCGGGACGTCCGCCGTGCGCCTGTACGGGGTATCGCCCACAAACGTGCGCACCTGGTAGCTCTTGTTGGCGGCCGTGGGCGTCACCGCGACCGACGTCGTGCCCTCGGGCACCGTGAGCGTGTAGGCATGCTGGCCGGAGCTGAAGTCCTTGTCAAGCGCGCCGGCGGAGAACGCGATGCCCGCAAGCGCGCGGTCCGTGTTGTTCGGGTTGCCCAGGTCGTACATTGTGCAGGTGTACATCACGCGGATCTCGTCGCCGGCGGACAGCTTGCCATTGGCCACCGAGTATGAGGCGAAGCCCTTGTTGGTGAACCAGTCGTTCAAGGTCCCCATCCAGCCGGAGTAGCCCTTGCCCTCCGGGTCGTGATCGTCGCCGTCGTGCTCGGCCAGGCCATCGATCTCGCTGATGTAGCCGGAGTCGGCGCCCACCTGCGTCTTGCCCGCGCCCTCGATGGCGGCCTTGACGCAGCTCATCATGGTGGAGTCCGCGGAAAGCGCCACGTTCGCATCCACCAGCTTGCCCGTCCACGCCGCGTCGGGCGCGGGGCAGGTGGTGTTCTCCACGGTCACGTGGACGCTGCCCAGGTCCGCCGCGGGCTCGTCGGCTGCGGCCTTCGCTGGCATAATTGGCAGCAGGCCCGCCGCCAGCACCAGCGACAGGAGAACGTTCAGAGCGCCGCGCATGCGTTTCTTCTCTTTCCTCATTTCCCTTCCTTTCCTTCTCTTTCTTGCCTTTTCCCTTTTCCTTGCGCACCCCGCTCGGGCGGGGCGCGACATCCACACCGATAGAAATAAAGAAACGCCAGCGACCCCCAGAATGGAATCGCTGGCGTTTCTCCAAAATCGCGTTTCGCTCGTATGGCCTAGCTGCTCGCGGAAATCGATCTCTTCGCTGGCGGGTCCCCGGTACTGGCGGTTCTCGCCTGCACCGGCGTCTGCGGAGGTCCGACTCATCCGCTTCCCTCGCTACAATCAAGAAAGGGGCGGCATCACGGTGACCGGCTCGCGGGGCGTCCCACCCCATTCATCCAGCTCGGAGGGGACATGACGCCCTCCCGAGCAACCGACGGTGCAGTTTGCTATTCGGTTGTGCAGGTACAGTATGGCATCGAGTGGGGGGGGGTCAAGCCCTCTGCGGCGATAGCGCTCCTTTCGTTACTCCCCCGCTCTTTCGGCAGCCCTCCGTAATCCGCCTCGCGCTTCTGACCGCGCTTTCCTTGACAAACGCCGCATTCCGTAAACTTGCGGCGCACCCTGGCAAGACCGCGCCCCCGTCCCCTTGTTGACAAACTGCCCCGCCTTTTGTCAACGAACCAGCATCCGATGCGAAAGGGGCTTCCCCGTGGTGAACCCTTTACATTGCTGAGTCGCCTCGATGGATCCGACGGATCGCTTAGATGTAAACGCATGAGAGAAGGCCATCTTGCCGGAAAACGGGCGCGGATGCGCAAAATATTCCCGTTCGGGGCAGGTTGAAAGGGCGGCGACTCTCGTTCACCCGACACCCGCAATGCACGACCTGGGCTTTTGCAAATCGGCGACAGCTTAGACGGCGCACCATGGACCGTAAGTGCTCCCCGAGGTACCCCGAACGGGAATATTTTGCGCATTCGGGCGGAAAAAACGACAACATGCCGTCGAGAAACCCAAAAGAGACGCCTGAACCAAAAGCCAACGCGCCGCGGACCCAGGCGCGCATGTCGAAACCCCGACGTGCAAACCCTCAAGGGGCGTTCGCCGGCAAGGGTCGAGCCGAACTGCGACGCTTTGGATAAGTTGAGCGAGTTGCGGGTACAGTGAAGCATTATCCAAGCGGAGTCGTGAGGCGAGCCCTTGCCGGCGGGCGCCCCTGGATTGCATCGTACGATTGGCTGACTGGAAGCAAAATGTGAAAAAGACCCCGTCACTTTTTCACATTCAAGACACGCAGGGCACCTCGGATTCTCAAATGCTCGAAATGTTGACAAAAGGTGGGGTAATTTGTCAACAGGCACGTTACCAGTTGTGGCGGCGATGCACCGTGCGCGCTGTCATGTTGCGTCTATCAGCCGCGCTGCGCGACGAGAAGCGATTCGCCGATCCCGAAGTGCTCGACGAAGAATTCAGCGGCTTGCGCGCAAACGAGTTGTGACCCACGGCAGGCGAACCGTTCTTCGTCTTCGTTCCCGCCTGACCCGAAGACGCCCGCGAAGTGCTTGACGTCTTCGCAGCACCAGCCTTCGACGCAGAAGGCGCCGCCGCGCTCGCAGATGCAGATGCAGCCGCCGTTCGCGCTGAGCCCGCCTTCGCGGCACGCTCCCCTTCTTCCAGCTCAAGGCTTTCAAGGAACGCGCTCAAAACACCAAGCGGCGTATCCTCGCCTTCTAACTTGAAGTACTTCATGGGAACTTCAAGGCGGTTTTTCTGCGGCGTGTAGCGTCCGCCCGCGCGGCGCAGTTCAATTGACTTCTCGCGCGAAATGGTAATAGGCTCAATGACAACTTTGCCGCCCACTATGACAACACTTTTGATGCCACGTTCGTTGCAATACGCCTTCAAGTGCGTCTTAAGGAACAGATTACGCGCTTCAACAGGCATTTCAGGATGCTTCTTCTGCATGTCTTCCAAAAGCGCATCAGCCTGCTCGACCGTTTCTGCACTTGCAATGCGGCGATACCACAAAACGCGCTCGTCTACGTCGGGCAAATAATCGTCCCCCAGGTACGTGCGCCCGGGAACGTTCACCGTAATATCGGAAAGCGCCGGCGGCAAGATAGCATCTTCCCCTTCGGCAGCAAGACCCTTGCGCGCATCTTGCACCGCCTGGCCAAGCATTTGCGCAAACAAGTCAAAACCAACTGCGCTCATCTGCCCACTCTGCTCGGCACCCAAAATGTCGCCCGCGCCGCGAATTTCCAGGTCACGCATGGCAATGCGCATGCCGCTTCCCAGTTCTTGATGCTCGTCTATGGCAAGCAAACGCGCCGTGGCTTCTTCGGTGAGCACCACTTTCTCGGGATACATGAAATACGCGTATGCCTGCGTGCTCGAGCGGCCCACACGGCCTTTCAGCTGGTACATTTGCGCCAAGCCAAGACGCTGAGAGTCCTCGATGATGAGCGTGTTCGTGTGCGGATTATCAATACCGCTTTCGATAATAGTCGTGGCAACCAACACATCCAACTCGCCCGCCGCGAACTCTTCCATCACATTCTCGAGCTGCTCTTTTGTCATTTTTCCATGTGCCACGCCAATGCGCGCCTCGCCTGCCGCCAACCGCACGCGCTCAACGGCATCGTCGATAGTGCGCACGCGATTCGAAACGTAATATACCTGTCCCCCGCGCGCCAGCTCGTGACGAATAGCGCCTGAAACGATATCGGGATCCCAGGCTCCCACATGCACTTTTACGGGACGTCGGTCATCGGGCGGAGTCATAATAACGCTCATATCGCGCACGCCGCTCATGGACATTTGCATCGTACGCGGAATGGGTGTGGCGGAAAGCGTGAGCACGTCAACTGATTCGCGCAGGTTCTTGAACTGTTCTTTATGCCCCACGCCGAAACGCTGCTCTTCATCGATGATAACAAGCCCCAGATCATGCGGGTTCACATCGCGCGAAAGCAAGCGATGCGTACCCACCAGCACCTCAACGGAACCATCCGCGAATCCCTTGAGCGCTTCTTGCTGCTGCGCCGCCGTGCGAAAACGCGAAAGCACTTCCACATGAATGCCGAATGGCTCAAAGCGTTCCTTGAAATTCGTATAGTGCTGCTGCGCTAAAATAGTAGTCGGGCACAACACCATAACTTGTTTCTTGTCCTGCGTTGCCTTGAATGCCGCTCGCAGCGCGACTTCCGTTTTGCCGAAACCGACATCGCCGCAGATCAGACGGTCCATAGGACGCGCGCTCATCATGTCTGCTTTCACATCGCGAATGGCACTCAGCTGATCGGGTGTTTCCGCATGCGGGAACGCCGCCTCCATCTCACGTTGCCAAGGCGTGTCTTCGCCAAAACGAAAACCCTGCACCGCACAACGACGCGCATACACATCTACCAGGTCAAACGCGAGTTTCTTTGTTGCCTTGCTTGCTTTGCGCAGCGCACGAGACCAGTCCGACGTGTTCAAGCGCGTCAATCGCGGCGACGACCCTTCTGGTCCCACATAGCGCGTCACGCGGTCAAGCTGCTCAACGGGAACAAACAAGCGATCCCCTTCTGCGTATTCCAGAAGAAGGTAGTCACGCACACTTCCATCGATTTCTTGACGCGTAAGCTCGCGGAAAAGCGCTACGCCATGAACGGCGTGCACAACGTAATCGCCTGGCTTGTAAGGAAACGTGATTTCCGTGATATCAATCTTGCGACCCGACGAGCTTGCCGCGCGCGCACCCTGCGTATCGGCAATGGACACCAACGCGAGTTTTGCCTTGGGAAACACCATTCCCAGCGGAACATCGGCATCCACCACGTTTACCACGCCCGAGCGCAAACGGCGGCGCGCTTGCTCTTCGTTCTCGTCTTGCCATTGCAAAACTTCTTGAATAGGAAGCCCTTCATCAGCGAATTCAAGCTCAAGCTCCTTGCGCACCTGCGCATTCGCCGCCGCGAACACCACCATGAAGTCCGTATCCAGGAAATTGCGCAATCGACCGATAAGGCGTCCGCCTTTCCCCGCAACATCGGTGCGCTTGACGGGCAACTCGTCATCAACGGTCTTGCCAACCCCCATAAGCGATAGATACGTGGCGCGCACGCCTCCACCAAAATTCAGCTGCGTGGGCGGCGCATACAGCCGCTCGGCCGCAACACCGCATCCCTCAACATGAGCGCACGCTTCATCGAAAGCATGGCTTGCGTCATCAAACAGCGATTTCGGCTCTATCAGGGTCGTAAGCGTTTGCGGCGCCGCATAATCGCCAAGCGTAGCTGCCTTGTCGTAGAGAAACGGAAGCAGCAAATCGGACTGTGGGAAGCGAATGCCGCCTTCCGCCGCGTCCAAGCACTCCAACAGCTCGCGCATGACTGCGCTCGTATGCGATTGCGCCTCAAGCGTTTTGCGCGCACGGCGATATGCCGCAGCCGTTGCCGCGTATTCCACAACAGGGAAAATCTCAACCTGCTGCAAGGGAGCAATCGTTTGCCCCGTTGCGGGAACAATCCGGCGAATCTCATCGATTTCGTCACCGAAGAAATCTACCCGCACGGGATACGATAAATTGCCGGGATAAATGTCGATTGCACCGCCATGCACCGCGAACGTGCCCGCGCCCTCAAGCTTGTCACCTGCGTTTTCGTAACCGCAACGCACTAGATAGCGCGAAAGGTCCTCGAAGCTTTCCAAGCCGGAAACGGCACCTTCCGACAAATCATCACCACAGCGCAGCACCAATGGATCGCATGCGCACGCATCAACCGGCGGAAGAAGCCGCACTAAAGCACGCGCCGACGCAACAACAACGCACTGCTTTCCCGAGCGCAATGCATAAGCCGCTTCCATGCGCCGCGCCGCTAAAACGGGATCGGGCATTTTGCTTGATGTCGGATAATCGCGACGCTCAAAGAACCGCAGGACTTTATCTTCACCCAAATACGTGGCAACCGAACGCGCAAAACCCAAAGCGGCGTCTTCACCTGCAACAACAATGAGCGTTGTCTGAGGCACGCGACAAAACTGCATGGCAACCATTAGCGGACGCGCAGAAGATGCAACCCCAAGCGTGGCATCTTGCGCCGCATCAAGCTTGTCCCAAAACTTTTTAACCGCTTCGGTGCGTTCAAATCGAAATGTAAGCGAATCAATAAGCACGCAAAAACCTTCCTTGTTGCCTTTTGCCATAGAGACCCAATCAAAGATAACCGCAATTGCCTGGCAAAGACCTTCCACCTGACAATCGGCGCAGAAACGTCTCCAAATACGAATAGCCGCAAATTTCTTGCGGCACGCATTCCTGTTTGGCGATATTCTATCAAATGAAAAAACTAGGGTGGTGCAAAACCGACCATGCACAGCAAGAACGCAACGGAGGAGCCCATGGCACGCGAATCAAAAGCAAAAAAGAAACAACGAGCCGAAGCCGTCTACGAAGAGATGGCAGCGCTTTACGCAAGCGCTCCATGCGCCTTGCATTTCGATGGCGACTCGTTTCGCCTGACCATCGCCACGCTGCTCTCTGCGCAAACAACCGACAAGAACGTGAACAAGGTAACGCCGATGCTGTGGCAGCACTACCCCACCGTTGCCGATTTGGCAGCGGCAAATCCTGGTGACGTAGAAGAAATCATCCATTCCCTGGGCTTTTTCCGCTGCAAAGCCGCGAACTGCATCAAATGCGCGCAAGGAGTTATTGACCTATACGACGGCACCGTTCCGAAAACCATCGCCGAACTCACAAAGCTTCCGGGCGTTGGGCGGAAAACGGCAAACGTCGTTTTAGCGGAAGCTTTCGATATCGCCGAAGGAATCGCCGTGGACACCCATGTGTATCGCATTGCGCGCATCCTCGACTTCTCAAAAGGCGAAACACCTGATCAAGTTGAAAAAGACTTGTGCGCATTGTATCCGCAGGACCATTGGGTGAACATCAATCGCCGTTGGGTCCTGTTTGGACGTGAAATATGCATTGCGCGTCGCCCTCGCTGCGCGGATTGCCCTCTTGCCCAAAAAGGGCTGTGCCCCGAAATGCTGTAAGCCGAAAAGCCGCGAAGAAACGCAGCTGTGCGGTGCGCTAACGAGCATGTTCGCGGCACTATTCGCTTACGAGGGGTTACAACTACACAATCAAGCCTTCTATCAGGATTTTCACACCAATGCCGATAAGCACCACACCACCCACTACCTGAGCAGGTCGCTCATAGCGGCTTCCGAAAGCATGTCCTGTCGCCACGCCAGCAAGCGAGAGCACAAACGTGGTAACGCCAATGATGCTTACCGAAGATACAATGTCCACCTGCAAAAACGCAAACGTGATGCCAACAGCCAACGCATCGATGCTTGTTGCAATGGCCAGCAGGAGCAGCTCTTTCACGTCAAGTTTAAAATTGCCGACAGCTTCTTCTTCGCCGTTTTCTGCGCCATGGAACACGTCCCAGAGCATCTTTCCGCCGATAAAAGCCAGAAGTGCAAAAGCAATCCAGTGGGATACCGAAGTCACAAAGCTTGCGAACTGCGTGCCCAGCGCCCAACCCAAAGCGGGCATGAGCGCCTGAAACGCCCCGAAAAACAGCGCAATTACCGCAGCTTGCTTCATATTCAGACGCGGCATAGCCAAGCCCTTGCACACAGCAACGGCGAAGGCATCCATCGACAACCCTACGCCGATGAGCAGTAAATCAATTAATCCCACGAATAACGCCTCTCACATTATCCGATTTCTCACGCTGAAAAACGCAGCGTTAATACCCACTACGGGACACCGCTACGGAATCAGCCTGTCGTCTTCCCTGCTGAAAAATCCCTCTTTTTGCAGATCGGCTAAAAGTCCCTCAAAATAATCTTGCGTCACGCCATCACGCCCAGCGCGGCGCTCGAAATCGTTCAAATCCTCAAATACTTGCTCCACGCTAATGCCGGGCGCCGGCAGAACAAGCCGCACTATCTCTGCGCGTTTCTGCCGCCGCGAACCTTCGAATTTGCTCTGGCGCGTATATTCCTTGCTGCGCCGACTGGGATTCACCGTGGTCCGCTTCAAATATGCCCCGTAATCAAGCAGCGCGTAATACCAGCCGCGCACATTTTCGCGCGGACACGCCTCTTGCGCTAAAGGCGCGATCTGCTTATCGGAAACATCGCACTGACCAGGAAAAAGTTCATGGAGAAACACCGTGCGCACGTTTGTTTCCAGATACACCCCCGGTACATCGAACGAAAACGCCCGAACACCCGCTGCCGTTGCCGGCCCAATACCGGGAAGTGCCAACAACGCGTCAAGCTCGCGGGGAATGGCTCCATCGTGGTGCGCAGCGCATTCATCGGCGCAGCGCTTCAACGCCAACGCACGGCGGTTATATCCCATGCCTTGCCATTCATCCACTACATCGGCCGTTGATGCACTCGCCAACGCATCAACAGTGGGAAATCTGTCAAGAAAACGCTCCCAGCGCACCAATACGCGCGCTACTTGCGTTTGCTGCAACATGACTTCGGAAACCAGCACCTCATAGGGGTCGCGCGTATTGCGCCACGGAAGATCGCGGTACAGCTCAGCTCCCTTATCCCAGACCAGCCGGCAGAAATCCGCCTTACTCAGCGTCAGATTCTGCTGATCCCAGGCCATCGCGATCTTCCCCGAGCAATGTAGCAACGTCGTTTGCCCCCTCGAAGCCCAAGAACGCGTCAAGTCCTTCCAGCTCGCGACGAAAATCGCTTACCACCTGCTCTTCGAGCGACTTGTACTCATCGGAATCGAGGGGCTGATATGCCGCCAACTTCTCGCAGATGGCAGCGGTTGTCAGCGGTTCATACTTCCTGGTAGAAAGCGACTCTTTATAGCTGGCCTCAATCGCTTCGCGGGCCGCCATGCAAATATCGAAACGCGGAAGACCCTTTGAGCACGCAACAAGCGTCTCAATCTGAGCCCCCTTCATAGAAGGATGCTTATTCATCAAATCGTTCCACAAAGACGTACGCTCCGATGCCGTGGGATAATCGATGTCAACCACGGTAAGCGGCTCAAGAATATCAAGGAACGCGCCTTGGATATCCGCGTCGGTCGAGCACGATGCCAAAACGTATACATCTGGATTTTCCACCGCAGAGCGAATAAGACGAACCGCCTCAAGCGCGCCCTTCGATGGACCTTGCGCACCCGAACGAGAAGACGCGCACTCAAAGCAATCGTCATCGAACGGCAGCAAATGACCCCACAGGTCAATATCTTCCAGAAGAAGAACGCCCGAACCGTCTATCTGGCCTTTTGCCGCATTGAAGCGAAGCCCCAAGCTTGTTTGGGCCATAACGCACAGAACTAAATCGCCATGAATATTCTCGTCAACGTTAATGCGAACACCAGGAAGCTCCAGCTCGCCCAGCGTTGCCTCCATGAAACGGGAGGCATCTTCACGCGCGGCGGATCTGAACACGATTGCGTCCGAAACAGGCATTCCCGAAAGTCCATGCTTTTCGTTGAGGAACGAAACGAAGTTTTTCAGCTCGGGATTGTTTGCAAAGCCAATGCCCAACGCATGCATCTGCTCAATGGCATGCTCAAACCCCGCCATATCGGCATACGTCAAACGGTTCGCAGCCTGAATGCTTTTCTGTCCCGCGCCGGGTAAACCAAACGCTGCAATAGCGCCGTGTCCACCTTGCAGAATCTGGGACAAAAACGGCAGTACATCAGGCGCCTGCGACGCATCAGCCGCATTCTGGCTATCCCCTTGCTTGCCAACAATCGCAGCATGATGCTCCGAGCGATTATTCGCACCCGCGCCACCCGTGCTCCGGATGACAAAATGGTCGGAAGCGGTGTCCGATTTGCCGGAGCCAACGACAGAATCATCGTCACCCTTCAGCACCTCAGACGCATCCACCTCATCGGATACATCTGATGCGTCACCGCCATTGCGCACGTTTTCGCCATCAGAAGCGTCATTAAGCGCCGGATTCGCCTGATGGTACTCGCAAACATCGGAATCGGGGCATTCCGAACAGTCTTCTTCCGTGCAAATGTCGTCCGTCAACTCTATTTCGTTTTCGATTTCATCAAGAAACTCATCGAAGAGCGCATCCATGCCGCCGAAACCCATATCGGCAAGCTGCGACGGAATGGAAGAGAGCACTTGTTCAAGCTCGCCGCGATCAACACCGAACTCCTCCAAGCGCTCAAGAGCCAAATCCTGCAGACGCAAAACGTATTGCTGCACTTCGTCTTGCGAAAGATACGGCTCCATCAAGCTGAAAATGTGCTCGGCCAACGTGCGCTGTTTACTCGAAGCCGCCAAAAACCAGGCTTGCTTCAAACCATCGATAAAAATGTTTTCAGATGCCACGCCCTCTTTTTGGGCGCAATCGAATGCCGCCAAGTAAAGAGACGTCGCCAAAGAGTCGTCTCCTTCTTGCTGCGCACACTGGGCGCGATTCAAATAATCCAAGGAGCGTTTCGCAGAACGCGTACCTTCAGTGTTCAACTCGTCATTCCCAAACACCGAAAACGCCTCCTTCCTAAGGCAAGCGGCGCATTGCCGCCCGAAAAACTTACCACTCAACTATATGCCAATTACGCTTCTTCGCGTAGCGTTCCAGCGCGGGACCAGGCGAAACAGCAATCGGATGCTGCGAGAACTCAAGGAGCGGAATATCGGAATAATGATCGGCATAAGCGTACGTCAAATCCCAATTTCCTTCGCCGAACAATTCGTTGCCGAACTTCTTTACGCGGCGCACCTTCTCTTCGCCCTCAACAGCACGACCCTGCACCTTGCGCGTGTAGCAGCCGTTCTCGTCAACCGCCATGCGAACGGAAATCTGACGCGAGAACGCATGCTTTTCCATCGCACGCAAGATAATGGGCTCAAACGTTGCCGAAATTACCACCACGGTATCGCCCTGCTCCGCATGCCGACGCATGGCCTCGTCTGCCTGAGAGCGATACAGCGGTTCAATCTGCTCATCGTAAAACTCATGCAAAAAGGCATCGACTTCCTGCTTAGGCTTACCCTCAAACGCGGAAAACACCAAGCCGCGCGCCCATTCTTCGCTTTGGGGAAGATGCCACGCATACGCAATCCCCCAAGCTGCAAGGCGCAAAAGAATCGTGGGGCGCAGCATTTTGCGTGCAGAAAGATACTTCACCAGCGCAACGGGAGAGTTTCCCGAAATGCTGGTGCCATCGAAGTCGAAAACCACCACGCGGCCTTTTTTCTGCGCTGTTTTATCCTGCTGTTTTTCCATATTTCAAGCCCTTTGGGGCAAGATCCTTTCTTTCAATGCGAAGGCACAAGCGCAAAGGTGCGGCCCCTGCAACCTGCTCTGCAAGTGCGGGCCCACACATCGCGCGAAAAACGCATGCACCAACAACTTGCCTATTTTAGCAAATGCAATGCGTCGCTAGTCCTTCTCAACGGTATCATCGCAACTCGCAAACTGCGAATTGTACAAATCAGCATAGAACCCTTTCTGCGCAAGCAGCTGCTCATGAGTTCCTTGCTCGATAATATCACCATTGTTGATGACCAATATCAAATCTGCGTTACGAATAGTTGACAAGCGGTGAGCAATCACAAAACTCGTACGACCTTCCATAAGCGTATCCATAGCACGCTGGATATGCTCTTCGGTACGCGTGTCCACCGAGCTTGTTGCTTCATCCAGAATCAAAATATCGCGGTTCGCCAAAATCGCTCGCGCAATAGTCAAAAGCTGTCGCTGACCTTGGCTGATGTTGCTTGCGTCCTCGTTGATCACAAAGTCGTACCCACCGGGAAGTGTCTGAATGAAGTGATGCGCGCAGCCCGCCCTTGCCGCAGCTTCCACCTCTTCATCGCTTGCGTCAAGGCGCCCATAACGAATGTTGTCGCGAATCGTGCCGTTGAACAGCCACGTATCCTGCAAAACCATGCCGAAACGCGC
>CAKUOV010000058.1 GCA_934670115.1 uncultured Eggerthellaceae bacterium
GCGAAAAAGACCTCGTCACTTCTTCACATTTGCAAGTGCGGGAGCGTTTTGGAAGAAGAAACTCTCAATTTCTTTCGTTGACAAATTACCCCACCTTTTGTCAACAATCTGCGCTGCGACGTGCGACATCGGTCAACAAGGGCTCGCCTCACGACTCCGCTTGGATAATGCTTCCGTTTGCTTGCGGCTCGCTCAACTTATCCAAAGCGTCGCAGTTCGGCTCGACCCTTGTCGGCCGATGCCTTCGCCACATTGCGAAACGGGGGACGGAGGTTTGTTCCATTCTGATCAAGGCTTCATTCGTTGTTGTCTGCTAGATTAATGGAACAAACCTCCGTCCCCTGTTCCATTCGTTAGCGCTCATTTTCCGACAAGATGGCCCGTGGTTTGGCGATGTCCGAAAGATGCGGGGGTGTTACGAAGCCGGTGGCCGACGCGGGCGGCTTACCTTCCGGCGCGCCCGTGTCGTATGATCGGCCGATGGGAAGCGAGATGCGAAAAAGACCTCGTCACTTCTTCACATTTGCAAGTGCGGGAGCGTTTTGGAAGAAGAAACTCTCAATTTCTTTCGTTGACAAATTACCCCACCTTTTGTCAACAATCTGCGCTGCGACGTGCGACATCGGTCAACAAGGGCTCGCCTCACGACTCCGCTTGGATAATGCTTCCGTTTGCTTGCGGCTCGCTCAACTTATCCAAAGCGTCGCAGTTCGGCTCGACCCTTGTCGGCCGATGCCTTCGCCACATTGTGAAATGGCAGATGAAACAGGTTGCTTTCGTCCCATGTTGTTGAAAAACTGGGGTTAAATTCGAAGTTGTAGCAGGTTGGAAGTAGGTCAAATCTTCGGAAGCAACTTCATATTGCAATATACCTTGTTTGAATATAAATGCGAACAGGCATTTCTTAGTGTAGAGCTTTTGACTGGAAAAGCGGATTTTAGAAAACCGTCTGTTTTTTGCTTCCGACCTACTTCCAACCTATCGCAACTTCGAATTTCGACCCCAAAATCCAACAACCTGCCCTTAAACCGAGGTGTCGGAAGGGGAATGGGGCCGTTCGGTGGAACGGATGCGGGACTGGTCCTGCGTTTTGCTGCTCGACCCTTAAAAGGATTTTGTCCGCTGTTTTCGCCAACTATTGATGAAAGGTGGGGCGTGGGCTCGGATTCGTCGATTCGGGCGTTTTCGTGCCAATTTTTCGACAAGATGGCAGCGATTCGATACTTGCCGAAAGAAACGGAGGGTGCGAAGGCGGGCCCTTGACGCTGGTCGGCCTTGGATTGTTTTTGGGGTCCTTTGCAGTTGGGATGCGTTGGAGTGCCGTTGAAGAGTTGTGAGGTTTAGGAGGGAATTGTTGACAAAAGGTGGGGTAATTTGTCAACAAAACCATAGAGAAATAGTAGTATTTTCATATCGAAATAATCAACCACATAAAATAATAGACTATTGCAAATAGATGCGCGCACCGCTTATAATGCGAGGACATTCAAGCCCGTCACTAAGGGAGTGTTCGCGTGCGTCAAAACATCCAAGAGAAAGCACTCGCGCGTTGCATGGAGAAAAATCCTGCAGCGCGTTCTTTTCGCGTACCGTCGTATGGCGCGAAGCAGGCGATTGCAACAATCGTCCGCGTGCTTTTGGGCGTTGCCGTGGGCCTGATCATCTGGGAGATTTGCTCGCTTATCTTCAACGCCAACGGATCCACGCTGGGCTTCCCTGACCCCTTGTCCGCTTTCCAGCGCTTGGGGGAGTACCTTTTCGCGGGCCGTCCCCTGTACGGACATTCCATCTACGAGCACATTGGCACCAGCATAAAACGCCTGCTCATCGCGTTCGGAATGGCTGCGCTGGTGGGCATAATCTTAGGTTCGCTTATGGGCTACTTTCAGCGTTTCTACGCCATTGCCATTGTGCCCGTGGCAATTTACCAGATGATTCCTGGTCTGGCGTGGTTGCCGGTGGCTATCCTTATGTTCGGCCTGGGCGACGACTCCGCCATTTTCATGATTTTCGCTGTGTCGTCGATGGTCATCACCATTGGCGTCTCGGGCGCTATCCGCACGGTCCCGCCCGTTATGGTGCAGGCGGCGAAGATGAGCGGCGCGCGCCCTGCCACCATCTTCACGCGCGTTCTTATCCCGCAGGCAGTGTGCTCCATTGTGAACGCACTGCGTTTGGGCATGTCATCGGGCTGGCGCGTACTTGTTGCCGCCGAAATGATTGTGGGCACGGGCGTGGGCATGGGCTATTCTATCCAGCTTGCGCGCGACCTGCTTGATTATGTGGGCGCCTTCGCGTGCATCACCGTTATTTGCCTGTTCGGTCTCTTTTTGGACCGCGTGGTTTTAGCCAGCATCGAGCGCTGGATGAACCGCAAGTTGGGAGCTGATCAGTAATGGCTCTTATTGAAATGCGTGACGTGAGCAAGGCGTTTTTCACGAACAAACGCAAGGCTCAAGCCCAGGTGGTGCTTGAGCACGCGAATCTTTCTATTGAAGAAGGCGAATTCGTGAGCCTTATTGGCCCGTCTGGCTGTGGTAAAACCGTGTCGCTGTCCATGATGGCGGGCTTTCTTGCCCCCACGCAGGGCGAAGTTCTGTTCCGCGGCGCACCTATTGAAGCGCCCGGCCCCGAGCGTGGCGTAGTCTTTCAGGAATACAGCCTGTTTCCATGGCTTTCTGTTTTGCAAAACGTCATGTTCGCGCTGGAAAACGCCACGCGCGCACAAGGCCGCAGCTGGGACGCAAAGCGGGGCGAAGCGCGTTCGCGTGCAGCATTAGCACAGGTCGGGCTCGAAGACAAAGCCGACATGCGTCCCAACACTCTGTCCGGCGGCATGAAGCAGCGCGTGGCTATTGCGCGCCTTCTGGCAATGGACTCCGAGGTCTTCCTTATGGACGAGCCGTTTTCCGCGCTGGACGAGCAGACCCGCGGCCGCTTGGATGAAAGCCTGCGTCTCCTGTGGCTGAAAAAGCGCAAGACCGTCGTGTTTGTCACGCACAACATTTCGGAAGCGGTGGCTATCTCGTCGCGCATCGTGCTGTTCTCGGGTTCGCCCGGCACCGTTCTGCGCGAGTGGAGTCTTCCCGATGACATGGATCGCCGCAAAACTTCGGCAGAGGTTGTGGCGCTTTCTGCGGAAATTTTGGACTGCATGCCTTTTGACTCGGCGTCGTTTGGGGACGCCGAGTGATGTAGGAAAAGAAAAACAACAAGGAAAGAAGGAAAGAAAGCATGAAGAAAAAACTGTTTTCCCTGGCTGGCTGCGCCTGCGCGCTGGCACTGGGCGGCGCGCTGTTGGCGGGTTGCTCGTCGAACGCCGCATCTTCGGCATCGGGCAGCGCATCGGCCGAATCGTACGAGCCGCTGAGCATTGCCTACCTGAATAAGGGCGGCTACGAAGACATCATTGTTGCCGATAACCAGGGCTTTTACAAGGATTGTGGTCCGGAAATCACGCTGAACCCCGTTACGGGCTCGGGCGCTCAGTCCGTTGAGGCGCTGCTTTCAGGCGCTTCCGACATTGCCGCCACCGGCCAGGGTCCCGTGGCCGACGCGCTGAAGAACTACGGCGATCGCATTGTGGTGCTGGCGGGTACGAACATCTCTACGGGCGGCCAGGTTTGGGTTGCCGGCGCGGGCATGACGGGCGATAAGGCCCTTGTTCCCTTCGACAAGGCCAAGGACAACAAGGCAGAAGTTGCTGCGTCGTTCCAAAGCGCGGCGGCTGCTAACGGCGGCACCATCAAGTGTGGCGTGCAGAAGGGCGCAACCACCGAAAGCGAATTCAAGTCGTGGCTGAAGAAGATGGGCATTTCCTTCAACGACTTTGGCACCGAAGGCGACGGCGTGGTGACGCTGGTTGACCTGAAGGCGAACACTATTCCCACTGCGCTGGTTTCCGGCGACATTGACATGATGGCGGCCAGCCAGCCGTACCCCGACACCGCGCTGAAGCAGATCGACGGCTCCTACAAGGTTGGCTGCAATGCCGACGTTGACTCTTACGGCGTTGCCATGCTGATCACCACAAAGGAAGTTTACGAGCAGAAAGAAGCTTCTATCAAGGCATTCCTGCAGGCCGAGAAGAAATCCGTTGACTTCATGAACAGCAACGCCGATGAGGCCATGAAGATTTGCGCTGACAGCATTGGCACCGACCTGGACGCGCAAAAGGCCACGTGGGACATCGCAAACTTCCGTGTTGACATGAGCGACCAGAAGATTGCCGCGTTGAAGGCAACGTGTGCAAAGAAAGGCCTCGAGATCACCGAAGAGCAGCTGAAGGCGCAGGCTCCTTTGGCGCAGTGGTGTAAGGACACACTGAACAAATAAGCGAAAATTGCGATGGTCGCGAAGGGCTGGATCCCTTGGGATCGCGAAGGCGCGTGGTGTGCTGTGAGGTGCTGCTGGGTGGCGTCGCATTACGAGCCTGAACAGGCACTTCGCAATGAAATAGAGCAAGAAACGGAAGCCGTGCGGGTTCAAGCGCGGCTTCCGCATGCTGTTATGCGAAACGTGCATAACAGCGTATCGGAGCGTAGAGGCAGGGAGCGAACATGGACGAGCAGTTCAAGAACAACATTGACGTTATTGCCCAAGAGTGCTTGCGGGGCGCGCGGCAGGATCGCGCGACAATCATCAAGCTCCTGAGCGTTGATCCCGCGTCGGAAGAGGCGGCGTATATGCGCAGCACGGCGCGCGATGTGGCGCTGCGCGTGTCGGGCGGGTGCGCGAAGGTTGGCGGCTGCATTGGCCTTGATTACGCTCCCTGCAAGATGAACTGCTCGTTTTGCTCGTTCGCGGAAAAGCTGGGCATTGTGACCGATGCGGCGCGCTTGAGCGATGACCAAGTTCTGGCCATTGCCCGCGATTACGCGGAAACCGGCGTGAACACCATCACGCTTCGCACCACGGAGTTCTACGACGTGAACGAGGTGTGCCGTCTGGTTGCCCTGATCAGGCAAAACGTTCCTGGAGCTTACGAGATTTGCCTGAATGTGGGCGAGCTTTCCCCCGAAGCGGCGCGCCATGCGTTCGAGTGTGGCGCATCAAGCGCGTATCATGTTTTCCGACTAGGCGAAGGCGTGGACACGCCGTTTGATCCCGAAGTGCGCAAACAAACGGTTAGAGCAATTTCCGCTTCTCCCTTGAAACTTAACACCGGCATTGAGCCCATTGGCATCGAGCACACGAACGAGCAGCTGGCCGACCATATTCTGTTCGCTCTTTCGTGCGATCCAGAGTCGCTGGGCATCAAGCCGCGCGTAAATGTGCCGGGTACGCCGTTCGAGGGAAAGGCGCCGCTTTCGGATGAGCGCATTGCCCAGATTGTGGCGGTGATTCGCCTGGTCAGCGGCAGCCGCGTGAAGTATGTGTCGTCGCATCCGGGCGAGGCGCTTGCTTTGAGCGCAGGCGGCAACGGCAGCAATGTTGAGCGCGGCGCGTCTCCGCACGCGGCCAGTTTCTCCGAGCGCGAATGGCGTGGCATCACGCCGCAAGACAACATTGCGCTTCTGCGCGCGGCGGGATTGAGCAGCGGGTTGGTGCATCCCGACCCTCGTTTCGTGGATGGCGCCAACTGGTGGGCGCCCGGACAGCTGCCGGCGGTGGAGAACCCCACGTTCATCAGCGACGATGGCGCCACCATGATGCATGGCGCCAATGGCGGCGTGGTGCCCTTGAAGCTTGCCGGCGCCGATGAAGGGGAAGGGGAAGGTACTGTCGCGCAGGACGCTGTTGGCGTTGGGGTCGCAGGAGTTGCGGGTGCCGCCACCGCTGCTGCCGCAGGTTCCGCTGGTGCTGCCGCCGACGTCGCCACTGCTGCCGCTGCTGGTGTCGCTGCGGATGCCGCCACCGCTGCTGCCGCAGGTGCCGCTGCGGGTGCCGACGACGCTGCGCACGCCCCAGGTGCTGCAGCCATCGATCCGCGCGCCGCTGCCGACCAGCACGTCATTGCCGAAATCGATCGCATTGCCAACGAGGGCTTGCGCGGCGCCGTCCAAAACGAAGAGACCATCCTTCGCTTGCTGAACCTTCCCGTTGATGGTCCCGAAGTGGCGTATATGCGGCAGGTGGCAGGTGACTTCGCCTTGCGTGTTACGGGCGGTCGCGGAAGGGTTGCGGGCGCCATTGGCCTGGATCTTCATCCGTGCAAGATGAATTGCGCATTCTGCTCGTTCGGCGAAAAATGGGGTTTGGTGCGTGAAGAGCGCATTCTTACCGCTGACCAGGTAGTTTCTATGGCGCGAAGCTATGTTAAGGCGGGTATTACGCAAGTTACGCTGCGGTCCACAGAATTTTACGACTTGAATGAAATCGTAGATATGGTTGCGCGCATTCGTGCCGAAGTGCCTGGAGACTACGAAATTTGCCTGAACGTAGGCGAGCTTTCTGCGGCCATGGCATATGCTTGCTGGCAAGCGGGTGCAAACAGTGCATATCATGTGCTGCGTATGGGCGAGGGCGTGGACACGCCTTTTGATCCCGAGGTTCGTCGCCGCAGCATCGATGCGATTTGCGCTTCGCCGCTGAAGTTCTCTTCGTGCATCGAGCCTATTGGTGTCGAGCATACGAACGAGCAGATTGCGCAGCGTATGGCGTATGTGCTGTCGCGCGAGCCGTATGCGGTGGGCATTATGCCGCGTATCCCCGTTCCGGGCACGCCGCTGGGGCACCTTCCCATGCTGGGACGTGCGGTTATGCGTCAGCAGCTGGCGGTGTTGCGCTTGTGCGCGGGCAGCCACGTGAAGTACGTGAGTATGCATCCCGATGAGGTGCTGGGTCTTGAGCTGGGCGCCAACTGTTTCTCGGTTGAGCGTGGTGCCATTCCGCGCGATACGGAGTTTTCCGAAGAAGAGTGGAAGGGGCTTTCGGCAGCTCAGGGTCTTGAAATCGTGCGCGCTGCCGGCTATCGCTGTTGACAAATTACCCCACCTTTTGTCAACAATTTGCGCTGCGGTTTGGGGCTATGCCCTTTTCCGGCGCGGCGCCGCCCAATGATGCGGGCGGCATGATAAAAACGACCCACCTTTCTGTGGATTTTCTTCTTTAGACTTGTTGAAATTCAACGTTTTCCCAGGTCGTATAAAAGTTAGCTGAGACAAACCTACAGAAAAGTGGGCTGTTTTTATCATGGGGCCAAAGGAGGTCTGTTGCTTTTTTGCGGTTTGTGCACCCCGCCGGCAAGGACTTGTCCCGCGTCTCCGCTTGGATAATGTTTCTTCGTGCCTGCGGCTCGTTCAACTTATCCAAAGCGTCGCAGTTCGGCTTGACCCTTGCCGGCCGATGCCTTCGCCATATTGTGAAATAGCAGATGGAACAAACCTCCGTCCCCTGCGCCGCGCTGTTCTACTGACATTCATCCGGGTTCTTCAACGTCATGTTGTCGTTTTTTCCGTCCAAAAACGCCCGAATCGACGGTACGGGGCAGGTGGAAAAGGGGTTGTTGCGCTTGAAGCCGTCAAGGGATTCTTATGACCTGGGCTTTTGCAGAGTCCAATCAGTTTGGAGGGTACGTAACGATTTCATCTGAGTCTTTGACCTGCCCCGTACCGTCGATTTGCGCGTTTTCGCGTTCATTTTCCGACAAGATGGCCTGTGGTTTGACGATTTCCGAATGACGTGGGAGCTACGAAGCTGGTGGTCGACGCGGGTGGTTTACCTTGCGGCGCGCCCGTGTCGTATGATCGGCCGATGGGAAGCGAGATGCGAAAAAGACCTCGTCACTTCTTCACATTTGCAAGTGCGGGAGCGTTTTGGAAGAAGAAACTCTCAATTTCTTTCGATTTTTAGTCACGCAGCTCGTTTGAGCCAGGTGTTCCGATTGCGTTTCCCCAGGTCGCATGAATCGTGAAGGGTGAAGATATGCATTCCTTACTTTTTCGACGCCATATTTTGACTAAAAATCGACGTTTCTTGAGAGTTTCTACTTGAAATAATTCTGAGGGTCTTTGCGGTTGGCGTGCGGATGTGCGTCGTTAAGGAGCTGCGACGTTCGGGACGAAATTGTTGACAAAAGGTGGGGTAATTTGTCAACAGAAAGTGATGCGCGGCACGGAATCGTAACGCAAATTGCACACGGCGAATGTTTGGGGGTTGACCCCCCCCCCTGCTCGGAGGCGATACTAGAAGCACACAACCGAATATTGAACTGCGCCGTTGGGTTCTTTGGGAAGGCAGTAAGCCTTTCCAAGTTAGATGAATGGGGTGAGAGGCCCCGCGAGTCGGTCACCGTGATGCCGCACCTTTTCTTTAATGCGGGAAAGGGGAGCGGATAAGTCGGACCTCCGTTGCCGTCGGCGTAGGCGAGAACCGCCAGCACCGGGGATTCGCCAGCGTAACAACCACCACGCGTGAGCAATTTAAGCGAAGCGAAGCAGCCAAGCAAAGCGGCGCGAAGTTATCAGGCAGTGCATGCAAGCAGGCAGCTAAGCAAAACAAGGGCTGTAGAACATGCAAGCAAGCAGGGCGTGAAAGCAAGGCCGCAAAGCCCGCAAGCCGCCAAGCTGCGAAGCGAACGCGATTTCGAAGAAACGCCAGCGATCCCATTCCGGGGCCGCTGGCGTTTTCCGTTTCTTTTCGGTGTGGGGAACGCGCACAACGCAACAATGCTGCTCGCGCGAAAGCGCGCGCTGCATAAACGGAATGCGCAAAGGCGTGCGGCTCACAACGGGCACGCACAAAGGGCGCGCGCCGCATAGGCGGGGCGCAAGAAAGCAAGGGACAAGGAAACGAAAGGAAGGGAAATGCAGAAAGAGAAGAAACGCATGCGCGGCGCGCTGAACGTCTTCCTGTCGCTCGTGCTTGCGGCGGGCCTGCTGCCGGTGTTGCCGACAGCGGCCGCAGCCGACGAGCCCGCGACGGCGGAGCTGGGAAGCGTGCACGTGACCGTGGAGAACACCACGTTCACCGCGCCGGTTGACAACGAGGCGCCCGCTTGGACGGGCAAGCTCGTGGACACCACGGTGGCGCTTGCTGCCGACTCCACCATGATGAGCTGCGTGCAAGCTGCCATCACGTCTGCCGGCAAGACCTACGAGATGAAGAACTCCACTTACATGAAAAGCATCGCGGGTTTGGGCGAATTTGACGGCGGCGATCAATCCGGCTGGATGGGCACGCTGAACGACTGGTTTACGAACCAGACCTTCGATGCGTTCACCGTGGCCAACGGCAAGCTTTCCGCCGGCGACGAGATCCGCGTGATGTACTCATGCACCGGATACGGCGCCGACCTGGGCGCGGACTGGAACAACACGGACAAGTCGCTTACGGCCATCGAGTTCTCCGCCGGCGCGCTGGACAAGGAGTTCAGCGCATCCGAGCACGCCTACACGCTGACCGTGCCACAGGGCACCGCATCGGTGAAAGTGCTGCCCACGGCCGCCAACAAGAACTACCAGGTGCGCACGTTTGTGGGCGATACCCAGTACAAGCGCGCGGCGGACGTTCCGGTGACCGATGGCGCCACCATCACCGTGAAGAGCGGCTACGCGAACATGGATGCCGCGAACGATGCAGCGGATACATTCGCCTATACGTTTGCCGTGAAGGTGGGCGGCGAAGCCCCCGAACCTGCGGCAAAAGTCATTGACAGCGGCACGCTGAATAACGCCACGTGGACGGTGTACGATAACGGCGTTTTGAAGCTGGGCAAGATCGACGGCACCGATGGCAAGATGCGCGACAGCAGCCAATGGAGCACACCGGCCTATTCCAAAAAGTATGGCAAATCCATCACCTCCATTGTGATTGATGAAGGCATTACGTATCTGGGCAATTACGTGCTTGCCCAGCTGACCTCGGCTACGTCTATTTCCTTCCCTGTCAGTTTGACCGATATGGGAGAAAACGCCCTGTACGGCTGCAGCAGCGTTACGGAATACCATTGCGCCGAGGGCGGCAGCCTTGTGATTGACGGCAACTACTTGCTGAAAGATAACGGCGCAACGCTTCTGAAAATTCTTGACCCAACGCTTGTCACGGGTGCGGTCACGTTGCCGGCCACGGTGACGGCCATTGGCGACCAGTTCCGTGGCATCACGGCTATGACAAGTATCGAGCTTCCTGCGGGCTTGACCTCTATGGGCAGCTACGCGTTTTTCGGCTGCACGGGTTTAACGGAAGTCACTGTTCCTTGCAACCTTCCCTCAGATAACTATTCTGCATTCGGCGGGTGCACGAATTTGACCGCCATCACGTTCACCGAAGGCGTGACAAGCGTTCTTGGCGGTGGCATTGGCTATTTGAAGGGATTGACCACCATCAACTTCCCTTCGACGCTGACCGAACTCGATGGCAGCATTATCGCTGATAGCGTAACTACTATCACGTTCGCCGAAGGTTGCGCTTATGCGTTGGAAAACGGTACTATTGTCAAGAGCACCGATACTGGCAAGGAAATCATCAAAGTGCTTTCGAGCGCCTCAGTTGTCGATGAAAACGGCGTGCTCACCATCCCCGAAGGCGTTACCGCTATCGGAGCGAGCGCGTATGAACGCCGCAGCGACATTAAATCCATCGCGTTCCCCAGCACGTTGAAGACCATTGGTGATAGTGCGTTTGCGAGCTGCGCGAATCTTACGGGCGAGCTCGTTATCCCCGAAGGCGTGACTACGCTCGATAGATTCGCCTTTGGCAGCACGGGTATCACGAAGGCTGTGATACCCACAGGTGTGACTGAAATTGGCAGCCAGCTGTTCGATTATTGCGAGAGTTTGAAAGAGCTGGTTGTTGGAAGCAGCGTTGAATCCTCGATTTGCAATAGCTGCCCTGCTTTGGAAACTAT
>CAKUOV010000059.1 GCA_934670115.1 uncultured Eggerthellaceae bacterium
CAAATGCTTGACCCCGTCGCGTTCTCGATTGGGCCGTTTTCGGTACGCTGGTACGGCATTGCCTACATTTTGGGTTTCGCCTGTGCTGCGCTCATTATTGCGCGCACGGCAAAGCGATGGAAGATCTCGCTTGATACCGATTCGCTGATGACCGTTCTTTTGGGCGTGATCATTGGCGTTATCGTGGGCGCGCGTCTGTTCTACTGCCTGTTTTACGGCGATGGCTACTATTTCAGGCATCCGTTGGAGATTTTTGCTCTCTCGCAGGGCGGCATGAGCTTCCATGGCGGTTTAGTTGGTGCGCTTTTGTCGGGCCTGGTCACAGCGCGTATGATTGGGGTTCCGTATCTCACGCTTGCCGATATGGCGGTGGTGGGCGCGCCGTTGGGGCTGCTGTTCGGCCGCTGCGCTAATTTCGTGAACGGCGAGCTGTGGGGTGCCGTGACCGACCTTCCCTGGGGCGTGGTATTCGGCGGCAGCGCCGGTATGATGCCGCGTCATCCATCTCAGCTCTACGAAGCGGTTCTGGAAGGAATCGTGCTGTTTGTTGTGCTGTATGCGCTCTCGCGCAAGGTGCCGCCGCGCCCCCAGGGTACGTTTCTGGGCGTCTTCCTGGTGGGATATGGCTTGGCGCGTGTGGCGATTGAGTTCGTTCGTCAGCCCGATGCGCAGTTGGGGTATTTGTTCGGCGATTGGCTGACGATGGGTATGGTGCTATCGTTTCCCCTGATTATCATAGGGATAGCGCTTCTTGTATACGCGGCAAAGACGAAGCGTCCGCAGCAGGGGCAAGTCGCGAAGGGCGAAGCTGAGTAGAGTTGTGCCTGCCGCGCCGCGGGTGTGCGCGCAGCTGCGGCACCTGCGGCGGTCATGCGGCGCCGCGCGGGTTACTCTTCGGCTTCGGGCAAGGGGAGCGTGAGGGTAGTTTCTGTCACGCCGCGCTCTTCGTTTCCGAATGTGATGGTCACCGGTTTATCGTTCACCAAAACGAAGCACAGCACGATATCGGCTGATTCACCAGGGTTGATGCGCTTTTCGCCCGTGTGCAGCGCGTTGCCGTTCGTGTCGTAGGCCACCGCGACCTTCAGGTGCGTTCCTGCACCCTGGTTGCGGCTGACGTTGTACGAGCCCATGACGGATTCGGCAGATGTTCCGCGGTTCGTGACATGCAGGTACAGGGCAAGGCAATCTTTCCCCGAAGTGTTGCGCACGATTTCTTGGTTGTAAAGAATCATGCTCAAATTTCCCAGCGTGATTGAAGTGCCCTGGTATTGCACCTGGTCAGAGCTGCTGCTTTCCGATGATGCCTTGTTGCACCCCGAAAGAAGCGCCGCGCTCATGCACAGTGCAATTGCCACGAGCACGGCAAGAGCGCAGACGCTTTTGCGCGACCTGCGCGCGGAAAAAGCGCGTGGCGTTGCGGACGAATTCGAGTTGAAAGTGGCGCGATGCAGACTCATGCGATGAAAACTCCTTTTGCGTGATTAGTCACACCATAGTAGCGTGCCGCGCTCGAAAAACGCCCGGTTTTGCCCCTTTTTGAAAAAATAATCGCAAGTCAAGGTGTTGCGCAACACCTGTGCGGCAAAAAAGCATCTACAATAAGAGGACGCGTCATTGATTATGCGGCAGGAAAAGGGGCGACGGGAGGGCGAACGTGGGCGAAGCAGCGAACCGCGAAGAACCGATGAAAGATCAGGGATGGTATACCGCGTTTTACCGGTATGCGGAGTACCTTCGCCTGCTGACAAACGGTGCGCTCAACCATAAAACGCTGTATGCATACGTGGGCTTGAACGGCCGATATGTGAACAACCAGAACCCCGAGATGAGAAAACGCAGCGCAAGTGGACTGTCGCGCCTGCTTCATTCTTCGCGCTATGCTTCCGATTTTCAGGAAAGCTTGCGTCAGAATCCTGCTCTTTTCCGGCAGGCGGCAACGTGTTTGGCGCAGGACTTGCTGCGGGAAACCGATGGTGATCGGGCACGTTTAGTGGCGGATCTGTTGGAGACGGGCTACGAGCAGTTGCGCGCGGGGCTTATCGCGGAAATTCCCCAGGGGCGCATTGATATCAGCACAACGCGCCTTGATGGCGAAATCGAGCTGTTGCGTGCGTGGACGCGTGAGCAAATCGCCCTTGATGCCGATGCTTGCCTGCATGCGGTCCTCTGCTCGTTTTTCTACCTGATGACGTTTGGGCACTTGGAGGAGCAGTTCGCAAACAGGCTGGTTGACGAGAGTCCAACTGATATGTTGACCTGCGAAGATGATGTTTCGTATAGCGAATCGTCGCGCGCGTGCATCTTGCGTGCGGTTGATGACAACCCTGCCTCCATTGAAAACATGTGGGCTATCAATCAGGGTGGCCCGTTCCTTATCGGCCGCTACGTGGACTGCGATGCGGTGGAGACAAACGGCTTGGTGTCGCGCCGTCATTGCAGCATTTTCCGCGAGCACGATGTTTGGTACGTGCGTGACGAGGGGTCGCGGTATGGCACCGCGGTGCATCGCGGCGGTCGCACCGTGTGGAGCAGCGGAAACGGCGTCGGCGCGGCAGGTGAAGGCGCTGGTGCGGAAGGCGGCGCTGCCGGCGCTGTTGGCGCAGGCGCGAGCGTCGCTGGTGAAGGCGATACTGGCGCGGCTGGCGCACCAACGGAAGCGGAGTGCTTCCCCTTGGCGTTTGGCGACTGCCTGGTGTTGGCGGGGCATGTGCGCTATTGGTTCGTGTCGCTGCAAAACGTCGAGCGCCTGCTTATCATCGGCTAGGGTTGAACGGCGCGAAGGAAGGGGTGTGCCTTGTGCTGCTGTGCGCGGGAGTGTCTGAAAAAGGGCCGGTTAAATCAGTGAATCAAGACGCCTACCTGGTGAAACGTGCCCAGACTTCTGCGGGCGATGTTGCGCTTGCGGTTGTTGCAGACGGCATGAGCGGTCTACAGCGCGGTCAGGTGGCATCGGGCGCTATCGTGCGCGCTTTCGATGAATGGTTCCAGCGCGATCTTCCGCTTGCGGGGGAGTCGCTGGGGTTTTCGGGCGACGCTTTCGCGCGGGCGATGCAGGTGCAATGGGCGAATCTGCTGCAAGAAATTAATCTCTCGCTTTTGAAGCGCGGTCTGCATGAGGGCGTCTCGATGGGTGCTGCGTGCACGGTGTTTCTGGTGGCGGCTGAGACATATTACGTGATGCAGGTGGGCGACACGCGCCTCTACTGTTTAGACAATCGGGCGGTTTGTCAGATAACGCGCGATCAGACGTTTGCGGCGCGCGAGATTGCTGCAGGGCGCTTGGCTAGCAACGAGGCCGAGCGGCATCCTTTGCGCAATTCGTTGCTGCAATGCGTGGGCGCCTCGCATGATTTGATGCCTGTTTTTTCTCAGGGCCCGTTCGATAAACGGTACTCCTATCTTGTGTGCAGCGATGGTTTTCGCAGGTCGTTGACGGATGCGGAATTGTATCAAGCGCTCAATGCATCGGCGCTTCGTGCGCGTGCTGCATCGGCGCGCGGTGAGGGTGTCGGCGCGGCGGCAACGCGGGATGCGGGTGCGGATGCCGATGGTACGGCTGCGGCCGCCGCAACGGCTTCTTTCCTTGGCACATCCCCTGATGAACGCTTGAAAGCGTACTTGCGCCAGCTTATTGATGTGGTGTTCGCGCGCGGCCAACGCGATAATGCGACGGTTGTTGCTGTGACTTCAGGGGCGGCGCCTTCCGTTTCTTCCTCTGACCGCAACGAATCCGAAAGGTGCGGGTCATGTTAGGGCGCGGCGAGGTGCTGGCGGGCGATTACGTTATTGACGCGCTGCTGGGCAAGGGCGGCATGGGATGCGTGTATCGTGCGCATGTTCAAGAGCAGCCGAATGTTGCAGTTGCGATAAAAGAGCTGCCGCCTACGGTGCGCCTGAGTTCGGGCCAGCTGGTGGCGCAGGGAATATCGTCCCAGATGAGGCTCATGAAACGCGTTAATCATCCTCATATTGCAAAGCTGCTTGATGCGTTTTTGTGGAACGGGTCGTTCTATTTTGTGTTCGAGTATGTGGCGGGTCGTTCGCTACAAAGCATCGTTGCGACAAGCGGTGCGCTTCCCGAGCGGCAGGCGTTGGAATACGCGCGCGAGTTGTGCGATATTTTGGGGTACTTGCATGGGCTTGAGCCTGCCGTGGTGTATCGCGACATGAAGCCGAGCAACGTGCTTCTGGATGACGCCGGTGCGCTGAACGTGGTTGATTTAGGGATTGCGCGCGAGTTCAAAGCGGCCGACGACCAGCGTAAAGATACGGTCGCGTTTGGCACGCGGGGCTATGCGCCGCCCGAGCAATACGGCTGCGCGCAAACCGATGCGCGCTCTGACATTTATGCGCTGGGTTGCACGTTGTGGCACTTGTTGGCAGGGTGCCCGCCGCCCATGGAGTTCCCTTTGCCATCGATACGTGCGGTGAATCCGCAGGTCAGCGAAGCGTGCGATGCGCTTATTCAGCAGTGCACGCAGCTTGATCGGGCGGCGCGCTATCAGACGTGCGCGCATCTTGCGCGCGACATCCAACGCATTTTGGATGACCAAGCTTGCGGGGAAGACCACGCGGGCGAAGGAGCGCGCAACGCGGTTGCGGATGGCGCGGTCTTGACGGGTGGGGCGGCTGCGCTGGGAAGGGAAGTTGCGGAAGACGCTTCCGTTCCGCGCGCCGCAGGTCAGGGCGCGTCGGGCGAGGTCGATGGTCCTGCTGAGCGCCTGGCAGCAGCGTTCAGGCGCCTGCTCAAACCATGGCCGATGCATGCGGCGCCGGAGGGCGGCGCGGCATCGGAAGGCAGCGCGGCATCGGGAGCTGCGGCTGTGGCGGACGCGTTGGTGACGGCAGCGGCATCGGGAGCTGCGGTTGTGGCGGATGCGCAGGATGTGGCTGCCGCACCGAGCGAGTTGGCGCACGGCGGCGGCGCGGCTGATGCGCGGGGGAAGGGCGCACGTGGCGTTTTGGACGCAAACGGTAACTTGCTTGATGGTGCGCAGAACAACAGAGATGACCAGGTGTTTTCGCTTCTTCGCGCCAATCGATCGGCGCTGGGTCGCTCGGAGATTGCAGATTATTGCTTTGCACACGCCGACGCGTTGTTGGGCGGCGACGTGCCCACTACGCTTTTGGATAATCTTTTCGAAGAAGAAGGCCGCCCCACGGGCGATTTTTTTGTTGGCACCGCTGTGGCCAGCGATTTCTTCTTCACGATTGTGCAGACCGACCTTTGCGCGCACGATGATACGGATGAGCCGGACGATTGGGAAGCCTGATAGGGCGCGCCGTTCGATTGCGGCCTCCCTGGCGGCACCTATGCCGCTCACGGCTGTGCGGCAGCGCTCGAGCGCCTTCCGCCTTCCGCTTCCCCGTGCATCATCTTCGTTACGAAAACGTGCTTTTCCGTGCTGCAGACGTTTTTCCCGCGCAAAGCGTTCTATACTTTTCGCAGACAATGGCGCGCGGTGCGTTTCAAAGACAAGGCTCGCGTGATGCGCGCAACAAACAAGAAAGGAGCGCTCATGGCACTTCATCAGGATATCGTTCCCGTTGGCGTGAACGATCACGACATCGATCTGTTCGAGGGACAGTATCGCGTCCCGAACGGCATGGCGTACAGTTCCTACGTGATTTTGGATGAGAAGATTGCCGTCATGGATACGGTGGATGCTCATTTCGGGCAGGAGTGGCTGGCGAATCTGAAGGCCGCACTTGCGGGCCGCACCCCCGATTGCCTGGTGGTTCAGCACATGGAGCCGGACCATTCGGCAAATATTGCGGTGTTCGCGGAGGCGTTTCCGCAGGCGGAAATCGTGGCATCGGCCAAAGCGTTTGCAATGATGAAAGCGTATTTTGGCACGGATTATGCCGAGCGCCGCGTGGTGGTGGGTGACGGCGATACGCTTTCGCTCGGTGCTCATCAGTTGGCATTTGTAACGGCGCCTATGGTTCATTGGCCCGAAGTCATCATGACGTACGACGCTGCCAGCAAGACGCTTTTCTCGGCGGATGCATTCGGCAAGTTCGGTGCGCTTGATACGCCGGACGGCGCGGAAGAAGACGGCTGGGCGTGCGAGGCGCGCCGCTATTATTTCGGCATTGTGGGCAAGTTCGGCAAGCAGGTGCAGGCGGTGCTGAAAAAGGCGGCGGCGCTGGACATCCAGACCATTTGCCCTCTGCATGGTCCGGTACTCACTGAGGATTTGGGTTACTACCTGAACCTGTATAATACCTGGTCAAGCTATGAACCCGAAGATAAGGGTGTCACGATTGCGTACTGTTCCGTTTACGGTCACACAAAGCAAGCGGCGCTTGTGCTGGCGCAGAAGCTGCAAGATGCCGGCGTGCCAAGCGTTTCGGTGTTTGACCTGGCGCGCGACGATATGGCCGAAGCGGTGGAAGATGCGTTCCGCTACGACCGCCTGGTGCTGGTGAGCACCACGTATAACGGCGATATGTTCCCGTTCATGAAGGACTTCATCCACCACTTGATTGACCATGCGTATCAGAATCGCACGATTGCCCTGATGGAGAGCGGGTCGTGGGCGCCTACGGCGGCGCGTGTTATGCGTACGGCGCTGGAGGGTTGCAAAAATCTTACGTTTGCCGAAACCGTGGTGACCTTGCGCGGCGCGCTTGAGGCAGATGCAGCCGCTCAGGAACAAATGGACGCGCTTGTTGCCGAGCTTGCGCAGTAGGGCAGGCTTTTTGCGGGGCGGATGTTGCGCGCTTGTTCCGCTGGGCTGCTTTGCCCACGGCCGCGGAATCCGCCTGCGCGCCAGCGTGCGGCGTTGCTGGCTTTCTGCTGGCTGCAGCGCGGCAGTTCCGATCCCTTCGTCATTATTCCGCGTTTTGCGGTGGGCATTAGTGGTACGTTTGAAAGGATTTTGACATGGAAAGAGAAGTTGCTTGGAAGAAATACTCCGAGCAGGATGTGCAAGAGCTCGAAGGTCTTGCCGCCAAGTATATCGAGTTCATCTCTCAGAATAAGACCGAGCGTGAATGCGCTACTGCTGCTATTGCTGCAGCTCAGGACGCTGGATATGTTTCGCTTGAGCAGGCAATCCGCGATGGTCGCACCTTGAAGGCGGGCGACAAAGTGTGGGCGCATACGCATGGCAAGGCGCTTATGCTGGTTCAGCTGGGCACGAATCCTTTGACCGAGGGCTTGAATATTCTGGGCGCGCACATCGATTCCCCGCGCCTTGACTTGAAGCAGAACCCCTTGTACGAATCCGACGGCTTCACCCTGCTTGACACGCATTATTACGGCGGCATCAAGAATTACCAGTGGGTTACGTTGCCGCTGGCGCTGCACGGTGTGGTGGCGAAGAAGGACGGCTCGGTGGTGACCATCGCGCTGGGCGAGGACCCGAGCGACCCCGTATTTTGCGTGACGGATCTGCTACCGCATTTGGGAGCTGCCCAAATGGACAAAAAGGGCAACAAGATTGTCGAGGGCGAAAGCCTTGATATCCTGGTGGGCAACCGTCCCTTTGTGACGGCTGAAGGCGACACCGATGCAGGTGAAGGCGCAGCTCCGACCGCTGCTTCGTCCAGCGAGAAGGATGCCGTGAAAGCCTGGACGCTCAAGCTTTTGCAGGAAAAGTACGGCATTGAGGAAGAGGATTTCCTGTCCGCTGAGCTCGAAGTGGTTCCAGCGGGTGCGGCGCGCGACCTGGGCTTTGACCGCAGCATGGTTTTGGGTTATGGCCAGGATGACCGCGTGTGCGCATATACGTCGCTTCTGGCGCAACTCGAGCTGGAATCCGTCACGCGCACTGCGGTGTGCATTCTGGTGGACAAGGAAGAGATCGGCAGCGTTGGCGCCACGGGCATGGCATCGAGCTTCTTCGAGAACACCATGGCTGAGATTTTGTGCCTTGCGGGCGAGGATTCTCCCTTGGCGCTGCGTCGCTGCCTGGCGGCTTCGCGTATGCTGTCTTCAGACGTTTCCGCAGGTTACGACCCCTCATACGCGGAAGTGTTCGATAAGAAAAACGTTGCGTACCTGGGGCGCGGCCTGGTGTTCAACAAGTACACGGGCGCGCGCGGCAAGAGTGGCAGCAATGATTGCTCTGCGGAATACGTTGCTTTGGTGCGCCGCATTATGGACGATGCGAACGTGAGCTTCCAAACCGCTGAGCTGGGTAAAGTCGATGCTGGCGGCGGCGGAACCATTGCGTATATCCCCGCCAAGTACGGTATGGACGTCATTGACTCTGGTGTGGCTGTTCTTTCCATGCATGCGCCGTGGGAAGCAACCAGTAAGGCCGATATCTATGAGGCATATAAGGGCTACAAGGCGTTCCAGCTTTCCGAATAGCGCGGCGTTTGCGGCGTGAGAGTACGGCGAGCCGGCTTGTCTGCTGGCTAGAGGGCCTGCAATCGAATCGGGGTGGATGGAAGACCGGGTGCTTCGATTTCTCTGAAATACGGAGTGGTTGTTGCGAAAACGCCTATAAATTCGGGCTAATCGACGATAATCGGTGGTTTGCGGACGAGAAAAAGGGGCTTGGCAGAGTTGCCAAGCCCCTTTTCTGTGGTCGCCGCCTGAAAAACCCCAGGTCAGATAATCTCTGAATTTGCGATAGTTCTGCTATCTAAAATAAAACCACCGAATATCGTCGATTTGCCTGAATTTGCAATCGATTTTCCAACAAGCAGCTGAAAACGTCGCAGCTTTATGAAAGCAGTGCGGCAACTTCGGCAGCATTCGTAGCAACGGAGATGCGGTCAAGCAGTTCATGCGCCATAAAGCCTTGCTCGACCATATCGGCGAATGCCTGCAAGAGAGCATCGTAGCAGCCGTGCGCGTTCATGACGATAAGGGGACGCTTGAGCATATCGAACTTCGCGAGCGCAATTGCCTCGCTGATTTCATCGAGCGTTCCCATGCCGCCGGGAAGCGCCACAAACGCTTCGCCCAGTTCAAGCATGCGATTGCGCCGTGTGGGCATGTCGTCAACGACCTCTTTGACCAGTCGTCCGTTGTGGTTGTGCGGACACGGCGCCTCGGCCTCTTGCAGGAAGTGGGGAATCACGCCGATCGCGTTTCCGCCCGCATCCAACACGCCGTCCGACACTGCTCCCATAAGCCCCGTGTCGCCGCATCCCCATACCAGCACATGGCCTTCGCGCGCCATCCAGGCGCCTAAAGCGTGGGCTTCTTGCATGAATGACGGGTCGTTTCCAGGGGTCGCTCCGCAATAAACGGTGATTTTCATTGGATTTCCTGTTCCGCTTGATTGATTTCGGTGCGCTTATAAGTAAGCGCGAGTATAATAATCCAATTATACGTAAAACCCAGGTTGAGCAACCCAGGACAATCAAGGAGAATCCATGGCTTTCTACTACGAAGAACCGTCGCGCACTTTCAACGAGTACTTATTAGTTCCCGGCCACACGCCGGCAAGCTGCATTCCGACTTCCGTTAGCCTGAAAACGCCGCTGGTGCGTTATCGCAAGGGCGAAGAAGAATGCCCGCTTACGCTGAATGTTCCTATGGTTTCCGCCATTATGGCAGCTGTTTCCGATGACAAGATGGCTGTTGCGTTGGCAACGGAAGGTGGCCTGTCCTTCATTTACGGCAACCAGACCATCGAGCAAGAAGCCGCCATGGTCGCACGCGTGAAGAACTACAAGGCCGGCTTTGTAGTTTCTGACGCTAATCTTTCTCCTGATCAGACGCTGGCCGACGTGATTGCGCTGAAAGAGCGCTTCGGCCATTCCACCATGCCCGTTACCGACGACGGTTCCGCTACGGGCAAGCTTTTGGGCATTGTGACCGGCCGCGATTATCGTTTGAGCCGCATGGGCCTTGACACGAAGGTTGCCGATATCATGACGCCGCGTGAGAAGATGATCGTGGCTCCCGTGGATACCTCGCTCAAGGTTGCCAACGACATCATCTGGGACAACAAGCTGAATAGCCTGCCCATTGTTGACGAAAACGACCACCTGGTTTCCTTCGTGTTCCGCAAGGACTACGATTCGCACAAAGAGAATCCGTTGGAAATGCTCGACGAGCACAAGCGCTACATGGTGGGCGCCGGCATTAACTCCCGCGACTACGCCGAGCGCGTTCCTGCATTGGTCGAAGCAGGCGTTGATGTTTTGTGCATTGACTCTTCCGAAGGCTATTCCGACTGGCAGAAGCTCACGATTGAGTGGGTGCGCGAGCATTACGGCAACGATGTGAAGATCGGTGCTGGCAATGTTGTTGACGCCGAGGGCTTCCGTTTCCTGGCGGAAAGTGGCGCCGACTTTGTCAAGGTGGGCATCGGCGGCGGCTCCATCTGCATCACGCGTGAGACGAAAGGCATTGGTCGCGGTCAGGCAACGGCGGTTATCGAAGTCGCTCGTGCGCGCGATGAATATTTTGCCGAGACCGGTATTTACGTGCCTATCTGCTCTGATG
>CAKUOV010000060.1 GCA_934670115.1 uncultured Eggerthellaceae bacterium
CGGCGCAACATAACCGCAGGTCACTGGGTTGCTCAATTCTTAGCACCAGAAATGAAATCCGTGCTCGAAAGTCAGGTACTATACCACGAGCGCGCTTTCATCTTTTTTAGCAGCAGAAAATCCATAGCTTGAAATGCGACGAAGTAACGTGGAGCGACTGGGCGCGGGCGGGGATGTTGCTGGCGCTCTGGGCGCATGGGTGGCTGCCAGTGCGGGTGCAGTGCGGGCGCAGCTGGGCGCATGGGTGGCGAAGGCGGCTCTGGCGGGGGCGGCAGGCTCGCGAGCGATTTCGACTGCGGCAAGTGCAGACGCGCGGGCGATGCTGCCGGATATGCCCCACCGGCGCCGGGCTCTTCCCCACCTAGCGGGCACCGCCCAACGCTTGCTCGTACAAAGCGCAGATAGCAGGCGATGGCTTAACGCCCAGCTGCTCGGCCAGAAAACGCTGGCAACCCAAAAACGTGTTGAGTGCGCTCACGCTTTGGCCCAGGCTTATTTGGGACTGCATAATCAGTCCGCAGGCGTCTTCGCGCTCGGGGGAGCGCCGGCTTACTTCTTTCGCGTATTGCAGCGCCAAAAGGGTGTCACCGCGGTCGAAAAGCGCTTGGGCGGCCGTCATAAGCGCATCGTTTATCTGCTCGGTCACGGCGCAGCAATAACGTGCGATACATTCGTTTTCGGGCGCACCGGGCAGCATCTCGCCTGAAAAGTGTTGCGTGAGCTGCAAAAACGCACGGTCCCACTGATCTTGCGTACAAGCAGCATCGCGCAAACACCGGCATAAATGCTCGGCTTCCTGGGCATCGCAATCAACAAGCGCGCTATCAAGCTGGTACGAGCCGCCCGAGCGAATAAGGTACGGACAGCTGCCATCGTCCAGGCGCAAGCCTTGGCGCAAATCGCTCCAAACGGCATGGAAATTGCGGCGCGCACAGCTCAGGGGGCTTTCGGGCCACAACAGCTCAACCAGGTAATCGCGATTGAAACCGCGCCCCTTTTCCGAGGCAAGAATCGCCAGCAAAACAATGGACTTCTTGCGCTTGAAGCTGCGCGCATCAAGCGTGCGCGAACCGATATTCGCCGAGAAGCAGCCCCACAAGTTCACACGCAAATGCGGAATGGGGACGACATGGTAATCCCAGGTAGATTCCCTGTTCCGAGGCTTTTCCTGCGTGGCCGGCTTCTGCAAGCAGCTCAGCGCATGCGTAATATTCCTATGCAGCTTTTGGGGAAGAGTCGCGCCGGGAAGAGCCAGCGCGGCGGTCAGCGCATCGGCAAACTCCTGCTTGAGTGAATCGTCGAAGGCATAAGCTGCATCTTGAGCACACCAGCAAGAAGCGATAACCGCCGCCAAAAGGCTTTGATGCGCAAGCGGTGCTTCCACCGAAGGAGCAGGTGTCGGATGCTCGGCGAACCGCCGAATTGCTTCTTGCAACATGCGCAGTGCGGCAGCGGGGGCGGTCGCAACGGTCGCACCTTCACCGGCAACGCCTTCATCCGCGCCTTCACCTGCACCTTCGTGTGCAGTAGGCGTAGCTTCCCCCGTGCGTGCGGCGGTGGGCGCGCCGCCTTCTCCCTTGAAGAGAGCGCTCTTCCCTTCGATAGCCGCATCAACAAACTCCCCGAAGCTTACTTCATCGGGTGCCTGCGAGAACGCCAGCGCATACGCGAAAAAGAGAAACTGGACCTGCCACGATGCAAGCAATCTGTCCGCTTTCGCTTGGGCAAGCAAATAGCTCGACATCGCTTTTATTGCATCTGCCTCATCCGTCACCCCCGCAACCCCATCAGGCGAATCAACCTGGGTGCGCAAGGCAAGCGCGGCATACAGGCAGCGCGCCTCGAGTGAAAGCTGTTCATTCGCGCAGCTTGCCCACAGACAATCGACATCGGGCGCGGCATCGGGCGCTTCCTTCCCTACGACGCGCGCAAACAGTGCCGCCGCCGCCAGCGTTCCGTCATTGGCAGGACAGGCGCAGGCGAGCTTTTCCACCATGCGCTCAAATGCATCAGGAGCCGAAAGCGCCCAAGAAAGCGCCTGCTCAGTGGCAACTCGTTTTTGCTCAACCCGGGTCAGCAGAGCAAGAGCCGCCGAACACGCACGATCGGAATTTCCCGTTGCCAGCAGCGCATCAACAAAGCAACGCGCATAGGTATGCACGTCTTCATCTTCCAGAAACGAAACCGTTTCGGCGCACAGCGGCATCACCACCCGTTCGAACAGAGCATCATCACAGGTAAGCGTCTCGTAACAACCCTTCACATCGTCATGCGCGAAATAGGGATACTGCCGCACCAGCCGCGTAAAAGAAGGCGTCAGGTCAACGGGCAACGCCGGCAGCATGGTAGCCGGCACCGAACCTGCCCCGAAAAGAAGCAAACCCGCCAGTACATCTTCCACAGGAAGCTCGTCAAGAGCGAACCCGCGGACCAAAAGAAACGCACCCTGGTCTTCTCCCCAGTTTATTGCGGGAATACGCGCAATAAAGCCGCTCTGGCCGCAGCCGTCTTTTTGAGCCGCGCACGCCGATTCCTTCGCGTACGTGCTTGCAAGATCTTGCTCGGAGCTCTGCACGAGCAGCGCCTTACTGCCCGCAACGACATTCCAAGCGCCGCCTTTCGAAAAGCTTTCCGCGCACACGGGCGTGGAACAAGCAAGAACTTCGCAGCCAGCGACAAGCAAATTACTTGCACATTCCGCGAACGCCTTTGCCTGCGCGGGACTCAGCGATGGAACGTCATCGAATACCACCAGTGCAGTTTCGGGGTCGCGCTGACAGATAAGCTGGTCAAGCGTGCCTTCGTTGAGTGCGCGCAAGAAACGCAAATCCTGGCAGTCCAACCAAAACACGTGCCAAAAGGAAAAGACCAGGGAGGCATATTGAGCGGCAAGCATCGACTTGCCGAAGCCCGTTGGCGCCGCCAGCAGGCGGGCGTCGGCGCGAGCGGAAAGCAGCTTGGCAACCAAAAAGCGGCGTGATTTCATTTCGCAGTCCTCCAGCGCGGACGGAACAGCACCTCGGCACGCTGCGTTATTGATGTAAGTTTCCATGAAAATCCTCCTTTTTGCGGGGTCGTCTGGTAGCACGGACAATACCCACGCGCAAGAGGGGAAACAATAAAAAGGGTGTTGATCAACACCTGAGCGGCTGTTGCTCAACACCTTTTCGGTTGAATTTTTTTGGATAGATGGCGAAATGCGATGAAAAACCGCACGCTGCAAACAAACGTTTTCAGCATCCCGGCAAACGCCGGCGGGCAAAAAAATCGGACAAGGGACCAAACGCCGCTTGCCCGAATCCAAGGGAACTCAGCTTTACGCTAAAACAAGATACGCCACTAAAACGGCAACGCCTACAACCGCCGCAGCGATAATGATTTTCTGCAAAAGCGGCATAGGCTCGCTCAACAGATCTTCGGCAGTTTGCTCATGCTCGCTGTTGCGCTGTTTCTTCTGGCGCTTGGCCGCACTTGTTGCCGCTGTCTTCCCTGCCGCTACATCCGACACATCGCGCGGCACACCGGCAGATGTTCCTGCAGCAGCGCGCGTATCGGCATCCACCTTGCCTCCCGCGACAAACGCATCAAAGTCATCCTCTGCGGCTGCGTCATAAAAAGCAGCCACTTCATCTGCGATTTCTTCTGCATCTTCGTAAGTTTCCGCAGCAACGGAAGCCTTGCTTCGAAGCGATGTCGGAACAGGCGAGGCCGCAGCAGCACCTACAACAAACACTTCCTCTTCATCGTCTTCGAAAGAAATATGATTATAGGTATCTTGAGCCATAGCGGCTGTCCTCCTTTAATCTTGCTACTCATTACGGGCTGCCAGCGCAACCGATTATCGCAGCTTATTACCGTAATTCCAACGTACCGCAGTTCCAACGCGGTCCGAGCGAAGTTTGTCACCAACTTGATTCTTCGCCATTATAGCTGCTTGCCCACCCGTCGCCTTCGCAGTGCCAGTAGCTTCAGCCATTCACCATTTAATTTCAATCAGAAAGACGCGTGCGTTGTTGAAACATCGAACTGACCGAGGTCGGAAAACGGCCACAATCGAAAAAACGGGCTCAAACCGATGCGGCACGACTTTGATAACAGCCAGCCAGTGCGTCCAATCGCCAAAAACAAGAAATCACGGGCACCGACATGAATCGAGCCCTTCGAGAAAAGCAGTTTGTCGTTTTTTTGCCGCGAATACGCCCAGATTGACGATACAGGGCAGGTCGGAGGTGCAAACGAGACGATTCATGACCCTTCAGTCCAGCCACTTCCAACAAAAGCCCAGGTCGCAAAATTCTCCCGGTGACAACAGGTGCAGCAGAACCTCCTCCACCTGCCCCGTACCGTCGATTTGCGCGTTTTAGAGCGTTTTTTCCGACAAGATGTCATTCAAAACAACGCAGCAGACGCTAAGCCCACTTAGATACGAAACGCGACACGAGAGACCCCATGCAAACGCGGCACGGCGCTCACGAAACAGCAATGATTCGGAGTACCACGCACGCGAAACCACGCACGCAAGCAACGCAACGCGCCAATCGCAAAGAAATGTTGCATCTGCATTGCGCTTTGAGGGAAAATTGCAGGCGGAAAAAACATCGACACCGAAAGGCAAAGATATGGTTGGACATACAATCGACGAATCGGCCGAAACGCGCGAAGAAGAACGCGCTTTCAAGGAAACGCTGGAAAAAACGGGGTTTACGCTCACGGATACCACCGATGTTTCTGAAATTGGCGCACGCGCTTATGTGATGCGTCACGAAAAAACGGCCGCACGTCTGCTGTTCCTGAAAAGCGACGATACAAACAAAGCGTTTTCTATTTCGTTTCGCACGCCTCCGCAAGATAGCACCGGCGTGTTTCACATTCTTGAGCACTCCGTTTTATGCGGCTCGAAAAAATACCCGGTCAAAGAGCCGTTCGTGAACCTTTTGAAGACGTCGATGCAGACGTTTTTGAACGCCATGACGTTTCCCGATAAAACAATGTATCCCGTGGCCAGCACAAACGACCAGGATCTTCTGAACTTGACCGATGTATACCTTGACGCGGTATTTCACCCGGCCATCTACGAGAAAGAAGCCATCTTCCAGCAAGAAGGCTGGCACTACGAGCGTGCAGGGGCAGACACAGGGGATGCGGAAGACGCGGAAGATGCAGCAACCGAAAGAGCCGAAGCGAGCAGCGCAGACGCTACGTCCGCAAGCACCGCAGCCGCGCCTGCAAGTACTACCGCAAAAGCCGCACCGCAGCTTGCCATCAATGGCGTGGTCTACAACGAGATGAAAGGCGCGCTCTCTGAGCCCGAGGAAATGTTGTGCGACCTGATAAACGCGGGGCTCTTCCCCGACTCTCCGTACGGCTTTGAGTCCGGCGGTCTGCCTTCGGACATTCCCAACTTGACTTACGAGCAGTTCCTTGACGAGCATCGCCGGCATTACCGCCCCGACAACAGCTACATCATTTTATACGGCGACATTGATTTGCTGCCCATGCTTACCTTGATTGACCAGCATCTTTGCGCCGCGCAGCCCGAAAGTGGCGCAGGCGGCGAAAGCGGCACACTGCAGGCGCGCACCATTGCGCACCAGGAGCCCGTTATGTCGCTGGGCGGCACGCTTTCCATGGACATCTCCCAGGAAAATGCCTGCTGCGGCATTGGCTACGTTCTGGGCGAGACGTGCGATTTCACGCGCATAAACGCCATGGGCGTGCTCATTGACGCCCTGTGCGGCTCGAACGAAGCGCCGCTAAAACGCGCACTGCTTGACGAAGGCGTTGCCGACGACATTGACTTCGTTTTGCGCGACAGCATGGCGCAGCCCTACGTTTTAGCGTACGCGAAGGGCATCGAACCGGGCGCGCTATCCACGTTCCACCAGCTTGTGACGAACCACATTGCAGCCCTGGTGGAAGGCGGCATTGACCCCGAACTCATTGAAGCGGCGCTCTCTCATGAGGAATTCTTGCTGCGCGAACGCGATTTCGGATACGCCGACGGCGTGATAAATGCCATGAGCGCACTGGCCGGCTGGCTCTACGATGACAATTGCCCCGTTGAAGGCCTACGTTACGAGAAATGCTTCGCCTACCTGCGCGAACAGCTCTCCCAGGGCTACTTTGAGCAACTTGCGCGCGAAGTGTTCTTGCAAAACAACCATGTAGCATCGGGAGAGATCCTGGTAGCAGGCGCGCCGAACACTGCCGAAGCCGAGCGCTTGGAAAAAGCCGCCGCAAACATGGGTGCGGAAGGCTTCGCGGCCGTAGACGCTACCGTGAAAACGCTGCGCGCCGCCCAAGAGCAGCCCGACGATCCCGCCGCCGTGGCCGCCCTTCCCCAGCTTTCGCCGAAAGACATCACCGACGCAAAGCCGTGGGGCGCTTACGGCTTGGATGAAAACGCACCCGTTCCCTGTCTGCGCCATCATTTGGAAACGCATGGTATTACGTACCTGCAGCTTTATTACAACATGGACGCCATCCCATTCGACCAGCTGCCCTACACCGCAGTTCTTGCGTTCGTCATGGGCAAGCTTGCCACGCAGCGCTGGAGCGCGGCGCAGTTGGACACGCTGGTCCAAAGCAAGCTGGGCGCGCTGACTTTCGCCCCGAAAGTCGTGAGCAGCGATAACGACCCGCACGCCTTCACGTTGTCTTTAGGTGTGGGGGCATCGTGCCTTGAGATGAAAACGGCCGAAGCGCTGGATATCATTGGCGAGATTGCGGCTCATACCGATTTTACCGACACGGCGCGTATTAAGGGCATTTTGACGCAGCTGCGCATCCAGCTTGAGCAAATGTTTATCGGCGCAGGTCACAGCGTTGCTATGGAGCGCGTATGCTCGTATCTGCGTGAAGGCGCCCTGGTATCACAGCAAGTGAGCGGCATTGACTTGTACGTGTTCCTGAAGGATTTGCTGGCGCATTTCGATGAGCGCGCAAATGAACTTTCCGCAAAGCTCCAAGCAATGGCGACCATCATCTTTGACCCCCGCAACGTACTGGCAAGCTTCACGGGCACGCAGGCGGCATACGAAACGTTCTTGCATGCGTTGAGCGGCACGGGCTGCCTGGACGCCCCCGCCAGCACCGGCGCAGGCGATAAGCCGGAGCGCGCCTTGATAGTACCACGCCCCACCATCAAGAAAGAAGCGTTCATTGTTCCCGCAGACGTTACCTACACCGCCTGCGGCCATGACCGTCGCTTGCTGAACGAAGCGCTGCCCTACCACGGATCGCAGCTTATTGTTGCAAATGCATGCTCGCTGGACTTCATCTGGAACGAAGTGCGCGTAAAAGGCGGCGCTTACGGCGGCGGCCTGCGCGTTCCTGCGAAAAACGACATCATGTTCTACTCGTATCGCGACCCACGTATCGATGAAACGCTCGAACGCTACCGCGCCACGGCCGATTGGCTGCGCAACTTCACGCCTTCTGCGCGCGAGTTCGACGGCTACGTGGTTAGCAGCGTGGCTGCGCTGGATAACCCCCAGAAACCGCGTCCGATGATTGTTGCCCAGAACAACGCGTTCCTGCAGGGACGCGCAGCTGACTTCCGCCTGCAGTGCCGCAGCGAAGTGCTGGAAAGCACGACGGAAACGGTACGCGCCTTTGCCGATACGCTGGAAGCCGCGGCAAACAAGGAAAGCATGTGCACCATTGGCAATCGCGCCATCATTGAAAACGCGAAGACGGAATTCAACACGATAGAGCTGTTCTAACGGCACCACGGCGGTTTTGCGGGCGGCACATGCTGCCGCGGCATCCTCGGATTGCGACAAGGGCATCCCGCACTGCCGCGCGACACGCGCTGCCACAGCAGCTCAACCGCGCAGCTGCTGCCGGGCACCAAGCGCAACGCTCGCGAACACCGCGCCGCACCGCCCGCAAAACCGCAGACGCAAGAACACTTTAGCAACAAACGCGCAGCAGGCGGCCAAATGCGCTAAACTTGTCAGCGTCAAACATTAGATGAGAAAGGGAGAAACAATTATGCTCGAACTGAAGAACCTCGTATTCGAGGTGCCCGTTTCAGAAGGAGCAAAGGAGACCAAACGCATCATCGATGATTTATCTTTGACCATCGAAGACGACCGTTTCACCGTAATCACCGGTCCCAACGGTGGCGGTAAGTCTACCCTTGCAAAGCTGATCATGGGCATTGAGAAACCCACTTCGGGACAAATCCTGTTCAACGGACAAGACATTACCAACCTGGGCATTACCGAGCGCGCGCAAGCGGGCATTGGCTACGGTTTCCAGCAGCCCGCCCGCTTCAAAGGCATGAAAGTGAAAAAGCTGCTTGACATTGCCGCAGGTAAAAAACTTCCTATGCTGGCATGCAACGAATACCTGGCAAAAGTTGGCCTGTGCTCGGCAAACTACCTGACCCGCGAAGTTGACAAGAGCCTTTCGGGCGGCGAAGTGAAGCGCATTGAGATTGCCACCATTCTGGCGCGCGACCCCAAGCTTGCCATTTACGACGAGCCCGAAGCCGGCATTGACCTGTGGAGCTTCGATCGCCTGACCGAAACGTTCCGCGACATTCACGCCGCGCGCGACGGCCGCTCCATTGTGATCATCTCGCATCAGGAACGCATCATCCAGCTGGCAGACGAGATCATCTTGCTGCGCGCCGGCAAAGTGCTTGAAACCGGCACGCCCGAGGAACTGCTTCCCAAGCTGGGCTTTGTGGCAAAGGGAACGCCCCAGTGCCAGCTGAGCCAGCCCACCGAGCTGCATCTGACCGAAATTCCGACCACCTGCTAGCGCGGCCTTTACGTTGCGCGCGCGAAACTTGGCGCGCAGCAGCATTTACCTTGCAACCTTCGCGGGCGCGCAGATTGCCCGCTTATCCATAAGGAGGACTCAATGGCTGTTGATCTTTCGCCCATTGATGAAAGCCTGTTGGCATCAATCGCCAACATCCATGGCATGCCGAAAGGCGCCTTTAACATCCGCAAAGACGGGCAGCTGGTCTCGCGCTCGTCTTCTGCCTACATTGACATCGAGACAAAAACCGATCATCCCGGCATCGATATTAAAATCAAGCCGGGCACCAAAGGCGAGTCGGTGTTCATTCCCGTTATCGTCACGCAAGCGGGCCTGAAAGACGTGGTATATAACACGTTTTACGTGGGCGAAGACAGCGACGTGACCATCATCGCCGGCTGCGGCATTCACAACGATAGCCACAAAAGCTCCGAGCACGATGGCATCCACACGTTCTACCTGGGTAAAAACTCACGGGTAAAGTACATTGAAAAGCATTACGGCGAAGGCGCAGGCACCGGCGAGCGCATTCTGAACCCCACCACCAACGTATACCTGGAGGAAAATTCCTTCTGCGAGATGGAAATGGTGCAGGTGCGCGGCGTAAGCTCTACGGTGCGCGACACAAACGCCGAAATCGGCGCGGGCGCAAAGCTCATTTTGACCGAGCGCCTGCTCACCCACGACAACCAAGTTGCCGTATCCAACATGAAGATCGAACTCAAGGGCGAAGGCTCCAACGTTCAGGTCATCAGCCGCTCCGTTGCTCAGGATAACTCCACACAAACGTTCAACCCGCTGGTTATCGGCGAAGCCGCCTGCCATGGCCACGTGCAGTGCGACGCCATTATCATGGGCAACGCTAAAGTGAAGGCAATTCCCGGCATCGAAGCCGCTTGCGAAGACGCCATGCTCATTCACGAGGCAGCCATTGGCAAGATTGCCGGCGAAGAAATCACGAAGCTCATGACGCTGGGTTTGACCGAAGAAGAAGCGGAAGCGGAAATCATCGAGGACTTCTTGAATTAGTCCTTTGATGCATCTACCACGGTATGGGGCGGCGCAAGCCGCGATGCCGCGCGAACGATGCCCGTCGAACGCAAAACTTCCCTTTTTGAACCTCAATGCTCCCCTGAAAAATGGGGAGCATTATTTTTTTCAAAAAAGCTCTTGCATCGAATCGCGTTAATCTCTATACTGATTCCTCGCGCATGGTGGGTATGGCCTAGTTGGCTAAGGCGCCAGATTGTGGCTCTGGAGATCGAGGGTTCGAGTCCCTTTACCCACCCCAGCGCGCCTGAAAAAAAGTTCTTGCATTTCTAAAATGTACGTATTATAATAGTCAGGCACTTTTGACAACACAGTTTTTTCTTGGACCGTTAGCTTAGTTGGTAGAGCAGGGGACTCTTAATCCCAAGGTCCGGGGTTCGAGTCCCCGACGGT
>CAKUOV010000061.1 GCA_934670115.1 uncultured Eggerthellaceae bacterium
TCCCCCACTTGTTCGCAACCCAACGTCCGTATGCAACGTATCCCACCAGCAGGATAGCGGCGCACACCAAGACGACCACAACGCTATTCATTTGTTCAACATCTCCTTACATTTTGTGTCGTAGCGTTTTTCGGTGGCAAACTCTAGTCCTTTGCTGGGAGATGTCAACACATATCGCTGGGTGATTTTTCGATACTCAGGGTTTTTCACGGTAGTTTTTACCAGCTTGAAACATTTTGGTGGCGCTGGTTTGCGGTAGGGTATAACGGTTTACGGGTTGGCAGGCGGACGCTGATTTGATGGCGGTTCGATGGCAGTCTGGCGGTGGCTTGCCGCTGAGTTTGCCCTGGGTTCCGACCCCGGTTCGGTTCTGGTTCGCGGTTAAATTTCAGCATGTCCGTTGTTTTGCCCCCGCAATTGCTTTACAGGGGAGTATTCTGTTGCGAAAAGGTGTTTTACGTACGCGTTGGGGCGCAAAGAACTAAGCCGCAAACAGGAAAGGGGCACGCTATGGAATGCAAGAAACTTACCGATAAGGAATATACCGACTGGATGGTATTGAGTGATACGGAGTATGCGGATTCATCGTTGCGCAACTCCCTTGATGAAGAGCCGTTCTATGTTATCTCTTCCATTTGCGGTGCGGCGGCAACCGATGATTTCGAGTGGATGCTGAGCATAATCAACGATCACTTGGAGGTTGTCGCGCAAGCAAGTAGCAACGATGCTTTTCGTCGTTTGCTCAAGCGCGCTTATGAGCACGCGGTTGCTTGCGGCGATGCGGGGTCGTGTTGCAATCTTGCAAACATGTATCACGATACTGATAATGCGGGAACCGAAGAGGACTATGGCACAGCACGCGAGCTGTATGAGCTGGGCGCCGATCGCGGCGATGATCAAAGTTCAGTCAATTTAGGCTATCTCTATTACTACGGGCGTGGAATGGCACCCGACTACTTGCGTGCGTACGAATGTTTTGCGCGTGCGGCTCTGTTGGCCGACAACCCCGAGGGTTATTGGAAGCTGGGTGACTTATATGCAAGTGGCAAGGGTGTCCCAAAGAGTCAGCGAACAGCGTGGAACATGTATTCTCGGGCATATCATGCGGCAGGCGAGTCGCCCCTTGCGGCACGTGCGGCGCACCACTTGGCCGATTATCTGATGACTGGCATCAATGGCTTCTTGCAGCCCGATCCCGATAAAGCGCTTCGGTTGTATAACGAGGCGGAACTTGGCTATTACCGGCTTATCGAGGACGGCCTTTCGTATTACGGGCGCCAGCTTGATCAGGTTATCGAAGGGCAAAAGAAGGCGCGCATCGCTGTGCAAGAGTTGCACCACTGCGTCCGCCCGTAGTGATGCAGCCAAGCTTTGGCATTACAGGCAGGCATGATTAGGTAACGTCTGAGCGCTCGACAGGTGGGACGTGCGGTGACCTGCCTGCTTCGCTGAAAAATTTTCGCCGCGCGGGGGTGTTGATCAACACTTCATGTCTTGAAAAGCGAGTATGCTTTCCCCATGAAGTGTTTATACCTAGGATATGAGACGGCACAATGGTATTGGGAGTATGCGGTAAGCGGCTCCCAAACTTTGCGCGCCCAACCTCGTTGTTCATCGCTTGCAAATGCCGTTTCTTCTTCTCGTGAGGTTCAAGAAATAGTGCGCGGCACCCCTTTCGAGACAGTGCCTCTTCACGTGCTCACGGATTCATTTTGCTCATTGGCAAGGGGAGAGCAGGAAGTTGTGTTTCACACGCATGCCGGACCGTTTTCTCGGGGAGCATTTATCCAGCTTGCACCAAGAATCTTTATTGCGAGTCCGCAGCTTAGTTTTGTTCAGACATCACGTAACGCTAGCTTTGGCCAGGCGTTTCTCTACGGGTGTGCTCTTTGCGGCTCTTTCGCTCTCAGCGAGGAAAGCGAATTCGGTGTTGTTGCGCGCGAACGTATATTGTCAGTCAGTCAGCTGCGTGCGTTCGTTGATGCTCATAGTGATATTTATGGCGTGGTTGAGGCGAGAAAAGTCGCTCAATACCTTGTTGATAATAGCGCTTCGCCCCGCGAAACAGCTGCGCTGGGCGTATTGTCTCTTCCGCTAAGGTATGGCGGCATGGGTCTTTCGGGCGCCTCTTTGAATAGGCGAATTGACATTCCAAAAAAATACAACTTGCCTGGTAAACGCCAATTTTTCGTTGCGGATTTGCTGTGGCCTCGGGAAAAAGTTGCAGTTGAATATGATAGTGATGCGGCGCACGCGCATAAATACGGTATTTACCGCGACTCGGAAAAACGTAACACGCTTATCAGCATGGGCTACACGCTGCTTTGCATAACAAGCATTCAGCTTGACAGTCCTTCCGATTTGGCCATGGCTGCCGATGCTATTCGTCGCGCGCTGGGAAAAAGAAGACGTCCCGTGCCGGAAGATTATGATGAGCGCGTCGCATTGCTCAGAAAAGAGCTAGGGCTCCCTTGGTTTGAGGGGCAAAAGACGTTCTAGCGTCTTTCGCGGGGTAGTGGGTAGTGCGGCAGCGTTTTTTTTGGGCGCTTTGCCCGGGCTTTCTTCTTGCTGGATTTGTGCCGTGCAGAGCACTTGCTGCAAATTGGCAAGTTTCCGAAGCTTTTGGAATTTCGCGGGTTCATAAAGCCAACCTGAAGAAGGAACAGAAACGCGCGACCTGGGGAAACGTTGAAAAGTAGTGCTTGCTGCAACGTCTTAAGTCGCTTTCGAAGCGGGTTTCGTTCCAAAAGCTTCTGAAACTTGTCAATTTCTCGGGTTTGCCTTGCATGAAGGTGTATTGGATGCGTATAGCCCCGCATTACAGGCGGGCACGTTTAGGTAACGTCTGCATGCGCGATGGGTGGGACGCGCGGAAACCTGAACTATAATGCCGCTATGGCACTTGATTGGGACAAAGCAGATGTGTTGGCTCGCCAGGTTATCGACTTGGCGAAGGCTACTGTTTTGTCTGAAAATCACTTCTTGTCCGCAGCAGTGGGCCGTCTTGAGATGGTTCCCGTTGGAGACGCTGAGACTGGTGCCCCCGCGAGTGAGGGCTCCACTCAGGGCGAAGCGCTTGCGACTGGAGAAGAGTCCAGCGCGGGTGCCGCTTGCGGCGTTGCTGGTGCGGTTGGCGAAGCGGGGCGTTGTGGCAATGAGCGCGGCGGCGGGGGCTCCGCTCAGGTCTCCGCTCAGGGAGAAACGCCCGTCCGTGACGCCTTCGCTGTAGACGGACGCTTTCTGTACTACGACACCGCCGCTGTTTTGCAGGACTATCGCGCGAGCAAAAAAGCTCCTGCGCATGATCTTCTGCATGCGGTGATGCACTGCGTTTTCCTGCATCCGTATGTGGGTGCTGCCATCAATCAGCCGTTGTGGGATTTGGCATGCGACATGGCCACCGAGCGCGCTGTTATGGATTGCTGCGGCATAAGGCCTGGTGAACGTGGTTTAAGCGCTCAAGCTATTTTGCATCGCGTTGAGCTTGATTTGGGATGTCGTCCCACGGCGGAAAAAATCTATCATCGTCTGTGCGAAGGAAAGTGGGCTTCCGAAGTTGAGCGTTGGGGCAAGCTTTTCCACGCGGACAACCATGGTGCATGGTATGCGTTCGACAGCGATGACTCCGAAGACGAAGCCGATTCCTTGCCCGGTGAGTGCAGTGAAGGGCAATGTTCGGAAGGTCAGAAGGGCTCCGCGCAGGGTAACCCGAGTGGTGCAGGCGCGGCTTCGGGTGAGGTCGATGCCGGCGCGGCTGATGAAGTTCGGGAAAACCCCGAGCGCTCGCAAGGGAACGCTGCAGGGGATGCTCAAGTGGTGTATGAGACCGAGCAGCAAGGCAGGGGCCTTCGCCAGGTTTCTTCGGCGGGTACGTGGACGAATCAGCGCGCCGCTTGGAATGCGCTGCGGAAATCGCCATCTGAACTGCGTAAACAGCAGGATGAATGGCGCGGTGTGGCAGCTGGTTTGGCGGTGAACTTGCAGACGTTCGCCAAGAAAAAAGGTCAGGACTTAACGGGGCTTGTGGACGATTTGAACCAGGCGGCGCATCAGCGTGTGGATTATGCCGCGTTCCTGCGACAGTTCGCTACGCCGGGTGAAGTCATGCGCTTGTCCGAGGACGAGTTTGACTACATTTTCTATACGTACGGCTTAAAGCTTTACGGTAATGTTCCGCTCATTGAGCCGTTGGAATATCGCGAAGAGAAGCGCATTCGTGAGTTTGTGCTGGTCATTGATACATCGGGAAGCGTCCAGGGCGATACGGTGCGTCGTTTTGTGACCACGACATTCGATATTTTAAAGTCCACGGAAAGCTTCCATCAAAAAGTGCAGGTCCACGTGATCCAGGCTGATGCGCAAGTTCGCAGCGACGACGTTATCACCAGCTCCGACGAGCTGAAGACGTGGGCGAATCATGCGACGATCCATGGCGGCGGTGGCACGGACTTTCGTCCTGCGTTTGAATACGTAAATGCCCTGGTGAACGACGGTGCTTTTACGGATTTGGGCGGTTTGGTGTACTTTACCGATGGTTGGGGGACGTATCCAGAGAACATGCCCGACTATTGCGTTGCGTTTGTGTTCTACGATGAAGATTATCGTCCCGAAAGCGTGCCGTCGTGGGCGGCGCAGGTGGTGCTTGACGGAGACGCGCTGGAAGAGGAAAGGAAACGATATGAACATCCAGCAGGCAACTGAGCAAATCAGGGGTGCTATCAGCGCTTATCTGGCAAAAGATGATCATGGATTGCCTTGCATTCCGTTTCATATGCAGCGTCCGATTGTGATGTTCGGACCTCCGGGTGTGGGCAAAACCGCCGTGGTGTCTCAGATTGCGCGCGAAGCTGGCATCAACTTCGTGAGCTACTCCATTACGCACCATACGCGTCAAAGCGCGCTGGGCCTGCCGTTCATTGCTCAGGAAGATTTTGATGGGCACCATTACAGCATTAGCGAATATACCATGAGCGAGATTATTGCCTCGGTGTATCGTGCACAGGAAAAAACAGGCGTTCATCAGGGAATATTGTTCCTTGATGAAATTAATTGCGTTTCCGAAACGCTTGCTCCCGCCATGCTGCAATTCCTGCAGTATAAGACGTTCGGCATGCATGAGTTACCCGAAGGGTGGATTATTGTGACGGCGGGCAATCCGCCGGAGTACAATCGTGCTGCGCGTGAGTTCGACCCCGCCATGATGGATCGTCTGAAGCGCATTGATGTCGAGCCCGACCTGGAGGTATGGCAGGAATATGCGGCGGCACATGGCGTGCATCCGGCGGTAACGACATTCCTGGACAACAAGCCGGGCAGCTTCTACAAAGTGCAGGCATCGGCGCGTGGCATGAGCTTGGTCACGGCGCGTGGCTGGGAAGACTTGTCGCGCATGCTGCAGACGTACGAGCGTGTGGGGTTGCCGGCAAATGAGACGTTGGTACGCCAATATCTGCAGGATGACGCCACGGCCATGGAGTTTGCTGCGTACTATGAGCTGTTCTGCAAGTACCAGGATGACTATAAGGTGAGCGACATTCTTGATGGTTGCGATGCATCAGTTCCGGGCGCGCGTGTTAAGGCAGCGCGTTTTGACGAGCGTTTGGCGCTTGTCGGCATTTTGGCCGATGCGTTGCAGCATCGTGTTCATGACGCTATCGAGCTGGAACAGGCGTTGTTCTTGACGCGTGCGGATTTAGTCGCGGCGAAAGACGCGCTTTCTTCATGCAGCTTCTCCGAGGGATCGCGGTTGTTGATGGAAGCGGCGCAGACAGCAAAAGAAGCTCCTGACGTGGGAGAATCTTCGAAGGCAGCATCCCTTGCGGGCGATGCTGCCGTGATAAAAGCGGAACACGTGCGTTGTTTGGAGGCGCTGGCGAGTGCGGTTGCAGCGGGTGCTGGTAGCGAGCCTGCTGCTGGTGCAGGCGACGTTGCGACAACGCCGTTCGACGTAGCGAAAGCGGCCTATAATGCGCGCGTGAAGGAGCAGCGTGCTTTGGCTTCTACGGGAGTGAACTCCCTGGATAATGCATTTTCGTTCCTGGATGGTGCGCTGGGCGAAAGCTCGCAGGAGTCGCTGGTGCTTACCACGAAGCTTTCCCTGGATCCGCTGACAGTGAAGTTCGTGGGGCAATACGGCTCCGAGCAGTACATGAAACACAACAAGAGCTTGCTGTTGACCGACCGCGGCCTTGATTTGCTGTCGGAAATTCAATCGCTTGAAGGCCTGGACGAGCTGGGTGTTAAATAGAGCCTATGTTGGAAGGACTTGAGATAGTAAACGGCTTGCTCGTGAAATATCGCGGGCAAGATGAGTGCGTCGTTATTCCTGAGAACGTTACTTCTATCAGGGAAAACGCGTTTTCTGATTGCAAGAGTATAAAGAAAGTAACGTTTTTGGCTCCTGTGCAAACAATCGGGGAGTTCGCGTTCAATAATTGCGATGCGCTTGAGGAAGTCCACGTGCCCTCGTTGCAAATGTGGTTCGGCATTGATTTTCAGGGGTTTCGTGCTAATCCGCTCTCGAACGGCGCAAAGCTGTTCGTTGATGAGGGTTGCGGTGTAACAGAAGGCGAAATACCCGCGAGTGGGAGCGAACAAAACGGCAGCAAAGGCTGCGTCTGCGGGAATGAAGTCGTTCACGCTGTTATCCCCGAAGGTGTTACCCAGATACCGCAACGCGTTTTCGAAGGGTGCACTTCGCTTGAAAGCGTGCAGTTTCCTTCCACCGTGCGTTCAATTGGAAAACTTGCGTTCGGATCGTGTCCGGCGCTCAAAGACGTGCAGTTCGCTGAAGGCGATGCAGGCGGTCTTGAAGAGATCGGCTACAGCGCATTTCGCGGCTGTGCGGCGTTGACCACGTTTGCATTTCCGCACGGCTTGAAGAGTATTTGCTCCTGGGCATTTGCGCAGTGCACTGCCTTGTCTGCGGCTGTCTTGCCCGAAGGGCTTACCAGCCTGGAACGCGATGCTTTCTACGGCTGTTCGTCGGTGGGTTTCGTGCGGCTGTCCGCAACGCTAAATTCCCTGGTGGACGACGTGTTTTACGGTTGTTCTTCGTTGGAGTCAGTGCGTATTCCAGCGGGAGTGGACGCTTTTGGCAGCAATGTTTTTACGGGATGCACGCGCATCCGCGAAGTGTGGCTTGATGGCCGCTCTATCCCCGAGAGTTTTGTGCCGCCTGCTTCTTTGGAAGTGCTTATCATGCCCGAAGGTTCGTTTGATAACCAGGTGCGTCCATCGCTTCAGCTTCCCTTGGCTGCGGGGTTTGTGAAATTAGCGGCGGCTGGCGGCGCGCCGTTGTCGCCCGCGTGTGAGGATTTCGCGCGTGTGAGAGTAAGCGACATTTTGCAGAGCCTGCGTTACGAATCAGCGTCCGTCAAATGGCTTGCTGACCAGGGATTTATTCCTTGTGGCGAAGAAGCGGCTTATGCGGCGCAAGCGTCTTCTTTTGGGCAGCCAGAAGCTGCTGCGGTGTTGCTTGAGTGCGCAACTGCGGCATCGTTTTCTAGTTTTGACTCACTCGATCTGGAATTATAGGGAAGCAGACAATTTGATAAGGGAATAAAGGGACCCGCATATTCGCCTGTTCAGGACCAAAGGGGATGAGGGATAATCCTGAAAGCGAAAATGCGGGTCCGAAAGAGAAGGGTTCGCTTATCAATCATGCTCGATGTTTGCTTGGGTGCCCTCTACGGGCGCCAAAAATCCGAGCAGTTCACGAATGCTACTTGGCCAGTTCAAAATACTTTGCATCAAAGTTTGCTTGCAGCACTTCATACATATCGTGGCACTTGTAGAAATCCTCGGCCGCACTGAAGAACTCAGCAATGTTCGTGGGATCAGCCAACGCAGGCACATCGCAGCCGGAAGATAGCCAGAAATTATCGTAATCATAGCAGTCATGCATGACGCGATACGTTGCCATGCGAATTGACTTCTTCGTTCCTTTGAAGAACTCCTCGGACGGGCTTACGTTGCCCATGACGATTACATCGGACGGCGCCTTTTCCATAATATCTTTCAGGCGAATCTTGTCGCCGAAGTGGTATCCCTTACAGCCTATAGCGAAGATGTCGTCGGCTTGCAAGACGGCGTTGTTGCCGCAGTTGTGATAGAACACCAGGAAATCCTTGTCCTGGCATGCATCCACGATTTGCTTCATGTATTGGCATGAGAATTCATCGACAAGGGCGGGGGACAGAATGCCTGCCAGCGGTTCGGCAATCAGTACGCCGTGCGCGCCAATTTCCTTATAAGCCTTAATGTAGTTGATGATGAATGTCGTAGCTTTCTTAAGCACGGTATGCATCATGTCGGGCTCTTCATAGCACAAAACCATGGCTTCCGTAATGTCAACCAAGCGTCCTGCCAGGGAAAACGGTCCAATGCATTCGGCGAATACGGGGCGATCGTCAATCAGGTGCAGCGCCATCTCGATGCCCTTTAGGTACGTGCCGGTACGTCCTGCGCCAACTTCGGGAATTTGCAGTGCATCGGCGTCTTCTTCGGATTCAACAATGGCACCGGAAATGGTGGGCACTTCTTCTTCGTGATAGATGCAGTTAGCACCAAAAGCCTCTGCCTCTGCGGAAAGATCCATGAAGCCCATGGCAATGCTCATGTTGTATTTTTCGGCCATCAGCTTGATTCCCATCGCTTGGCCGGCAGGATTCTTCGCCAGGCTTTCAACGGTGCAGCCCAAAATATGTGCTGCGGGGAACGTGGCAATGGGCTGGGGCACTTTGTGACGCGTGGAAAGAACGGCGTTGAGCCAGCTGTCCATGCTGGAGTACTTGTTGTACGACTGCATTTCTTCTTCTTCTCTCTTTTTGAGCGTCCTTCATGCAGGAGGGCGTTCGGTTGGTCTGAACAGTGCCCATTATTGCGCAAAATTCGCAAAATTGTGATATTTTAGGAAAAATGAGTCAATTGCTGACGTTGCTCTATGGGAGGTAACGCTGCATTTACTTTGCTGAGGGGAAAGAAATTCCTAGTAAAATGCTAGATTTTATCGGGTAATCGCGCAGAAGGCGGAGGGGTCGTAAAAAACGGGAGCGGAATCACTGTCCGCTCCCGTTGTCGGCGTTTCTTGCCGTCGCGACGTCAAAGCCGCTGCGACACTGCGCTTAAATCACCAAGTCGCGATGAGCGCGATACAGCGCATCGGCCAGATTCATCACCAGGTCAGAGTGATTGATGTTCGTGGTGGACATAATGGCGCACACGTACGGATGATCGCCGTCCATAACCAGACAGCCTTCCGTGCGCGCATTGTCGGTCCAACCCGATTTCGCGTACACAGGGCTTGCGCCGTATTTAGAAACGGACATGCGCGTCATGCCAGCGCTGTTTTGTTCCAGTGTCTCGCGCAGCCATGCGGCATTATCGGTGCCGCCCAACAGGTAATCCTGCGACACGACCCACATACGGCAAAGGTCTTCTGCCGTATAAGAGGCCGTCCAGCCGTTCCAAGAGAAGTTCTCCACGTGTCCAATGCTGTTGTACTCTTCCAGCGGCCAACGTCCGTAATTGTAGAAATAGGCCTGGTACGTTTCGTTGTTGGAGTA
>CAKUOV010000062.1 GCA_934670115.1 uncultured Eggerthellaceae bacterium
TGAGACAAAAGCCCTGATAAAACCGCTTGCGCATCGCCCACAATGGGAACATCGGCTTCGCGCAGCTTGCCGATTTCCGCAGGGTCGATGTCAACGTGAATGAGCTTTGCGTGAGGTGCAAACGCGCTCATAGCGCCCGTCACGCGATCCGACAAGCGCGTGCCCACCGCCAAAAGCACATCCGCACTCATCAATGCCGTGTTCGAACGCGCCGAACCATGCATGCCAACAGCGCCCAAGTTCAGCGGGTCGGCTGCGGGGAATGCGCCCTTTCCCATAAGTGTGAGCGCAACAGGCGCTTGCAAAAGGTGCGCGATTTCTTGCAACTGATCTTGCGCACCCGAAGAAATCACGCCGCCACCTGCAAGGATAATGGGTCGTTGCGCTTCTTGCAGCAATGCGGCCGCCGCCTTCGCTTGCTTTGCATTGCACTTATACGTTGGCTTATACGACGGGATATTGACTTTCGCGGGATAGGCAAATACGAGCTCTTGGCCCGCGATGTCCGAAGGAACATCGATAACCACCGGGCCCGGTCGGCCCGTGATGGCGATATGAAATGCTTCGCGAATAATGCGCGGCAAATCCGCTGCTTTTTGCGCCAGAAAGCTGTGTTTTACCACCGGCATGGTAATGCTCATTGTGTCAGATTCCTGGAACGCATCCGTGCCGATAACGCTCGTAGGCACCTGACCGGTAATAACGACCAGCGGAATGCTGTCCAGGTATGCATTTGCGATTCCCGTAACGGTGTTAGTTGCGCCAGGGCCGCTGGTAACCAGAACAACACCAACATTTCCCGTGGCGCGCGCGAAACCATCGGCTTCGTGAACGGCGGCCTGCTCGTGACGCGCAAGCACGTGCGTGATCTGCCGCGAGTCATACAAAGCATCGTACATGGCAATGGCTTGAGCGCCCGGGTATCCGAACACATGCGTAACGCCTTCGCACTCCAGTGCGGCAATGACCGCCTGGGCGCCCGTCATGCGCGCACCTTCATAGGCGGAATGGCACCCCGCCCCCTTTGCGGCACCCACGCTCAACGCGTTGCGTGTTTCATTCTCCATCGCTTGATCGCCTGCCTATCCTTTATGCTGCAGCTCGCACTTCCCCTTGGTGTCAAAACACACCGCGAAAAGTAAAACCGCTGTTAGAACTCTTATTAATACTCCTTGCCCGCAACTGCGGCAACCGTGCGAAACATCGTGGCGATATCTCCCCAGAAGCTGAAATTGCGAATGCTCTCTAAGTTGTACTTCATTTTCTCGGGCAGCACTTCGTTCATGTACACGTCGTCAACGTTTGTCGCCGCGTCCAAAAGCTGCGCCTCATCCTTGTAGCGAATCGATGCTTCAGAGGTAATACCCGCGGGAAGAAGCAGCGTCGCCTTCATCTCGTCGGTGTATTTCTTAACGTACTTCACAGCTTCCGGACGTGTGCCCACAAAGCTCATATTGCCCGATAACACGTCAAAGACCTGGGGGAATTCATCAAGACGATGGTCGCGCAGCTTCGCTCCCACTTTCGTGATGCGTGCATCGCCGCCCACGGTGACCGCCGTGCCAATCTTGTCGGCATTCGCCACCATGGTGCGAAACTTATGGATGCGAAAAAGCTTCCCATTCGTTGTTACACGCTCTTGCCGGTAGAAAACGGGGCCTTCGGAATCAAGCTTGATCATAATGGCGATAATGAGCATCGGAATGCACAGAATCAGGAACACCACAAGTCCCACCACAATATCGAACAGGCGTTTTGCGAAAATACCCCCGCGCCGCGTCATGAGTATGTCGTAATATTCCCGAACCGCGGGACAACGCATTTCGGCGGGAAGGTCTTCCCATTTTTTGAGCATGAACGAAAACTCCTTATGTCAACAACGCTTGCGCGCTACTCTTTGCCGCTCCAGCAGTACGTGCACACCTTCTCGGGCGGCAGGCCAATGGCTTCAAGCAGGCCCTCGAGCGACTGATAGCGCAACGAATCGAACTTCATCTCTTCGCAAATGGACTTCAAAAGGCACTTACCGCGCTCGGTGGAAGCATCGGAGTATTCATCCAAGTGCTTCTGACCCTCGTCGCCTTCGAGCTCTTGCACTTTACGGCGCGCGATAAGGTCCATGTCGGACTTGTTCGTGGAGAAGCTCAGGTACTTGCAACCGTACATAATGGGCGGGCACGCAGAGCGCATGTGCACTTCCTTCGCGCCGTTCTCATACAGGAACTCCACGGTCTCACGCAGCTGGGTTCCGCGCACAATGGAGTCGTCCACAAACAAAAGTTTTTTATCCTTGATCAGGTCATGCACGGGCACTTGCTTCATGTGGGCAACCCTGTTGCGCAGCGCTTGATTTCCCGGCATGAAGGAACGCGGCCACGTGGGCGTGTATTTCACGAACGGACGCGCGAACGGCATGCCCGAATCCTGCGCATAGCCAATAGCATGCGGCAGGCCCGAGTCGGGAATACCGGCAACGTAATCGACTTCGGGGCGCACGCCAGCGGCTTCTTCGTCACGCGACATAATGGCACCGTTGCGATAACGCATGACTTCGACGTTCACGCCTTCGTACGTGGAATTAGGATACCCGTAGTAGCTCCATAAAAACGCGCAAATCTTCATGTCGGTGCCAGGCTCTTTGAGCGTTTCGTAGCCATCGGCAGTCACTTTGACCACTTCGCCCGGGCCAAGCTCATATTCGTCCTGGTAACCAAGCTTCTGATACGCGAAGGACTCGAAGGAAATCGCATACCCATCGGGGTCTTTGCCCAGAAGAATGGGAAGGCGACCCATAATGTCGCGCGCGCACAGAATGGAGCCGTCTTCTTGCATAATCATGAGCGTGACCGTGCCCTCAACAGCGTTTTGCGCATTGATGATGCCCTCGAGCATGGTGTCTTTCTGGTTGATGAGCGCGGCAATAAGCTCCACGTCGTTCACGCCGCCATCGCTCATGGCGGTGAACTGGTGATGCTTGTCATCAAGGTACGCATCGGTCAAAGCGCGCTTGTTGTTGATGATGCCCGTGAATGCCAGCGCAAAAAGCCCCAGGTGGGAGCGAACAATAAGCGGCTGCGGGTCTTTATCGGAAATGCAACCGATGCAAGCCGAGCCTGCAAAGTTATCCAGATCGTTTTCGAACTTCGTACGGAACGGCGTGTTTGCAATGGAGTGGATCTCGCGCTCAAAACCGCCATCCGCACGGCAGCTGCACATGCCAGCCCGCTTCGTTCCCAAATGAGAGTGGTAGTCTACGCCGAAAAACACATCCAAACTTACATCGCGATGCGATGTTGCCCCAAAAAAGCCACCCATGAAGCTTCCTCTCTGATTCCAAAAGATATCTCAACAGCACAGCATAGCCGATTTCTGTCGTAACATAACCGATACATACTGACACACCGTTTTTTATTCGGCGACGGCAGAAAAAAGAAACCATGGAAAAATGAAAATGCAGGCTGTGGACGGCGCAGACGGCAGGGGCGTTTCGCGCACAAAAAAATCCCTGTCGCTTTTTAACAGAGCCGCATCTGGTACACACCAGATGCATATGTTAAAAAGTCCCCGTCACTTTTTAACATGTTCTGTAATTTGAGCATAAAGCTTGAACAGGTGCGCCACAATTCTTTCCTCGTCGCCGCTGAAGTCCACACCGTAGGCGGCCTCCACCGCAGCATCAAGTGCCTTGTGGGCGGCTAGCAAATCATATGGCATCTTGTCGGGGTCGTACAGATTGGCCAGCGTTGCGCCTGAGTGCGCATCGCGCGCATCAAGCACGCCCTGCGCGCAGGCCTCAATGCGCTGGCGGACCTCGGGCGAGACTAACTGCTCGACGGGCGCAGACAGGTTCCCCTGACTTGCGCCCGGCCAGGGAAACGTGTTGTACACCACGCCGCCCGAATAGCGATAATCACTCTTTAAACGACCGCACACCGTACGCATCCAGGCGTTGTGAAACTGGGATTCCAGAATGCCAAATTGATATAAGGTCGCCTTAACAATTACCGAAGTGGCATCACTCGGAATCGTATCATCTCCGAAAAATCCAATCGGAATGTAGCGCCTTCGCTCCGATGAAGTTCGAGGCACTGCCATATAAGCAACATCATGGACAGGGGTTCTGAAAAACTCCTGTGGAGCCTTTGCTCGTTTAACCGTATCCTTTGCGCTACTTGATGACCTGAATTCACGCACGCCTCGAACTCTTTCCGCAATTGCCGAGTGTAGTTTTATTTCAGAAAGAGAAACACCCAGAAGCCAAAGGCACCAGCGCTTTTTTCCGTTGAGGAATTCCTTCGCACCGATGTACGGGCGCACAACCGATTCAACCCATGGGTCTTGGGCAACAAGCTCCTCCTTTTCCTGCTCAGACAATACAAGCAAGCCGTTATCTGTCGGCTTATTTCCGTACGACAGTGCCGACACGTTGCAAAGGGGTGATTTCCGACTTTCGGGAATTACGTTAATTGCATCAATCAGGTAAGGATTGATAGATGCCGCAACGCATGGTTCCGACGTTGCGTCTGTAAACAACCTGCGCGAGTCTGCATAAAAATCCCCAACCGAAAAACCGACGATTACGCAATGCACATGGGCTTTGCTCGAAGCTTCGCTGCCCCACACAAACGTTCGCCATGCGAAATCTATTTTGACACCGAAACGCTCACCAAGAGTATGCCAGATCGGATAGACTTGCTCGCCTTGCGTAATGCTATTCGTCGACACAAAAGCGGAACGAATGGAAGGGTTTGCAACCATCATCTCACTTGCCTTGTAATACCAGCCAGAAACATAATCAAGAGAGTTAGCGAGCTTTACTTTGCCATACAAGTTAACAATTTCTTGCTTTTGCTGAGTCGAACACATCGATGCGCCCAAAAACGGCGGATTGCCGCAGATGTAGGTGCACTTTTCCGCAGGCAACACGTCGTTCCAGTCCATACGAAGAGCGTTGCCCTCGTGGATGTTGCCATTGCTCTTCAGCGGCAGGAAGTCGAAAGGTTGTGACAGAATCTCTTGCGTAGCTTCCATCATCTGCTCCTCGGCAATCCACAGCGCCGTTTTGGCAACACTTACCGCAAAGTCGTTTATCTCTATGCCGTAGAACTGGCCGATGGACACCTGGATGGGGCTCGACTCCTTATCGAAGCCCATACCCATCTGGTCGCCCTGCAAGTTTTCCAGAACACGGTTCTCAAGCTTGCGCAGGGAAAGGTAGCTCTCGGTAAGGAAGTTGCCACTGCCGCAAGCTGGGTCGAATATGCTGATGCCAGCCAGCTTCCGTTGGAACGCCCGCAGCTTCACCTTGCGATTTCGCTCGACCTTCTCGCCCTCTATCGCGGCAAGCTCCGCTTTCAAGTCGTCCAAGAACAGCGGGTCTATTACCTTGTGGATGTTCTCTATGGAGGTGTAATGCATGCCGCCCGAGCGCCGGGTCTCAGGGTTCAGCGTGCTTTCAAAAGCCGCGCCAAAGATGGTGGGGCTGATACCCGACCAGTCAAAACTCTGCGACGCCTCCAGCAGCAGATCAAGTCGAATTTGATCGGTAAACTGCGGGATCACAATGTCGTCGCTGCTGAACAACCCACCGTTCACATAGGAAAAAGCCAATAAATAGTCGGGCAAATAGGGGTCACGCTTGTCATTGGGGGTATCCAGTACAGCAAACAAATCGATGACCGCTTGGCGCATTTGGTCAGAAGAAAATCGTCTCAAGTAATTCAGCAGCGCATCCTTCTCGTGCAAAAGCCCCGAATCCTCTGCATACAGCAAGAACACCAGACGCACAATAAGCACATTCAAGCTACGCTGCTCGTGCGCGTCGGTGTCAATGTTGCGGTATTGCTGGGAGAGCTGCGCGTAGAGCTTGCCTACCAGCTCGCCCGCCTTCACGGAAAGCTCCTTCTCCTTCACCAGGCGAGAATTGCGCTTGTCAGTAAAAAACGATAGCAAGTGCACTTGATTAGGCAATTCATCTAAAGTAAGCGATACAAATGAATCGTCGCCGGCTTCCTGGTCGTAAACGCGAAGCTCATCGAAGTTGCAGGTGATAATCCAACGCGGACGAAGCGAATACGGCAGGTTGGCAGCATACCAACACGCCTGCTGATACGGCGTCTCTTCTCCCGCTTTCTTGCTCCGTTCGGATGCCTTGTCAAGCGAGATACCGCGACCTTTTTGCTCGATTAAGATGCCCATGTCCTCATAGAACACGTCGATCTTGCGACCCTTCACCTTGCGCTCGAATTCCAGCAAATGGGTGGCATTCTGCACGCCCAGCACATCTTGCAAAAGCTCTATCCAAAAAGAACGCGAATGTTCTTCCTCCACGCACGGAAGAGATTTCCACCTGGCCACAAATTGCTTGGCGGCACGCTTTTGCTCTGCTGGGGTCATGAATGCTTCTTTCTCGTAAATACCTTGCAGAGCAATTGTAATCCACCTTGTGCATGAAAAGACTCAGATGAACGTCTTGAATACAACGAAGGGTTTTGTTCAGACGGGCGTAGTGCCAGCGAGCACCAACCGCAGCGGGATAAAGCATGACCCGTCATTCACGTACGCAAAAAGCTCCGCTTTTTGCGTGACAGGATGACAATTGCAGATTGAAATGTTTAAGGTTGGGGTTATCGGTGGTGGGCCCGGCCGGATTCGAACCGACAACCAAAGGATTATGAGTCCCCTGCTCCACCGTTGAGCTACGGGCCCAAAAAGAAGCATCTTATGAAAAAAGCCGTTCAGGGGAACGGCTTTCATATTTAAAATGGCTCCTCGGGTAGGACTCGAACCTACAACCCTCCGGTTAACAGCCGGATGCTCTGCCAATTGAGCTACCGAGGAATCAACCGCGCTTTCGTATCGCGCAAGTGGATATTATACAGGAAGCAAAATTCAGCGCAAGGGGTAATTTTAATTTTTTTTCGAACTAATCGAACGACCCCTTAACCGCGCCTCCCCCACGCTGCGGGAATCACCGATTCCAACGTGTAGGAGAACAACGACTGCGAGCGCCTTCCCCGCGCTGTAACTTACACTTTCCGGATAAGGTAGCATTTATGAATCTTCACATTGCGTTCGAAGTCGGCAGGAATCGTGCGCGCCGAAATATCCTCTACGCTCAAACCTAAATCGGAAAGCGCGCGCTCATTGATTTTGAAGTTGCGCAGGTTGCACGAGAACACAATCGTGCCATCGGGCGCCAACACGTCAGACACTAAATGCAGCAGCTCCACGTGGTCGCGCTGCACGTCCCACGTTCCCTTCATAGCTTTGGAGTTTGAAAACGTGGGCGGATCAACAAACGCCACATCGAAAACAAGCTTCTTTTGCTGTGCATTGCGTAGCCACGAAAGCGTATCAGAGCGCTCAAAAACGTGCTGTGAGCCCGTAAAGCCATTCAGCGCCATATTCCGGCGCGCCCAGTCTAAATACGTCTGAGAAAGGTCTACCGTCGTTGTAGAAGCCGCACCGCCCGCCGCTGCCTGCACCGTACACGAGCCCGTGTACGCGAATAAGTTCAAGAAACGTTTGCCCGCACCCATTTCGCGTACCATGAAGCGTGTATCGCGATGATCAAGGAACAACCCGGTATCAAGGTAAGCGCCTAAATCGATTTCAAGGCGCATACCGGCTTCACGCGTGCAAAACGTGAACGAATCGTAGTTCTCAGAGTACTGCGCGCCGCCCTTCTCGCGCTTACGCTGCTTGCAGAAAACGTCTTCGGGCAGCACATCGCACACCGCAGGAGCAATGGCCAGAATATCGGCAAGCCGGCGCGCCGCACGCTGCGAGTCAATCGAGGAAGGTGCTTGGTATTCCGCAATATAGAGGAATCGCTCGCCCGGCTCTGCAAAGTCACGCGTGGAATCATCAAGCGCATCCGTGCATTCGTAGATATCGATTGCAGCGGCGTAATCGGGTAAATCGGCATCGTAGACGCGATAGCAGTTCACGCCCGCCTTTTTCGCCCATTTCCGGCGCAGCTTGAACATCTTACGCAAGCGCGCGGCAAACTGGTCGCTATTCTTTTCATGCACCGCAATAGAGAGATTGGCGCCCCCATCCAAGGAAGGGACGCCAATCGTAAACTGCGGGGTATCAAGCGCAATGCTTTCTTCCACCGATTATTCCTCCAAAAAGCCCTTGAGCGAACTCGAACGAGACGGATGGCGAAGTTTCGCAAGCGTCTTGCTTTCAATCTGGCGAATGCGCTCACGCGTAACGCCGAACTCGCGGCCCACTTCTTCAAGCGTATGCGGGTGACCGTCTTCCAAACCGAAACGAAGGCTGATGACCTTGCGCTCGCGATCGGCCAGCTCATCAAGCACTTCGTTGAGCTTTTCGCGCATCAACACGTAGCTTGCAGCATCGGGCGGCGCAACAGCGGCATCGTCTTCAATGAAGTCGCCCAACTGGCTATCTTCTTCTTCGCCAATAGGCGTTTCCAGCGAAACGGGCTCTTGCGAGATTTTCTGAATCTCCAAAACGCGCTCGGGCGTCATGTCCATACGCTCGGCAATTTCTTCCGCGGAAGGCTCATGGCCCAGCTCCTGCAAAAGCTGGCGCTGCACGCGAACAAGCTTGTTGATGGTCTCAACCATGTGAACGGGAATGCGGATCGTGCGTGCCTGATCGGCAATGGCGCGCGTGATGGCCTGGCGAATCCACCACGTAGCATACGTGGAGAACTTGAAGCCCTTCTTGTAATCGAACTTCTCAACAGCGCGAATCAAGCCCAGGTTGCCTTCCTGAATAAGATCCAAGAACAGCATACCACGGCCTACATAACGCTTTGCAATAGAAACAACAAGACGCAAGTTTGCCTCGATGAGCTGCTGCTTTGCATCAATACCCACCGCTTCGATACGGGACAGACGGCGCTTCTCGCGACGATCAAGCTCAATGCCCTGCTCTTCGGCGGCATCGAGTTGTGCAGCGGCTTCCACGCCTGCCTCGATCTTCATAGCAAGATCGATTTCCTGCGGGCCGGTAAGCAGCTGAACGCGGCCGATTTCCTTCAAATACATGCGAACAGGGTCGCCCGTGAGCATGGTCACGCCGCCATCGCCACTGCGATGGTTGCGCGCTTTCGCCACGTGACGTGTGCGATTGCTCACCTTGGGAAGCGCAACATCGGAAACCGCTTTCAGCTCTTCCTCGGGAATGCCTTCAAGCAGCTCATCGTCGGTTTCCTCGCCGGGCTGGGGGCCATCGTTTTTCTCAGACTCCGATTCCACGGCAAGGATATCGTCGTCAACCGGCATAAAATCGGCAGCCGATTCAGCTACCGCATCGTCGTCGGTCAGAGCATCTGCATTCTGTTGTACTGCCTGCTCTGCTTCGATTTCCTTGTTGTGGTTTTCTGATTTCTTAGAGACTCGTGGCACGTTAGCTTCCTTTCGCCGTGAAAATGGCACACGCATTCAAGCCTGTATCAAGGCA
>CAKUOV010000063.1 GCA_934670115.1 uncultured Eggerthellaceae bacterium
CGAATGGCGGGCGTGGTTGCATCGTAGGTCTGAACGATTACGCGTCCGGGAAGTTCCGCGCGCCCCGCACGACCCGCTACTTGCTCTATCAGGTCAAACGTACGTTCTGAGGCGCGAAAATCAGGAAGATGCAACGTGGTATCCGCGTTGATGACGCCCACGAGCGTCACATCGTTGAAGTCCAGTCCCTTCGCAATCATCTGTGTGCCCAGCAACACCGCGCGCGGTGCCTGCACAAAGCTCTCAAGCAGCTTTTGATGTGCGCCTTTCGTTTTCGTGGTGTCGGCATCCATGCGCACCACGGCAACATCGGCAAATTCTTCCCCAAAACCCGCGATAAGCGCCTTAAGCTCCGACTCAACGCGTTGCGTGCCTGCGCCGAATTTCTTCAGGTACGGGCTTCCGCATTTAGGGCACACCGCCGGCGCGGGTTCGCTGTGCCCGCAATGATGGCAAATGCAGCTTCCGCCCTCTTCGTGGTACGTCAGCGATGTTGAGCACGAATCGCAGGTGGGCACAAAACCACAATCGCGGCAGAGCAGGAATTTCGCGAAGCCACGCTGATTGAGCATAAGAACCGCTTTTTGACCGCATGCAAGCGTTTCGCGCAGCGCGCCGATAAGTGGGCGGGAGAACATCGAGCGATGCCCCGCCGAGAACTCCTTTGCCATATCCACGACGTCGATGCGCGGCATAGGTCGTCCGTTTGCACGTTGTCCCAGGTCAACTTTATGCCACAACGCGTTATCTTCGCATTCGTGAAGCGCCTCCAGAGAAGGCGTGGCCGAACCCAGCACCACAACAGCCCCTTTACGCACCGCTTGCCAGCACGCAACCGTGCGAGCATGGTAGCGCGGTTGGCTGTCTTGCTTATAAGATCCTTCGTGTTCTTCATCGATGATGATAGCGCCCACGTTCGGCAGCGGCGTGAACAGCGCGCTGCGAGCACCCACCACAACGCGCGCCTGGCCCGAGCGGATAAAATCCCACTGGTCAAAGCGCTCACCTTGGCTCATGCGCGAATGCATAACGGCAACTTGATCGCCGAATCGTCCGCGAAAACGCGCGACCGTTTGGGGTGTAAGCGAGATCTCTGGCACTAGAACAATGGCATTTTGCCCCTGCTCCAAAACACGTTCGATAACGCGCAAATACACTTCCGTCTTGCCCGAACCGGTAACGCCATCCACTAAGACAACTTCGCCTTGCTTGCGTTTATAGGCGGAAAATACCACATCAAGCGCGCGTTGCTGCTGGTCATTGAGGGTCGGTTTCTCCACATCAACGCGAAAAATCGACGAATCCTGATTCGCAAGTCCGCGAAAACGGCGTCGGTGCTCCACCACTACAACACCTTTTTTCTCCAGCGCGGTCAAGCACGACGAAACTGAACCATATTCGGCCGTGAGCTCGCTTACACGCACGTCTCCGCGACGCACCGCCGCAAGCACGGCCTCTTGCTTATATGAGCCTTTGCGCGGCACGAAGCCTTCTGCATGCGGTCCAAGCGTAGCCCAGCGGTCATCAACTTCGCCAACAGCGGGCTGCTCAAGAACCCACGCACCACCACGATGAATCACGCGAGGCACACCACCGGGGGGTGCGAACAAGCGAACGCACGATGAAAGCGGCGCAATATAATAATGCGCCATGAACTGGGCGCATGCTGCGCCATCACTATCAAAGAACGGCTCGGAAGCCACTTCGAATATCTCTTTGATTTTCGCACGCTCAAGTTCTTGAGCGCGCTCATCGGAATCGTCGAACGTATCCAACACAAAGCCAAGGGCGCGCCGCGGCCCAAAAGGAACCACCACGGCACGCCCCACTAAATCAAGCTGTTCTATCGCAGGGGGAACGGCATAGGTAAACGCCGCGTCCAGCGATTGCGTTGGTATGTCAAGAACAACAGATGCAAGCAAAGCGGCAAAATCCTACAGCCCCGCCGCTTGGCGCAGCTCGTCAACGCGATTCGTATTCTCCCAGGTGAACTCAGGAAGCTCACGACCAAAATGACCATATGCAGCCGTCTTGCGGTAGATAGGACGGCGCAAGTCAAGCTCGCGAATGATAGCACCCGGGCGCAAGTCAAAGACTTCAGCCACGGCTTTTTCGATCACGGGAGTGTCCACGTGATTCGTGCCGAACGTGTCCACCATAATGGAAATGGGATGCGCCACGCCAATAGCGTAAGCGATCTGTACTTCGCAGCGATCCGCCAACCCGGCAGCAACCACGTTTTTCGCAACCCAGCGCGCGGCATATGCGGCGGAGCGGTCAACCTTTGTGCAGTCCTTGCCCGAGAACGCGCCGCCGCCATGACGACCCATGCCGCCATACGTGTCAACAATGATCTTGCGGCCCGTTAAACCGGAGTCTCCCATAGGTCCGCCCACAACAAAACGTCCCGTAGGATTCACGTAAATCTCCAGGTCATCGGCAACCTTGACGCCTTCTTCCTGGAACACGGGCTTGATTACATGCGCCACCAAGTCGTCATAGATTTGACCGACTTCAACTTCTTCAGCATGCTGAGTGGAGACAAGCACTTTCTCTACCTGCGTGGGCTTGCCGTCAATATAGCGCACGGAAACCTGCGTCTTTCCATCGGGGCGCAGATACGGAAGCGTGCCGTCTTTACGAACGCTGGTCAGGCGCTCTGCCAAGCGATGCGCCAGATAGATAGGCATCGGCATGAGCGTGCTCGTTTCGTTGCAAGCATAGCCGAATACCATGCCCTGATCGCCCGCGCCCACTTTGTCAATGTCATCCACGCTTTCGCCGCGCTGAGCCTCGTAGGACTCATCGACGCCCATGGCAATATCGGCAGATTGCTCGTGGATGGCATTGATAACGCCGCACGTATCGCAATCGAAACCGTACTTCGCACGGTCGTAGCCAATCTCGCGAATGGTATCGCGCACGATTTGCTGCACGTCAACGTATGCTTCCGTACGAATTTCGCCCGTCACCACCACAAGACCCGTGGAAGTCATGGTCTCGCATGCGCAACGCACGTTGTCCACGTCGGCCGGAACGCCCGTAGGCGAAACATAGCCGGCTTTCTGAAGCTCGATTTCCTTCGCCAAAATGGCATCCAAGATAGCATCAGAAACCTGATCGCAAATCTTGTCAGGATGACCTTCGGTCACCGACTCCGACGTGAAAAGATAAGATGAGTGTTCTTCAGACATGAGAATACCTCCTTCATCGGTGTTGGCCGGACCACCATAGCACGCTAGACGCGCCTGGTTGGTGTCGGGATCGCTGAGCCAACTCTCTCCCCCGACTCTGGATAACGGATGTTGCGCCGTTTTCAATCGCAACTCTACAGTTTCAGCATGATACCACCATGCTGCACTATTTTAATGACAATTTAGTGACATAGTACACATTGGGTACAAAATTCATGCAGAAGTGGCGAAACGCTGCGTCCCTACACCCGATAACGCGGATCAATCTCTTGCAGCTCGGCAAATGAGTCGATCTCCGCCACGTCATCAAACGTGCACGTTTCGACCGCAATATCATAGCGGTCATTGCGCAGAACGCAGGGCACGTCATCCCAGAAACGCTGCTTGTTCTCGTCATTTTGCTCAAAGCATTCAGGCAAGTCAACGGCAAGTTTTGCACCATCTTCGGCAGTCCAGTAGCTAATGCCGTACATATGGTTTGTGTTCCTGCCACCCTTATGCAAGTCCACAACACGACCGTTTTCCACATCAAGGCACCAATCGGGCGTTTCTTCCACCGGCACGCCCATATAGCAGGACTGGAAGCGATATTTCTTAAGCAGCGCCGGATTGCTTAGAAACAGATCGCTCTCGAACACATACGCATTCTGGAAAAAATTGCGCGCAACACACGCCGAGGAAATGTTGTTCGTGGAATCGTAAATCGGATTTTCCAGCAACGTGATGGTGGGATAATCGTCAAGCAGCAACCGGAACTGTTCCTTCAAGTATCCCGTCACAATGTAGATTTCTGTGACATCAATCGCCAAAAGGGCATCAAGGATAGTCTCAATGATACGCTTTCCATTCACGTTGACCAGGGGTTTTGGCGTATTGATGGTAATGGGCAACATACGGCTTCCAAAACCGCTTGCCAAAAGCACCGCGCGTTTCGCGCGATACGGCTCAAGCGCCTGCAAATCCTCGGGGGTCGCCGTGCCATTTTCGTACTTTTCTTCGAGCAAGCGAAACTGCTGTTCGCTCAATGATTCCATGCCAATTCCTTCCGTTCGCGAAACTTGCTTATCCTACGCCTTTTACTAAGTACCTGTAAACAGTTTGTTCCGCAAAGCGTCTGTTTTTACCCTAAAATGAACCGAAACAACAAATCGAAGAAATGCATATCCAAAGCAAAAACAAAGGAGCTTTTCATGGCAACGAATGCTCAGCTCACCGATGAGTACCTTCAGATAATCGCCGACCTTAACGGCGATGTTGAAGGCCGTAAAATCGCAGCGGAATATATGGAAAACAGCACAGCGATTGTGCACCACCAGCACGTGGCATGCAGCTACTTGCCGCGCCTGTTCAACCGCGAAACGTACGACATCATGAAAGAAACGTCGGAAACAGCGCATCGCATTCTGTGCAAAGTTATCCAGCGCTATTTGGACGACCCTGCGTATCGCGAAGTATTCGATTTCGACCCACGTCTGGTTGAGCTCATCTTGCTGCCGCGCGGCTACGATGATTTGCTGCCGTTTGCGCGCGTCGATACGTTCCTGAATGAAGAAACCGGCGAAGTACGCTTCTGCGAATTCAACGGCGACGGTTCGTCCGGCATGAACGAGAACCGCGAAATCACGCTTTCTGTGGCACGCACCCCCGCGTTCAAAGAGTTCATCGCACGGGGGCATCGCATTGAAGCATGCGAGCTGTTCGGCAATTGGATTCACCGGTTCATTGACATCTATGAACGCTCCGAAAACTGCGTTGCACACCCGCATTTCGCCATTTGCGACTATCTGGAAAACGGCGTAGTTGATGAGTTTCACCTGTTCGCCGACCAGTTTACGCGAAAAGGATACCCATGCGTGGTTGCTGACGTGCGCGAACTGCAATTCGACGGCGAAACGCTTACCGACAGCAAAGGCAACCGCATTGACGCCATTTGGCGCCGCTGCGTTACAAACGACGTGATTGAGCATTGGGACGAATCGCAGCAGCTCATCAATGCCGTGCGCGCCGGCAAAGTAACGCTCATCGGCAGCTTCGCAGGACACGTTGTGCACGACAAGCAGATTTTCAGCGCTCTGTACGACCCGCGCACCCAGGCTTTTTTGACGGATGAGGAAAACGAGTTCGTGAAACGCACCGTGCCGTTGACCACGTTTTTGGATAGCGAGCACATCGATTTGGCTGAAGTACGCGCAAACAAAGATGCATGGATCATCAAGCCCACCGATGCATACGGCGCCCAAGACGTGTATGCTGGCTGCGCGCAAACGCAGCAGCGCTGGGAAGAGCTGGTGGACCAGTTCGCGAATGGCGCAGCGGGACACCCCTTCATTGTGCAAAGCTACATTACGCCGTTCAAAACGCTCACATTGCCGCCCGAGAGCGCCGCAGATTTGGAAGCGGGCAAAACAGAAGCCATACCCGAGCTCTACAACAACCTGAACGGCCTGTACCTCTATAACGGCCAGTTCATGGGCGTGTTCAGTCGCCTGGGACCACTGCCCACCATCTCGAAGGACATGAAGGGCATTACCGCTGCCACCATCTGGGTTGATTGCGGCAATATCTTCGCTCCCGAGCCACCCGCATCTGTTGTTGCCGCTGGCGCGGGAACGCAAGGCTGCGGCTGCGACGGTAGCTGCTGCTAATTGTTGACAAAAGGTGGGGTAATTTGTCAACAATGAAGAAGGTTATCAATATCGGTGCAGCGGTGTGCGCTGTGGTGTGCCTCGTTGTCACATTTTTGGCAGCAGGGTTTGCTGCGTGCGCTGCAACGCCATTACCAACGCGCGTTTTGTCGCAAGCATATGCAACCGACAGCATTTCGCCGTACACGCACGATGAACTCGTGAAGGCAGCCGTTGCAATCTACGACTACTCGTTTGCAAACCACGACGCAGACGCGCTGAACGCAACCATGGACGAACTCGTTATCGCAGCTCAAGCCGATGGGCGCGCGCCCAGCAACGCACGTGGTGAAGAATATCGCCTGGACAGTGCTGCAATTTCCCACTTAGACGATTGTTACGCGCTCGAAAGTGCTGTAAAAGTGCCGCTTATCGCCATTGCCGTGCTTGCCCTTGCAGCCGCAGCTCACGTGGGCGTGCGCACCGGCCGCAAAAACCTGGGACGCGTGCTGGCGTGCGCGGGCGGGCTTACCATTGCGGCGTTTGCGGCCTTTGGTGCGACGGCGCTCATCGACTTCGACGCCTTCTTCGCGCACTTCCACAGCCTGTTCTTCACCAGCGGCACCTGGACGTTTTGGTACCGAAGTCTTCTTATTTGCAGCCTTCCTGAAGGTTTTTGGATGAGAATGGGCATTCTGTGGTTCGCAACAAGCCTTCTTCTCTCTATACTGTCATGTTGCGTTGGCGTGCATCTCATAAGGAAGCGCGGCGCGCGGCCCCAAACAACGGATATTCAAAGCACACGCTTTAATAGATAAGGATCACACATGGAAAACACTGCAAACGAAGTGCGCGTTCGCTTCGCGCCTTCCCCCACCGGCCGTCTGCACATTGGCGGCGCGCGTACCGCCATTTACAACTGGGCGTTCGCCCGCGCTAACGGCGGAAAGTTCATTTTGCGCATTGAGGACACCGACCCCGAGCGCTCCACGGAAGAAAACACCCAGGTTATCTTGCGCGCCATGCGTTGGCTGGGCTTGGATTGGGACGAAGGCCCCGAAGTGGGCGGCACCTATGGCCCGTACACGCAAATGCAGCGCATGGACACGTACCAAGAGGCGCTTGAGCAGCTGAAGGCCGCAGGCGCTGCGTATCCTTGCTTCTGCACGAAAGAAGAGCTGGATGCGAAACGCGAAGCAGCCAAGGAAGAGCAAGGTGGCTACGATGGTTACGATCGCACGTGCCGCCACCTTGACCCCGCAGAAGCTGCTGCTCGCATTGCTGCAGGTGAACCGCATGTATGGCGCCTTGCCGTGCCAGAAAATCACGGACCCATTGAGTTTGACGATGCCGCGTTCGGTCACACGAGCTTCCCGGGCGACTTCGTTGACGACCTGATTTTGGTGCGCACCGATGGCTCGCCCACGTACAACTTCGCGTGCGTAGTCGATGACTCCAACATGGCAATCACCCACGTGATTCGCGGCGCCGACCACCTGAACAACACGCCGAAGCAGATTTTGATCTACGAGGCACTGGGCAAGCCCGTGCCGCAGTTTGCTCACCTGTCCATGATTCTGGGCAGCGACGGTCAGAAGCTCTCGAAGCGTCATGGCGCCACCAGCGTGGAAGAATACCGCGACCGCGGCTACCTGCCCGATACCATGGTGAACTTCCTGGCGCTTTTGGGCTGGTCGCTTGATGGCGAGACCACCATTATTCCGCGCGATGTGCTGTGCGAAAAGTTCAGCTTGGACCGCATCACGAAGAAAAACGCCGTGTTCGATGAAACGAAGCTCGATTGGATGAACGGCGAATACATCAAGCGCATGGACCCCGCCACCTGGGTTGATTTGACGGCGCCATTCTTGATTGAAGCGGGTCTGGCAACAGCCGATGAAATCAAGGAAAAGCATGCATGGTTCGAGAAGATCTACCCGCTTTTGGCGGAGCGATTGAAGCGCCTAAGCGAGACGCCCGAGAAAATCGCATTTATGTTCGATGGCCCCAAAGTCACGCTCGATGAGAAATCCGTGGCAAAGAACCTGCTTAAAGAAGGCTGCCGCGCCGATGAGGTCCTACGTGAAGTGCGCGCTATCCTGGCCGACGAGAGCATTCCCTGGGAATGCGATCCGCTGCAGAACACTGTTGCCGGCTTAGCGGAGAAGCTGGACCTGAAGAACAAGTTCATCTTCCAGCCCATTCGCGTTGCCGTAACGGGCACCCAGGTTTCGCCGCCGCTGTTCGAATGCATTGAGCTCATGAATCGCGCCGATGTAGTGGCACGCATCGATTACACCATTGAAACCGTGTTTGGCGGCGCACAATAATGCTGGTCAGCGAGCTGGGCGACAATCCTACACTTGAAGAAGTGCAGGAAGCTTTTGCCGCCGATCAATTCGCCACGCAAGCATGCCATTGCCGCATTGTAGAAGCTCGCTGCGGACACGCTGTATGCGAGTTCGACATTGAAGACATTCATCGGAATGGATTTGGCGCCGTCATGGGCGGCGCCATTTTCACACTCGCTGATTTCACGCTGGCGATTGCCTGCAATATTGCAGAGCAACCCACGGTAAGCATCAGCAACACCATTGAGTACCTGAATGCCACGAAAGGCACGAAACTCATTGCGACCTGCGACGTTGATAAATCTGGACGCAAGGTTGGTTTTTACACGGTCGATGTTGTCGACGACACCAACCGTCCCATTGCCCGCATGGTTGCCACCTGCGCACGACGTGCGTAGCACCTCCCCGCAAGTCCACATCTTTGTTGACAAATTACCCCACCTTTTGTCAACAATCGGCGCGCCGTCCTTGCCAACCACCCCCTTCGCGGCCTCCGTTTCTTTCAGAAATTGACGATTCGCGACCATCTTGTCAGAAAGCAGGCGCGAAAACGCCCTAATCGACGGTACAGGGCGGATTGAAGACGCGAACACGATATCTTGGAGCGCTTCAGCTCCACTGCATACAGCAAAACCCCAGGTCGCAAGAATCCACTGGCAGTCTCAAACGCGCCAACCTCTTCCGCACCTGCCCCGCACCGTCGATTTGCGCGCATTTTGACGAAAAAAACGACAACATGCCGTCGCAGGACCCAAAAAGGGACGTCCGAGCCAAAGAACGACGCGCCGCAGACCCAGGTTTGCATGTCGAAACCCCGACATGCAAACCCTCAAGGGGCGTTCGCCGGCAAGGGTCGAGCCGAACTGCGACGCTTTGGATAAGTTGAGC
>CAKUOV010000064.1 GCA_934670115.1 uncultured Eggerthellaceae bacterium
TGGATGAACGCCTGGATGTCGCCCACCGTAATAATGCCCTGAACAGCGAATACGCTTCCCAGAATAGCCACTACAACGTAGCCTAAGTTGCCTATGAAGTCCATGACGGGCTTCATGAAGCTTGAAAGGTACATGGCGCGCCACGCAGCCTCATAAAGGCGCGTGTTCGCATTCTCAAAGCTCGCGACCGTGCTTTCTTGCCTGTTATACGCTTTCACCAGGGCATGACCGGAAATCGCTTCTTCCACCACGCCGTTTACTTCGCCCAAAAGGCGTTGCTGCGCAAGGAAGTGCTTCTGCGAAAGCTTCACGAACATGAAGATAAGCACCGCAGAAATGGGAAGCAGAACTAACGTCACGAGCGTCATAAGCGGGTTGATGGTGAGCATCATGATCACCACGCCAATAATCGTGGCGCACGATGTGATCATCTGCGTAAGGCTTTGATTCAGGCTCTGGCCCAGCGTATCAACATCGTTGGTAATGCGCGAGAGCGTATCGCCCACGGAATTCTTGTCGAAGAACCCGAACGGCATCCTGTTGATTTTCTCGGCGATATCCTGGCGCAACTTGAAGCACATGCGCTGCGACACGCCCGACATAATCCAGCTTTGCACAAACGAACAAATCGAAGAAAGCACGTAAAGTCCAAGTGTGGCAAGAAGAATGCCCGCAATGATATCGAAGTCAATGCCGCCCGTACCATTCACTTTCGCAACAAGGCCGTTAAAAAGCTCGGTCGTTGCCTGCGAAAGTACTTTCGGTCCAATGATGTTGAACACGGTGCTTCCCAAGGCAAACAATACGACGAAAACAAGTGCAATTTTGTATATACCCAGGTAAGCAATGAACTTTTTCAGCGTTCCCTTGAAGTCTTTCGCTTTTTCCGCAGGACCCATAGCACCTGGATGGTGCCTCATGCCACCCCTGCGCTTTCCTTCAGGCATCGGCGTCATTGGACATCACCCCCTTTCGCCAGCTCTTCTTCCGAAAGCTGCGACAGCGCTATCTCGCGATATGTCTCGCACCCCTCAAGCAGCTGCTCGTGCGTTCCTTGCCCCACAACGCGTCCCTCGTCAAGCACGACAATCGTATCAGCGTTCATGATGGTAGAAATGCGTTGCGCAACAATGATGACCGTCCTGCCCGCAAGCTGCGTTTGCAAATCGTGGCGCAGTTTCGCGTCGGTTTTGTAGTCGAGCGCAGAGAAACTATCGTCGAAAAGATACGCGCGAGCATCAGTTGCCAAAGCGCGCGCAATAGCCAAGCGCTGACGCTGACCGCCTGATACGTTCGTGCCGCCCTGCGCAATGGGCTCAAGCACCCCTTCGGGCTTCTCTGCCACAAAATCGGCCGCCTGTGCGATAGAGAGTGCTTGATCGCGGCGCGCGGGCGTCAGAGCATCAACACCATAGCCCACATTCGATTCAATCGTGCCCGAGAAAAGAAACGCTTTCTGCGGAACATACCCGAACGTGGATCGCAGCGCTTTCTGCGAAAGATGACGAATGTCGATTCCATCTAGCTCAATTGAGCCTTCGTTCACATCGTAGAAGCGCTCGATAAGACGGATAATGGTTGACTTGCCCGAACCGGTCGAACCGATAATCGCCGTTGTCTTGCCAGCCGAAGCGCAAAACGATACGTGGTCAAGCACGTTTTCGCAACCATCTGCGTAACGGAAGCACACGTCGTTGAAGCGAATCTCAGCGCCTTTAACGGCCTCTTCCGCACTCTTCGCAGCACCGTTGCCCCGAGCGGATTCGGAGCCGGCACAAGCGCCCGTCGTGCCGCGCGCGCCTTCGGCCACGCCGGCAGCTTCGAACAACTGCGCGTCGTAGACTTCCAGAGCATCTTGAATGCTTGAAGCGGTATTGATGACCTCGTCCACACGTTGCGCGGCCACGTTAGCGCGCGGGAACACAACAGCAATAACGCCAATCATCAAAAAGCTCATCACGATAATCATGGAATACGTGATAAACGCAATCAAGTCGCCCGTTTGCACCGTGCCCAGGTCAACGTAGTGCCCGCCAACCCACACAATGGCAACCGACACTAAATTCATGACAAGCATCATCGTGGGCATCAAAAACGCCATAGCCCGGTTCGTAAAAAGCTGCGTACCCATCAAGTTGCTGTTTGCCGCCTGAAAGCGCTCTAGCTCGAAGTCTTCCCTGCCGAATGCACGAATAACGGGCAAACCGGTAAGAATCTCACGCGAAACTTCATTCACCTTGTCGATAAGTGCTTGCATCTTTTTGAACTTGGGCATGGTAACCGCAAAAAGAATGGCGATAACAATTGCAATAGCAACAATAGCAAGTCCGATAATCCAGCTCATGGACACGTTCGTCTGCGCCACCATGATAATGGCACCTATGCTGATGACCACGGTGTATACCACCATGCGCTGCGCCATCATGCAAACCATCTGAATCTGCTGAATGTCGTTCGTACCGCGCGTGATAAGCGATGCAGCAGAGAATTTATCCACTTCAGCATCGGAAAAATCAACAACGCGCTTAAAGAAGCGACTACGCAAGTCGCGACCGATTTTCGTGGCATTGCGGCAGCAGAAGAAGTTCATGATGCAGTGGACGATGAGCGCGATTGCGGCAAGCGCAATCATGATTTTACCCACATGAAGCAGGTAATCCATCTGGATGTCCGCGGTACTTACCCCACAGGCATCGTATTCTGCTTTCGCGGCAAGGGTGGCCTGCTGAGAAAGCAAGCTATCGTTATCCAGTCCCACAGAGGAAAGCGCCTGGTCAAGGCCTTGCTCGATATCCGCCTTCGTCACCTGTCCCGCCTCATACGCTTGCCGCAATGCGGCAACATCGAAATCGGGCATCGACTGAGAGTAATAAGAGAAAACCAAGGGAAGCGAGATTGCATCGTCAAGCATCGAACGATGCGCCTTCCCTTCTGCGTTTAGAACGTAATAGCCCGCATCAGCATCAAAATCGTAAGAGCCTCGTATCGTTGCTTCATCATCGGCCGGGGCAAGCATGGTAACAATCCCAAACGTATCGGCAGAGAGCACTTCGGGAGACGGGTTTTCAATACCGCTTTGTTGAATACCAACATCAACAATGTTCGAAGTATACTTAGGAAGAGCCAGCTCACAGCATGCCTGCACCACAAAGCACAGGACTACAATCAAAAACGCCGCCTTGTGCTCCATCAAATATCGGTATATGCGCATATTCACATCCTTCTTTTTTAACCGATATATTGTAACGCCGTGCGTTCCCAGGAAGAAAATGCGCTCTGCCTTGTTGCCAAGTTGCCACTTATAGCGAAGCGAGCCAAGTGGGCAAAATAATGCGGAAGACGGAGCTGCGCGATAGCGGCATGGTGACTGTGCAATACCTGCATCACGGCTACGTGGCAACCACACAATGGCGGCAAAAAAGAAAAAGCCCAGCGAACCGGGCAGCATTCATAGAATGGCGGGATGTACGGGACTCGAACCCGCGACCTCTGGCGTGACAGGCCAGCGCTCTAACCAACTGAGCTAACACCCCATTTGTCAAAAAAAGCCCGAACAATCGGGTTTTTTAGGGGAGCTGGAATGGCGGGATGTACGGGACTCGAACCCGCGACCTCTGGCGTGACAGGCCAGCGCTCTAACCAACTGAGCTAACACCCCAGCACTTTTCAGCAGTGGATATATTACGGGTTTCCGCGCATCCATGCAAGCATTTTTTTGAACTTTTTTCAAAAGTAAGGTGAAACGAACGCGAAAACGAACAAAACTAATGCGAATCATCGTCGAAAGCGGCCGCAGCGGAAAAGCGTTCACTCCACGACTTCGCCCGAATAATGTTTCTTCTTCGCAGGAACCCGCTCAACTTATCCAGGCTCAGCAGTTCAGCCAACCCTTCTGCTGCGGGCGCAACACAACGCTACGACTCAAGATCCGCCGAACGACCGGCTTGCAACTCGATTTTTCCTTCACGGAACATCTGAACAAAAAGATGCGCCAGCTCGGGATCGAACTGCGTTCCCGCACCGTCTTCGATAATCTGCAATGCACGATCGATATCACGCGGGCTTTGGTAGCAACGCTTCGTGGTCACGGCATCAAAGCAGTCTGCCACGCATAGAATACGCGCCGTCAAAGGAATATCCTCGCCTGCTAAGCGGCGCGGGTATCCCTTGCCATCCCAGCGCTCGTGATGCCCCACAACGGCGGGAATAACGTAGTCAAGGCTTGGCAGATGGCGAATAATCGAAACGGCATTTTCCGGGTGCTTCTTGATAATCTCATACTCATCGGAAGTAAGCGACGACGGCTTTTGCAGAATCGCCTCAGGAATACCGATTTTGCCAACATCGTGCAGAAGACCCGCCTCACGCACAATCTCGACAACTTCGGCATTCAAGCCGTAGCAACTTGCCAGCACAGATGCGTAATACGCCACATTATTGGAATGCGTGAACGTGTAATGGTCTTTTGCGTCAATTGCCGCGGTCAGCGCATACACCGTATCGGCGTAGCTTGAGAAAATGCCGTGATGATCAATCTGATCAACGGCAAGATGCTCGCCTGCGGTACCCGTTGAATAGACCATAATGGCATTCTTACCATGCTGTTTCACCTGATAGACAGCCATATTTGCGTTATCCATAAGCTGACGCGTGTTATGGGCGTCAAACGGCATGCTGCAAATACCAATGCTGCAGGTAAGCACCTTGAGCGCTTCTTCCCGGTCTCCGCAGTTCAGATGATAGATTTGCTGACGCAAATTTTCTGCCAAACGCTTCGCAGCGCTTGCATCCTGGTCGGGCATCAAGATAGCGAATTCCTTGCCACCTAAACGCGCCGCAAGGTTACTCTCGCCCACCGTGGTCTTCAGCACGTTAGCTACGCGCAGCAAAACATCGTCGGCCTCACGCTCGCCGTAGAGCTGGTTGTAGAGCTTGAAGTCATCAAGGTTCAGCAAAATAAGGCTTAATACGCCCTGAGGATTGCGATCGTGGATCTCGTCCAAACGCGCATAGAAATACTTGCGGTTCAATAGACCCGTCAAGTCATCGGTGCGCGCTTCATAGGCCGCCTGTTCGTAAAGTTGGCTGTTCTTGACGCCAATCGCCATAACAGCCGTAAGCGCAAGCAAATGATCCATCTCATTCATGGCAAGCGAACCGCGCGGTTCCTTCAGCGCAATAACCGACAAGCCGATAAGCTCCTGGTTCACCATAAGCGGAACAATGCAATTCATGTTAATGGAGCGCAGCTTTTGACGTTCGGTCTCCCACATAGAGCGATATTCAACGCTCCGCACGAATTCCGCGGGTGTGAGCACGTCACGATGGGTGCTCAGCCATTCCGACACGGCACTTCCGGCCGGAAACATCACACCGCCCGATTCGAACGGAATGCTGGATCCGCGCACCACCATGGAGCCATCGGGTTGCGTCAGGCAAACGCGCACGGTGCGTACCGTATGCAAGTCGTGGCAGACTTGCTGGCAGTACAGCTCGCTTGTTCCCGCAACGCTGAGCGAACGGGAAACACTCTCTTGGTACTCTTTCAAGCCGGCACGACGACTCGTTTGGTCCTTCAGGAACAAAACGTTGCTCATCTTACGAATACCCAGATACAGTAAGAACGCAAAGCCAACGCAGAAGAGAACCACGGCAACCACGCTATTTGTTCCCACCGGGGGCGGAAGCGTTGCAACAAGCCTCTCGAGCGGATCAACGAACAGCAAGCCGAAAAGGAAAATGACCGCAAACGTGATGAGCGCATACGTGCGATACGACAACGCAAGCGTCATAGAGAATAAATGCTTGTTATATAAGCTCACAAAACAGCAGATCGCAAAGACAATACCCATCCCTAAGTCAAGCGGAATGCCCGCGAACGGCGGGAACATGATAATGACCTGGCCGATGATCATGACTACCGCGCCAACGGAAACGGGAACCGCCTGATGGCGCGTGAGCGCGCGGCAACGCACGCAATCAACAACGCGCAGCAAAATGGACACGCTGAACACAGCGAATACGCCGTACATGATATAGGTGCCCAGCGTGAATGATCCGTACACGAAACGAATATCGCCCGCCGCGTTCAAGACAATGGCAGGTGGAGCCAAGAACCAATCGGTGGCAACATTGCCAATAAGCAGGCCCACCAGGGCTACTGCCAGCACTTTTTCGATAATTGTTATTTGCTTTCCCGCGAAACACGCAAGAAGCTCGTCAAGGGTGATGCACGCGAACCAAATGCCAACAAGCGAAATATGGAACCACGGCGAAACCAGGCCGAAGAATTGCAGGCGCATAAGCACCGAGCCGCCCGACCACAGCACCAAAAACACCAGCATGACCAAAAAACGCGTGATGAGAGCGTTTTTCTTTGCCACGACCAGCGTGCAGAATTCGAAAAGATAAATGAACAGCGCCGTAAGCGGAACCCAAGCGAAACCTTGCATCATAAGCCCATCGCCTGGCTTTCGTGCACATACGGCCAATCGGTTGCCATAATGCCGCGCAGCTGCACAATCTGGCGCTGGCTCGGATTAATGGCGTCAATCGGCGCACCTTCGCGCTTTTCGTAAGCAGCAAACGATCCCGTCTGCAAAAACGTTATCTGCAGCGGCTCCATCTCAAGAATGGTACGCAAGCTATCGTAGTCGGTATCCAGATACTTGAAGTAAATCTCCAGATGGCTGCGAATAATAGCTTCACTCACCGCCAGGCTCTCAAGAGCATACGGGTCAAGCTCGATATACATATGAAGGAACGGATGCCGCGTTTGCTTCTCGTATTCCTTAGCGGCGCACCATCCCACAATGGGAAGACGCGAAAGCGCGATAACTTCCTTGATAGAGTTTTCCGTGATGCGCGTAAACCCAGCAATGTCAATGACGCCAGGCACGCGATCAACGTACACGAAACGCGGAAGCGTTGAGTGATCGGCGGCAGAGCCTATACCCGCGCAGCGATACATATCCCCTGTTCGGTAACGAGCGAAAGCACCGCCTTTAAGCGAGGTGATAACCAACTCGTAGAGCTCACCCGCCTGCACTTGATCAATGGTGAGCGTCGGAAGGTTTTTATCGGTACTGCGCACGAATTCTTCCGGCAAAAACTCGTAGAAACACGCATCCGGGAAGAAATACAGGCTGGTGCGATTCCACGTTTCCGTGCCTACCAATCCGCATTCGGTGCCCGCAAAAAGCTCCATGGGACGAATGCCCCATTGCTGCTCAAGCTCGTCCTTATAGCAAGCGTTGTCGGTACCCGCGATAACGAATCCGCGCAGGTCAAACAAATCTTTCGGCAGAAGCTCGCGTCCTTCTCGCGCCGCTTTCCGACGCGCTTTCAAAACGCGACGAGCCATGGCAAGCGAAGGAACGCTCTTGCCCGATTTCGATTCAGCAGTCGCCGCGGCACTTGCACCGGCGCCCGTAGAAGCGCCCGACTTCGCATGCGTTGAGCTCACGGACGCGCCCGATGCCACCGCACCAGCAAGCTTTTTGCTCATGAACGATCCAACCGAGCCCATGGTCAAGAAGTAATCGACACCGCTCGAAAGCGCCATTTTGAAACCATATTTCATACGCTGGGAAAAACCCATGGTCGTAGTAGTTTTATGCGGAGGCATGAAACGGAAGTGGAATTCCTGATCCAGAATAATACCCATCAGGCCCGTTAGGTACGGCAGCGGAGCCAAACCCGACAAAACGTTCGTCCCAATGCGATACTGCGCCCAATCCGTAGCAGATGCCAGCATGATAATGGCCTTGCCGTTGCGCTTAAACGAATCAAGGATGCCTTGCGTGTAGGGAGCAAGCTTGATAGGACGCTTGCCGCCCTCCCACGTGGTTTCCACCCACGTAACCGCAGGCAACGGCAGCATGTCCTCGCGGCGCGCCAAAAGAATATCAGCATAATCATCGTAGGTGGTCAACGGCACGCATTCGCGGAACTCTTCGATTGACGTCGGTTTCTTCCCTTTCAGGATGCTCTTGCCAATGCCACTGGGGCACCACAAAACCAGCTGCTCTTCCATAAGGCGGCGCTGAATATGCAAGTAATCGTCAAGCGACAAGCCCAAAAAGCCGCAATATTCATCCCAGGTGCGCTGAGGATCAGACGCATCGCGACCCTCGTATAAGTCAAAGCCCAGGTCACGCGCTTGATTGTTGCGTGCAAATAAACTCATGCGCGCCCGCCTTTAACGGAAAGCGAGGAAATCGCACTGCGCACGCTTTGGCGCGTGGGGAAGAAAAACGGCACGTTGCGCTGATAATCCTGGTAATCGCAAAACGTGCGCGGGAAGCTCCAAGTGTCCTGAAAAACCATGTAGGCAACGTTTCCTGCGCACAAAAGCAGGCACGAAAGCACTACCGGAGCACTGCGGAAAGCAAGCGCAAGGAACAGGAAGCCAAGGCAGTACCAAAACACGCCGGGGTGACGACAAAAAGCGTACATTCCGCCTTGGTACACAGAATGCCCCCGTTCGGCGGAAGAATACGTCCCCCGAGGAAGGCTGAAGAAAAGCGCTTTCACCATAAGCGCAAAGCAAATAAGGGAAAGCGCGGCCATACCGCAGAAGAACGCATCGACAGCAAGAACACGCATCTGGCTTATGAGCAGCAACGCAAAAGCGGCCACAACAAGCATGCATCCCGCGAAAAACAGGAAATGCAATCGAGTGGAGCCCACGCCGCGCACGGTAAGAATATCGTAGGCGAAAAACAAACCGTAAGCTGCAATCGTCAACACGAAAACGCCGAAAACAACCGCCACGATACCCCTTCCCGAATCAGCGTGAAATCCTTTTGAGCGCGGCATCCATGCATACGGCCGCAACTCTATATTGTAGCTGATTGAGTATGGGAGAATCACTATCAATGGGGCTTAAATCAGGCATTATGCCGCAGAAAGCGTAAA
>CAKUOV010000065.1 GCA_934670115.1 uncultured Eggerthellaceae bacterium
ACTCGGTGCTGTGGACCGACCACAACTACTCGACCACCTGCGAGATGCTCGCCCGATTCCGCAAGATATTCGGCAGGCGCGTGGGCGACCCCGACGCGCGCAGGGCGATAAACAGGCGCGTGTCCGACGCGAAGAGCAAGACCGCCCAGGAGAGCTACGAGTTCTCCAACGGCGGCGTCCTCTGCTTCAGCACCCGCACCGATTCCGCGTCGCTGGGCTACAGCTTCGACGTGATCATCTACGACGAGGCGCAGCTTCTGACCAAATCGCAGGCGCAGACGCTGAACCCGACCACGACGCACGCACCGCACAAGAACTCGCAGCTCGTGTACGTCGGCACGCCGACACGCGCGGGCTGCCCGGCAGACCGCTTCAAGGAGCTTCGCGAGGAAGCCTGGGGCGATTCGCCCGGAGACGACATGTGCTGGCTCGAATACGGGGTGGACGAGGTGGGCGACCCGCTTGACGAATCGCGTTGGTACGCCGCGAACCCATCCCTCGCCGAAGGGCTCGTTGAGGTCGAGGACGTGCGCACGGGCGTCATGGGCATGAAGGGCGACGACCTGGCGATAGCCCAGGAATACCTGGGCTACTGGCTTCCCCCGCAGGAGCAGGCGGAAAGGCCGCTCATCGGGGAAGAGCTGTGGCGCGAGACGCTCATAGACGATTCGGCCGTACCAAGCGACTTCTCGAAGGTCGCCTACGGCGTGAAGTTCAGCGCGGACGGCAGCACCGTATCGGTCGCCGTGGCAGCGGCGAGCGGCGGGAAGGTCCATGTCGAGCTGCCGTTCTGCGAGAACACAGCGCGCGGCACCAGATGGCTCGTGAGCTGGCTTGCGGTGCGCGCGGGAAAGGCGTGCGCCGCCGTGATAGACGGCAAGAGCGGGGCGGGAACGCTCTGCGACAGGCTGCGAGAGATGGGCGTGCCGGGAAGCTACGTGATGAGGCCGACCGCCGACCAGGCGATAACGGCCGCGAACCTCGTGTACGAGGCGGCTGGCACGGACGGGCTGACGCACGTCGCCTGCCCCGCGCTCGACCTGTCGGCAGCGACCGCGACCCGCCGCGAGATAGGAAAGGGCGGCGGCTGGGGCTTCGGCGGCGAGAACTCGACGCCCATAGAGGCCGCGGGCCTCGCGATGCTCGGACTGGCCGCATCGAAGCGAAACCCCAAGAGGAAGGCGAAAGTGACCTGATGGCATTAACCGTACCGTACGCCGTCGCATCGGCCGACGGCCTGAAACCGGAGCACCGCGAGACGGTGCTCTCGCTGCTCAACAACTGGAGGGACCACTACTCGAACAACATGCTGCGATCGCAGTACTACGAGATGCGCAACATGCTCAAGGACCTGGGAATCTCCGTGCCCGACTCGCTGCAAAACCTCGAAGTCGCCTGCGGCTGGGGCTACAAGTGCGTCGAGGTCATGCGCGACCACGTGTCGTTCGACGGATTCACCGCGCCCGAGAACCCCGATGTTGAGACCGTGTTAAAACAGGTTTCCCGCCGCAACTTCATGGGCACGAGGGTCGGCAAGGCGGTCAACTCCGCGCTCAAGTACTGCTTCAGCATGTGGGTCGTGACCGCAGACGACGACGGCCACGCGAAGATAACGGCCTACCCTCCGACCCTGTGCACGGGCATCTGGGACGATTCGGGCGAGTGCCTGTCGGCTGGCATGTGGGTGGTATCCTTCGCGAAGGAGGGGGGAAGGCGGACGAACCGCCCGAACTGGGTGGACGTCATGCTTCCCGACTGCCTCATCCGACTCAAGGCCGACGATGGGGGCAGGTGGTCCGCCGAGTACGTGGAGCACGGCCTGGGCATCGTCCCCATGTTCGTGATGCCCTACAACCCCGACGACGACCGCCCGTTCGGCGTGTCGCGCATCAACTCGGAGGTGCGCTGGCTCATAGACTGCGCCATGCGCGCGAACGTCAACGAGGAAATCGCGGCCGCCTTCGCCGCGTCGACCCAGAAGTACCTGCTCGGCACCGACGGCGACGCATTCGAGGACAAGACGAAGTGGAGCGCGTTCATCGGCTCCATCTTCGAGGTCTCGATGAACAGCGAGGGGCAGATTCCGCAGTTCGGGCAGCTCACGCAGCCCAGCATGCAGCCCATGACCGAGCACTTCGCCAACCTCTGCAAGCGCATGAGCGCGGCGACGGGCATCCACGTGGGGCAGTTCGGCATCATGAGCGACAACCCGAGCAGCGCGGACGCCATATACCTGGAGAACTCCCCGCTCATACTCAAGTGCAAGAGCTTCATCAAGGAGGCGAAGGCGGCGCTCTCCCGCGTGGCGGTGGCGGCGGTCGCGACCGAGCTCGGCATGAGCTACGGCGATGCCGAGGAAGCCTGCGACGTGTCGGTGAACTTCCTGAACCCCGCGATGCCGACGCTTGCGCAGCAGACCGACAGCTCCATCAAGCTCGCGTCCGTGGTGGATGGCTTCGCCGGCACGCCGACGTTCTGGAGACTCAACGGCCTGGACGACGACGAGGTGAGGAACGTTGTGTCGGAAATCAGGCGCAACGTCACGAAGTCTGCTGCGTTCGACCTGATGGCGGGCGTGCGGCAGGCGTCGGATGCGGCGGCGTCGGATGCGGCGGCGTCGGATGATTAACTGGAAAGAGTTCGACGCCTACAATCGAGAGGTTGCGAGGCTCGGCAACGAAGCCGCATCCAACGTGGAGGAATCCATCATGGGATGGTGCCGCGAGCACGAGTCGGCCACCGTCGCGGAGAAGCGCGAGGCCGCCAAGCTCATCATGGAGGGCTTCGTGCAGGCTTACGACGACACGGCCGCGAAGTTCGCCGCCGATTGGTACGACTACCGCGCGGAGAAGAGCGGAGCCAGGCTCGACCAGGCCATAACCACGACCACGTACAGCCCGAAATCGGTCGACGACGTGGCGCGCTACCAGGCGAAGAAGCTGCTCGACGGAGATGATGCGGCTTTCGCCAAGGCTTGCGGCGAGTACGCCCGAAACGACCTGTTCCGAAGCCTGAACGAGACCATCATGGACAACGTGGGGCGGGACAGGGACAAGGGCGCGAGGTTCGCGCGCATCCCCACGGGATTCGAGACCTGCACGTTCTGCCTGATGCTGGCGAGCCGCGGCGCGGTCTACCGCACGAGGAAGTCCGCAGGCGAGTTCAAGCATTTCCACCGAGGATGCGACTGCAAGGTGGTGCCCAGCTTCGACCCCGATCCCGACGCCGAGGTGGTCGAGGGGGTTCGGCCTAAGGAGCTGTACGGGCGCTATAAGCAGTTCAAGGAGATAGACGAGACCGAAGGGCTGAGTTCCGCAGAGAAGGACGAGCTCAAGCGAAAGATCATCGATGGCGGCAAGGCATCGGAGAGGGTTGTTGTCCGCATGCTGAAATCCGGGGAAATCGAGGACGCCTCGGACGTGTATGTTCCGACATCCTCCGAGGTGCCAAACTGGCTAAGTGGAACAAATAGAAACAGGCATGCAAAGAGACACGCCGCCGAATACGGTGTCGATTACAGGTCACGGAACGGGCAAGAGGAATATAATGACATCATGTCCGAAGTAATAGACGCTGCTGATTCGGTTGTTCTCGTTGATGGCATAGGAGGTCAGAATGGCCAAGTGTGCGCAGTTTACTTTAGAGGTATAGATATAGCAGTCGTCAACATCGAGGAGAATATCAGAGTCACGCTGTTTAAGTACGAGAAGGGAAGGAGTAACCGATATGGAGCACTTTGGGATAAGGTACGAGAACGATTTGACCGATAAGTTCAGCGAGTACATCATTGATTCGGTTGACCTCCTTAACGCGCAGCTTGCGCATCGTGATTTGGCCTTCTTTTTTGACACGGTTGATGTTGACCAACAGGTCATCGGCGGCATGCATTGCGAGGACATGTTCGGCTGGGTGGTCCCGAATGGCATCGTCAAGGATTTCGAGCCGATTTGGCTGGCTGGCAATGATAGGGAGCTTGAAGGGTACGACTACGTCTGTGCGAGCTGGGAAGACCGAGACGGCTTCCCGCACGCAGTCATCGACGGCGAGCTTCCCGAGGAAGCTTACGAATGAAACGCGATTTTTCAGGAGGCTCGCATGGCATCGGATGATTTCGAGGTTGTGACTTTCAAAATCCTATCGTACCTGTACCGGTGCATGAAGGGCGGTAAGAAGGTAGATATCGCCGCGCTGCGCCAGCTCGTCGGGTGCAACGAGGCGTATTTCGGCGCGGTCGTCAGGAGCCTCCAGTCGAAGGGGTACGTCGAGGGTTTCTTGTTCGACGGTCTCTCGGGCGTCGTGATCGACTCGCCGAACTTGGCTGCCATGTCTGACCCCATGATTACCATGGATGGGGCGATATACGTGGGCGAGAACTCGCGCATGCGCAAGGCCGCTGATTTCGCCGGGCACGCATTCGACGTCGCCCTCTCCGCTGCGGTCAAGGCCGCCGCATCGCGCATCTGACGCGCGGACGCCGAAGCAAGCAAACACAAGACAAAAGACAATCCGTAAAGGCCCCATCTCGGGGCCTTCGTTGATTCAAGCCATCCGCACGGGTGGCTTTTTTCATACAGTAACGTGCCCCGCACGGGGCGAAACGAAGCGCCGCACGGCGCGAGAAGGAGGCAAGCATGGAATACGCCACCCAGGAGCAGGCAGAGCAGCAGGAAGCCGGCGAAGCCCAGGAGAAGGACTACAAGGCCCTCTACGAGGAGGCCGTGAAGGAGTCCCGAAAATGGGAGAAGCGCAGCAAGGAGAACCTGGCCCAGCTCAACGGCCTGAAGGAATCCCAGGGAAAGCCCGACCCCACTATCGAGGAGCGCATCGCCGCGCTCGAGAAGGAGAACGGCGACCTCAAGGCCGCATCCGCGCGCGCCGCGCTGGTGGATTCCGTCGCGAAGGCGACAGGTCTCGACCGCGCGATCGTGGCGACGCTGAGCGGAGCTGACGAGGACGCGCTCACCGAGCAGGCGGAGGCAATCGCCGCCATCGCCAAGCCGAGGGGCGGCGCGCCGAGCGTTCCCGAGGCTGGAATCAAGCAGAAGCCAGGCAAGCCGTCCAAGAAGGACATCCTCGGAATCGAGGACAAGAAAGAACGCATGGCGGCCATCGCCGCCAACATAGACCTCTTCAAGTAAGAGGGGAAAGGGGCCAAACATGCCCGATATCAAGACACTTGCGGCAGCACGCAACGTAGACCTGGTCGACACCTTCACCAAGTCCCTCAACAAGCTCTCGATGATGCTCTCCGCATGCGAGCCGATCAAGGCCGCAGCCGGCGAGACGCTGCACCACAAGAAGATCACCGGCAAGCTCTCCGCCGAAGCGTACACCGAGGGCCAGGCAATCCCCGTGTCCAGCTACACGTGGGAGGACATCAAGACCTACGAGGTCGGAATCAAGCCGTACCGCAAGCAGACGACCTTGCAGGAGATCAAGAAGCGCGGCTACGACAACGCCGTAGATAAGACCGACGCCGCGATGCTCTCCGACATCCAGCGCGACATCAAGAAGAGCCTCGTGGGCATCCTCGGCGGCGAGGGCGTGACCGCAGTGACCGGCAAGAGCCTCACCGCTACCGCAGCGACCGCATGGGCGACGCTCTCCAACGCGGTCGAGGATTACGGCTTCGGCGACGTCGATGCCGTGTTCTTCGTCAACCCGCTGGACTTCGCCAAGCAGATCGGCGAATCCGAGGTGTTCTCCGCCTTCGGCATCTCCTACATCGAGAACTGGGCCGGGCTGGGCACGCTGGTCTCTACCGGCACGGTAGCGGCAGGCACCATCTACGCCACAGTGAAGAACAACGTGAAGGTCTACACCGCCCCCACCGACGGCGACGACCTGTTCGACTTCTACACGGATGAGAGCGGCCTTATCTCCGTATCCCATGCCGCGACCCTCAATTCCATCACCTACGACACCGTCGCCTACACGGGCTTCGTGTTCTTCGCGGAATACGTCGACTTCATCGTGAAGGGCACCATCGCGGCGACGGCATAAGCAAAGGAGCAGACATGATTGCAACCGTGACATACCCGTACCGCGACCGCGAGACGCTTGAGGTCCACCACACGGGCGACGAGGTGGAGCTCACCGCAGAGCGATTCGCCGAGCTGTCCGCCGAAGGCTACGTGGACGCGCCCGAGGACGCAAAGCCCGAAGAGCCCGAAGAATCCGAAGAGCAGCAGGAACCTGAGCCCGAAGAGCCCGAAGAATCCGAGCAGCCCCAGGAGATGACCGCCGCGCAGATGCGCGCGGAAATCGAGTCGATGGGCGGCTTCGCGCCGAAGAAGGCGACCAAGGCGCAGCTTGCCGAGCTGATGGAGTCGCTGTGAGCGGCGCGTTCGCGACGCTTGCCGACTATGAGCTGAGGTACGGGAAGGTCGCGGATGCGGAAAGCGGCAGGGTCGGCGTCCTGCTCGAAGACGCGAGCGACATGCTGCTGTCGGCATACGAGTCCCGATGGGGCGCGTACACGGAGGGCGAGCACGCGGCATTCGACCGCTCCGCCTGCGCTGTGGCGTGCTCCATCGTGTCCCGCGCGGTGAACGTGCCGCTCGGCCTGGCCGGGGCTACCCAGTACAGCCAGACGGCTGGCAGCTACAACGCTTCCGTGACGTTCGCGAACCCCACGGCCGAGCTGTGGGTTGGGAAGTCCGACCTGAAGCGGCTCGGCCTTGCCGGCTGCCGAATCGGGAGCATAGAGGCGATGACGGGGGCTGACCGTGATAAATCTCATACCTGACGAGGAAATCGAGGTAATCCGCGAATCGGCGTCGCTCGACGACATCGGCGAGCCCACCGCGACGGCGGAGACGCGGGGGATGGTGCGCTGCATCGTCTGCCCGGGCTCGACCTCCGATTTGGGGGCGGAGCGCCCGAACGGCGTGCGAATCGCCTACACGCTGCACTTTCCCAAGGACTACGATGGAGACCTTCGCGGCTGCCGCATCATGGTTCGCGGCGAGGCGTTCTGCGTGGTCGGCGACCCGCAGCGCACGACTGATGCGGCGACCCCGGGCAACTACAACGGGTGCCACCCAGTCAATCGCCTCCGCAGCTTCGACCGATTCCGTGGACGCGCTGAAGAAGTCGCTGGAGACGCAGAATCAGAACCTTTGGGTGCAGACCGACAGCGACGGCAGCGCGGTGGACGTGCACGCCGCGAAGGTGGGGAACATCGTCATCGTAGGCGGCTCGAGCACTGGCAAAATCGAGCTTTCCAGCGAGGTTTGGCGCGAGGTTACCACGCTCCCGAGCGGATGGCGCCCGAAGCGCACCGAGTACGCGGCTGGGTCGTCCTACACGGGGGATGCCATCGCGGTGAGAATCGGCACGGACGGAATCATCAGCCTCATGTACGGCGGAAGCGGCTCTGTGAAGTATTGGACATTCAACGCGGTATTCGCGCTCTAAGGAGGAAACATGGCATATCTAGACCAATCGGGATTGGACGCATTGTGGGCGAGGATCAAGGGCTGGGCGAACAGCGTTCACGCCGGCTCCATGACGAAGAGCGCAAGTTCCCAAGACGGCTTGCAGCTCATACTGAAGAACGGCGCACCGACCCCAGCCCAGCTGTCCACGGTCACCATCACCAAGAGCGACATCACCGCACTGGGCATCCCGGGAAGCAACACCACCTACACTGATGCAACCCAAACAACTCATGGCCTCATGTCCGCCGCCGACAAGAAGAAGCTCGACGGCGTGGAAGCGAACGCGAACCATTACGTCCACCCGACCAGCGCGGCAGGCGCGAAGGCATCTGGCCTGTACAAGGTTGCGACCGACGCGCAGGGGCATGTGACGGGGGCTGTCGCAGTAGCCAAGGCGGACATCTCCCCCTTGGAGAGTGACCCGACCGTGCCAGCTTGGGCTAAGGCCGCAACGAAGCCCAGCTACAACGCAGATGAGATTGATTACGACGAAACCGGAGAATGGTCGGTAAAGGATATCCTTGACAGCAAGCAGAGCGCAATCAGCGACCTAGCCACCATCCGCGCAGGTGCAACTAAGGGCGCGACCGCAGTCCAAACGGAGACAGACCCCACCGTCCCAGCGTGGGCGAAGGCTGCGAGCAAGCCAAGCTATGCAGCGCATGAAATCCTTCTGTTGAAGACTCCTGCTGGCATGCCGTTGAGTATCAAAAATGTGAACGAAGCTATCGATGTCCTTTCAAGCAATAAGGCCGACAACAATTCCCCCATCTTCTCGGGCACGCCGAAAGCACCTACCGCAGCGGCTGGCACGAACACCACCCAGATTGCTACTACCGCCTTCGTGCAGTCGGCGGTCGCCGAAGCATCCGTGGGCGCGGCGAAGTACCAGGGCGGCATGACCCCCGCGTCGTACAAGGCTCTCACCACGTACAAGCAGGGCTGGTACTGGGTCGTCACGGAAGCTGGCACCATTGCGGGAGAGTCCTGCGAGGTGGGCGACATGGTGTTCTGCAACACGAACACTCCAACGTCGGGAACCAAGCTGGATTCGCATTTCGACATCGTGCAGAACAACATCGACGCAATCCCCCTGAGCGTCATCAACGCGCTGTCCTAGGAGGTGCGCCATGTATCTAGACCAGCCTGGGCTTATGGGGCTGT
>CAKUOV010000066.1 GCA_934670115.1 uncultured Eggerthellaceae bacterium
TCGGAGTCAATCGGCATAAGAGCGCCCGCGTGCCCCGCGCGCGCATCAAGCTGCGCAGCCAAGGGCATAATCAAGTCGCCGCCCACAACCAGCGACTCCTTATTTGCCAGCGCCAAGACCTTGCCCGCACGCAGCGTTTCGTAGCTCACGCGCAAACCTGCAGCTCCCACCAGGGAATTCACTACAACATCAACGTCATCGGCTTGAATCAAGTCCAAAACCGCCTGGAAACCAAAACGGCAACCTTCGGGCACATCTGCGCTGCCCGCCAGGTCATCGCGGCCAATCGCGCAGTTCTTAACGCCAAATTCCTTCGTCTGAGCAGCCAGAACACTCGCACGACTGCCCACAGCCAACGCAGTAACTTTCAGCTTATCTGCATGCTGGCGACACACATCAAGCGTTTGCGTTCCAATAGAGCCCGAAGATCCTAAAACAGCGATTCGTTTCATATTGCCTTCTTAAAACACCACGTTGATGCAGCCGCCAAACGTCAAAAGAACAAATGCCACCGCTGCCGCAATAAACATCGAGTCGGTACGGTCAAGCAAGCCGCCGTGACCAGGCATAATAGTACCCGAGTCCTTTACGCCGGAATTGCGCTTGATGCGGCTTTCCGCAAGGTCGCCCAAAACACTCATCAGACCGCAAATCAATCCAAAGATAAGCGCCTGCGGCACCGAAATGGTTACACCCGGAACAACAACGAACACGCACCACACCGCCATCGAGGTCACAATGCCGGCAACAAAGCCTTCCCAGCTTTTCTTCGGGCTAATGTGCGGCGCCAGCTTATGCTTGCCAATCTTGCTTCCCACCAGGTACGCCATACCGTCGTTGAGCCACACACTCGCGAAAATCACGAACAGCGCCAACGAGCTATACGGCCACTCCATGGCGGTGTCAATCAGCACAAAGCTCGAGAGCAACAGGCCCGTGTAGTGAGCGCCAAAGAAGCTCACGCCCACATCGGCAATGCGCGCGCGCAGCCAAAACACGTACCACACCAACAGCGCCAAAAGCAGCAGCAACGACACCATCATGCAACCCGCCAAGCCCCATAAATGAGCAGCCGGCGGAAAAGCAACTGCGCCGATAATGCCTAAAACCTCGTTGGGCAATTTCGAGTCTTTGCGCAGCATGAAGTAGAACTCGCCCGCGCAAATGCCCGCTGTCACCGAAAGCATTACAACTAAACCCCAGCCGCCCAAAACAATGCCAGCCAGCGTCAGCACAATGTAGATGAAACCAGTACGCAAACGAACCTGCAGGTCAGAGGCGTTCTTGAAACGATTTGGCGTCTTTTTATACGCCGCGTCTTTTATGCGCTCGCCACGCGTAGGCTCGGTGCGATCCTGCTCATTCGAGCCATCGTTATAGCGGCTCTGACGAAACTTATCGCGAAACGTGCCTGGCTCAGGGTCATGCGGCCATTCCTGCATGTCGCGGTTATCTTGTTCGGACATGACTACTTCACACCTCCGAATCGACGATCGCGCCCTTGATACTGCAGCAAAGCACGCAAAAACTCATAACGATCGAAATCGGGCCATAAAACATCGGTTACCACAAATTCAGAATAGGCAATCTGCCATAAAAGGAAATTGGAGATACGCATCTCGCCGCTCGTGCGAATGAGCAGCTCAGGGTCGGGGATATCGCTGGTATACAGGAATTTCGCGAAGGTCTCTTCGGTGCACTCCAGCTCTTCACCCCGTTCATGCGCTCCCCGCGCTGCCTGGGCGAATGCTGCCGCCGCATCCACAATCTCCTTGCGACCGCCGTAATTCACCGCAACAACCAGCGTCATGCCCGAATTGTCTTTCGTGGTCTCCCACGCTTGCTTGAACGCATCACGCGTTTTCGGCGGCAGCATGGACAAGTCGCCAATAGTCTTCACGCGCACGTGTTCTTTATGCAGCTCCGCCACTTCGGCCAACATGGTTTTTGCGAACAAATCCATGAGCCCGATGACTTCTTCGGGCGGGCGCTTCCAGTTCTCAGAGGAGAAGGAATAGATAGTCAAGTAGCGAATACCCAGGTCAGAAGCCATGCGAATAGATTCACGAACAGCCTCGATTCCTGCTTTATGCCCGCTCAACCTATTTTTGCCGCGCGCTTTCGCCCAGCGCCCGTTGCCATCCATAATCAATGCAACGTGCTTCGGAATACGCTCCAGATCAAGCGCTTTCGGATCAAGACCCTCGGGAGGGCTCGGGTATATGTAGTCCAGTGGCTTATTCATACAAGCCCTCCTTCCAGTAGAGGCTAGAGCAGTTGCGCTGTTCGGCAGAACAGCGCAACTTAAACCGTCATGACCTCGGCTTCCTTCTTTTTACATGCCTCATCAATAGTCGCAATGTACTTGTCGGTCATCTTCTGGATTTCGTTCTCGTAGCGCTTCTGATCATCTTCGGGAAGGCTTTCTTCCTTGATGGTCTTGGCAATGTCGGAGTTCGCCTCGCGACGAGCATTGCGCACGGCAACACGCGCCTCTTCCGCAAACGCCTTGCACTGTTTTGCCAGCTCTTTACGACGCTCCTCGGTAAGCTGCGGGAACGGCAGGCGAATGCAGTTACCATCATTCGAAGGCGTGACACCCAGGTCAGAAGCAAGAATAGCATGCTCAATAGCACGCAGCATGCTTTTCTCCCACGGTTCGATAACCAGAAGGTGGGCATCGGGGGACTTCACGGCAGCCACCTGGTTCACGGGCGTGGGCACGCCATAATAATCAACCTTGATGCGATCAAGCACCATGGCGTTCGCGCGACCAGTACGGACGCTTGCAAAGTTGTAGTCCAGCGATTCGAGCGCCTTTTTCATATGCTCATCAGCAGATTCTTTAATCATATCAAGCATGGTGGTGTCCTTTCCCTTCCTTGTTTTTGACCCTACTCAACCACGGTGCCCACGGCTTCGCCACGCAGCGCGGCAGCAATGTTGCCCTTGCCATCAAGGTTGAACACCATAATGGGCAGGCTGTTATCCATGCACAAAGACGTTGCCGCCGCATCCATCACGTGCAGGTCACGCGCCAGAACCTCTTTGTAGGAAATGCGATCGAACTTCTTGGCGTCGGGATTCTCCACGGGGTCCTTATCGTACACGCCATCAACCTTAGTCGCCTTCATCAGCAACTCGCAGTCAAGCTCGCACGCGCGCAGAGCAGCAGCGGTGTCGGTCGTGAAATACGGATTGCCCGAACCTGCGGCGAAAATGACCACGCGACCCTTCTCCAAATGGCGCACTGCCTTGCGACGGATGAACGACTCGCATACTTCCTGCATGGAAATAGCGCTCTGAACTCGGGTTTCAATACCGTGACGCTCGAATGCTTCTTGCAGAGCCAGCGAATTCATAACGGTTGCCAGCATGCCAATGTAGTCTGCCTGAGAGCGATCCATGCCTTCGGCTGCGCCCGCCATACCACGGAAGATGTTGCCGCCGCCCACAACAATGCACAGCTCAACGCCGTCAACAACATCTACCAGCTCTTCAGCAAGGTCGTCAACAACCTTGGGGTCAATGCCGTAGCCTTGGCTTCCTGCAAGAGCCTCACCGGACAGTTTCAGCAAAACGCGCTTATAAGCGTACTCTTCAGACATAGTGGTCCTTCCACCGTTGATTACATAGTTCCTTACAGTGTACCCGAAAACAGAAAAGGCCAAGCGGAACACTCAGCCTTTTCTTGCTTTTTCCAAAGCCCTTGTACGTTTTTTCACGCTTCACGCGGTGTCATTCGCATGCTTGCGCACCCACACTTCCGCACACGCACACCCGCAACACTTGCACACCTATGCGTTAGAAGTTGATCCCCTATGCAGAAGCGAGCTTGAAGTGCTGCTCTCGGTGGCATCGGAGCCCAGCTCAACCGTTGCCGTCTTCTCTTTGCCATCGCGATTGTACGTGACTTCAATCGTATCGCCCGGGCTCTTCAAGCGCACGGCAATCATCAGGTCGCTTGCAGATGTCACCGTGATGTCGTCCACCTTCGTAATGATGTCGCCCACTTCCAGTCCGGCATTGTCTGCACTGGAATCGGCAATCACCGAAGAAATATAGGCACCCGAAGAAGCAGGGAGCTTATAACGCTGCGCCAGCGAAGACGTTACCGAGACCAGCGTCACGCCCAACTGTGCGTGAGATGGCGTTTTGCCTTCGATAATCGTGTTTGCAATTTCCATGGCGTAATTCACCGGAATTGCGAAACCAACGCCGGAGTAATTGCCGGAATAGCTGGTGATCAGGGTGTTTATACCAATAAGCTTGCCTTGCGAATCCACCAGCGCGCCACCGGAGTTGCCCGGGTTAATAGCGGCATCGGTCTGAATCAGGTTCACATAAATCGACGTGCCCGAGCTGCTTGAATTCTCGGAGCTCATGATTTGCGAACGGCTTGTTGCAGAAACAATGCCTGTTGCCACCGAGGACTCCAGGCCAAAGGGGCTGCCAATGGTCATAACCCATTCGCCCGTGGTCAGGTTATCGGAATCGCCAATCGCAATGGGGGTCAGACCCGATGCACCCGTAAGCTTGATAACAGCCAGGTCAGAGCTTTCATCGGTGCCCACAATCGTCGCGTCGTATTCCGTGCCATTCGCGGAAACCTTCAGCGCGTCGGCGCCTTCAATCACGTGGTAATTCGTAAGAACATAACCATCGGCGCTCAGGATAACGCCACTTCCCAGCGAGGACTGAGAAAGCTCATCGGAGCTCGAATTGCCAAAGCCGTACAGAGAATAACCGCTTTGCTTGGAGTACACGTAAATGCAGCACACTGAAGGCGTGGTTTTCTCGGCAATGACTTCTGCCAAGTTCGCGTCTTCACCCTTCACCGTAATCGAGGTCGAGTCGTTCGAGCCCAGATTAACGGAACCCGAAGTCGAGCCGCTGGAATCCGTATCCGCGGATAGCGCGCCAAACAGCACACCACCAGCCAAAATGCACGCTACTGCAGCACCCAAGAATCCCATTAGAAACGTTTTCAAGCCGCTGCTTTTCGCAGAAGGCGCCTTTGCCGGAGCCGCCGTGTAAGCGGGGGCCGTGTAAGCAGATGCGGTTTGCGCCTGCGAAGCAGCCGATGAAGAGGCCTGTGCTTGCGGTTCGGTCTGCGCGCCCCCTTGCGACGCAGACGTTACGGGCGGACGCAAAGGCTCACCGGTCTGAGAGTCGTAGCGCGGATAGTACGTTTTATCGTCATCGTTTGAAAAATCAGACATACTTTCCTCCTGTTCGTTTGGGCAAACATTACCGCCGAATTATTAAAAACAGCTGAAAGCACAAGAAACGACACAAAACCGTCTTTGTCCCGTTACTTTTGCTTCACACTTCCCATGAGTAGCCGGGAATCCCTTACCACATGCCTTCATGCTACAGAGAGGGGGCCGCCATCACGCGCTTTTCCTTCATGCAAAAACGCTGCAGTCGAAACCTTCTGCAAGCGCTCGAAGCAAAAACGCGGACGACGCCCCCTTGTTGCTTAACCAAGCAAACAATCAGGCGGCAACGAAGAAAAACCCTTGATTACACGCGTGCCTGAGGGTTAGCAACCAAACCATCGCGCACCCACTGCGGAGCAGTTTCCGCAACGAAATAGCCGAACGCGCGATACATAATCAGCATGGCACCCGTTTCCACAAACGCGATCAAAATGCCGCCAATGATCATAACGATAATGCCGAACGCGCCCATGCCCGCAGCAAAACCGCCATCGCCATAAGCAAACGAAAGAATGCTCACACCGCCGAAGAGCGACATAATGAAACCAATGACCACAATCGCAACAAGGGCAAGAAGCTGCGGTGCCCAAGCGATAACAAGCGTCGATCCCAAGTTGGGCTTATACACGTCCCATACCTTCGACAGCTCAAACGCACTGCCCAGCGAACCGAACAGGGCAAGGCGTACCTGGCTTAGAATCAAACAGGGCAAAAGCACCAAGAACGCAATAGAAGCAAGAACGCCAATTATCGGAATAGAGCCCAGCAGGCCAAAGACAACGCTCCACACCAGCGAGACAACGAAGGAGAAAAAGCCCAACGTGAAGGTGGCGCCCGTCAGATATTTAGCGGGCATCCCCTGATTGCGCCCCAACGCGGAATCGGCGCACCACATAAGACAGTAGCCCATCACAAAGAAGTTCACAATGGGAATGCACATCAAAATACACAGAACAACCAGGCGTCCTATCAGGCCTTTTTCGTTACGGAAGTCATTCCATGCGCGTGATAAGGGCGAGCCATTCGTAATTACTTGAGCTTGCGGCGACGGTGCAGCAAAACCCTGATTCGTTGATTGCGGAGAAGCCTGCTGCGTTACCTCTACAATAGGCGCACCGCAGTTCATGCAAAACTTTTGGCCCGGCTCAACAGAACCACCGCAGCTTGAGCAAAATCGTGCCATATCTGTTCCTTTCTCCTGGTAGCAAACAAAAGCTTCCTTTATGAAACAGAATAACGCAAACAGGGCATCAGCAACGTTACGAGCAGGTATCAGTTGAGCACAAATTCGTTATTCGCCCAGCGTTTCCGCCAGATCAAGCCACTCAAGCTCCATGGCGTCTATCTGGTCGCGATAGCCCGCGATTTCCGCCTGAATTTCGCCCAGTTTCACGTAATCGGAAGGGTCCGCCTGCCCCATACGCTCCTGAGCTTGCTCGATTTTGCCCCGCAGCGTTTCTGTTTTACGCTCCAACGAGGCCATTTGCTTGCGAAGTTCGCGCTGCTGACCGCCTGAGAGCTTCGGCTTTGCTGCAGCGCCGTTGGGAGCGAAACCCTCCACTGCGTCCGCAGATGCACCAGCGCCAGCGCCTTGCACTGCCGCGCGAGCAGAAGCATCTTGCCCGCTGCCTGCGGAAACCGCCGCATTCGTTACGGTACGCGCGTCCGCTTCGCCCTGCGCCGCCGCCAGCCGCAAGTATTGGTCAACACCGCCGGGAAGATGCTGCAACGTGCCACCTATCAGGGCATACTGGTCATCGGTAACGCGCTCCATGAGGTAGCGGTCGTGCGTTACCAAAATCAGCGTGCCCGGCCAGCTATCAAGCATGTCTTCCACAACGGCCAGCATGTCAACATCCAAGTCGTTGCCTGGTTCGTCCAAAATCAGAACATTCGGCTCATCCAGCAAAATGAGCATCAGCGCAAGGCGGCGCTTCTGCCCACCCGAAAGATCACAGACCGGCTCGTTCAAATCCGCATGCGAAAAGCCCAACCGCTCCAGAAGTTGCGCAGGTGTGGATTCCTTGCCGTCAAGCATCACGCGCGAATTATAGCGACCAATAACCTGCCTCACACGATCGTTTCCAAACGCCTTCAGGTTGTCCAAATGCTGCGACAGCACGGCAAAGCGAACGGTCTGCCCAATGCGAACACGCCCCTTATCAGGCGTTATCTGACCCTGAATAAGACGCAGCAGCGTTGTTTTGCCCGCGCCGTTTTCGCCCACAATGCCCACGCGGTCACCCGGGCCAATAAGCCACGTTACCTCTGAAAGCACCGGCGGCTTACCATCAAAAGAAACCGTTACGTTCTCTATGTCGCACACGCGCTTTCCCAAACGAGCCATAGCCATGCGTTTCAGCTCCAACGTGTCACGCAAGGGCGGCACGTCGGCGATAAGCGCCTGAGCTGCGGCAACGTGGAATTTCGGCTTTGTTGCACGCGCACGGGCACCACGCGAGAGCCACGCAAGTTCTCTACGCAGCTGGTTTTGGCGCTTCTGTTCCGCCAAATCCGCCAAACGATCGCGCTCAACGCGCTGCATGATATACGCGGAAAAGCCACCTTCGAATGGTTCAACGTTACCGTTGACCACTTCCCACATGTTCAGGCAGACTTCGTCCAAAAACCAACGGTCATGCGTTACCACCAGCAGCGCGCCTTGTCCTGCGCGCCATCGGTTTTTCAGGTGGCCGGCAAGCCATGTAATGGCACGAATGTCCAGATGGTTTGTGGGTTCGTCCAGAGCAAGAACATCCCAATCGCCTACCAAAAGGCGCGCCAAGTCAACGCGACGACGCTGCCCGCCCGAAAGCGTTCCCACCAAGCCATCCCAGGGAATATCGCTGAGAAGTCCCGCAATAATGTCACGGATTTTCGCATCGGCAGCCCATTCGTACGTTTCCCGGTTGCCCACCACGGCACGCTCGACGGTGCTTTCGTTGTCCAAGCTGTCCATTTGCCCCAGCATGCCAACCGATACGCCGTGAGTGCAGTAAACACGTCCGCTATCAGGCTCAACGGCGCCGGTCAGCACTTTGAGCAATGTTGATTTGCCGTCGCCATTGCGTCCAACAATGCCAATGCGCGCACCTTCATCGACCCCCAGCGACAAATCGCT
>CAKUOV010000067.1 GCA_934670115.1 uncultured Eggerthellaceae bacterium
TACCATGACGTTGCCGTCTACTACTGCGGCGATGCGGTGGGCCACCTGTTCAACTGGTTCCTGCTCATCTCGAACTTCGCTTCCTGGATGGCGGGCCACGGCATGGCTTCCCGCTACCTGTACTCGTTCTCGCGCGCTCATCTGCTTCCCCAGCCTTTGGAGAAGACGAACAAGTCGCAGTCCCCGTTCATCGCTTGCTGCGTGAACATGGTGTTCTGCCTGGGTGTCGCCTTCATCATGGCTGTTTTCGGTCTTGACCCGTATTCGCAGATCGGCGCCATCTGCTCCGCCATCGCTATTGTGGGTATTATGACCATGGAGATCATCGTGAACATCGCCGTCATCCGCTACCTGCGCAAGCACAACGGCGAGGAAGGCTTCGGTCACAACATCTTCCAGACCACGATCGCCCCTATCCTGGCGTTCATCGGCATGGGATATATCCTGTACCTGGTTCTGAGCAACTTCAACTTGCTTACCGGTTTCGAGGAATTTGGAACGAACTTGATTCTGGGCGGTTTGACGCTCATTATTGGCGTCATCGGTTTCATTGCCGCTGTTGTCCTTGACAAGAAGGGCTCGCTGACTGACCCCGTTTCCATTGAGGTTGACTAAACAGCGCGGCAAACAGGCGTAGAACCAAATCTAGAACTTCGCGGACGGGCCTTCGGATCCGTCCGTTTTTTATGTCCGCGCGCCCGAATGTTAAAAAGTGACGGGGTCTTTTTCGTTTTTCGCCTTCGCATATTAGTAAGTATTAGGGAGGTCCTTTACCTTGCACTGGCGAATTCCTTTACCCTACTTATCTAATAGGAAAGAATATAAGCTCTTTACCCATTATTAACATAACGTGTGTAGCATCGTGAATACGCAATTTTTTTCAAGGTCGCTGAAAGCGGGAGTTGAAGCTTCTTTGTAAAAACTTGCACGTATTGTTTCTTGGATTAAGGAGTGTTAATCATGGCCAATCAAGAAGGCCAGAGCAATCAGCTCAAACATGGTGCTATCAGTGGCATCGCGTTGGTGTTTCTGGTTATCGCCGCGGCTGCCCCGCTGGGTGCATCCGCAACGAACACGCCGCTCATCTTCATGCTGGGCAACGGCCCGGCGGCGGCATTCGACTTTGTTATTATCGGCATCCTTTTGCTGATTTTCTCCGTCGGTTTCACCGCAATGTCCACGCACATTACGAATGCTGGCGCGTTCTACGCGTACATCTCCATGGGCCTGGGCAAGCGTTTCGGCACCGCCGCCGGCTTCATTGCGGTTGCTGCTTATAACCTGTTGTCGGTTTACCTTGTTTGCGCTGCCGGTACGTTCTCTGCTTCCATTCTTGAGCAGGAGCTGGGCCTGGTGGTTCCCTGGTGGGGCGTGTCGCTGATTTTCGTTGCCGTTATTTTGCTGTTCTCGTACTTCGGCATCGAGGGCGGCACGAAGTTCCTGATGGTCTGCCTGGTGTGCGAGATCACTATTCTGGCCGTGGTCGACTTCTCCGTTCTGTTCACCGAGGGTGCCGGCGCGTATTCCTTGAGCGTGTTTTCTCTTGATACGCTGTTCAACGGCGGTGCTCCTGGTGGTATTGGCTTGGGTGTTTGCTTTGCCTTCCTGTGCTTCATCGGCTTCGAGGCAACCGCCATCTTCGGCGAAGAGACCAGGAATCCCCGCAAGACCATCCCGCGCGCTACCATTGCCGCCGTTATCGTGATCGGCCTGGTGTACTCGCTTTCCGCCTGGTCGGTAACTGCTGCAACGGGTGCATCGGGAGCGGAGATCTTCGCCGCTGCCGGCGCCGCCGATCCTACGAGCGTTGTGTCGGTTTCCGAAGTGGCCTACGACCACATGTACCATGACGTTGCCGTCTACTACTGCGGCGATGCGGTGGGCCACCTGTTCAACTGGTTCCTGCTCATCTCGAACTTTGCCTCCTGGATGGCTGCTCACGGCATGGCTTCCCGCTACCTGTACTCGTTCGCTCGTGCGAACTTGCTGCCTAAGCCGCTGGAGAAGACGAACAAGGCGAAGTCTCCGTTCGTGGCATGCTGCGTGAACATGGTTCTTGGTGTAGGCATTTCCTTCATTATGGCTGCCTGTGGCCTTGATCCGTACTCTCAGGTTGGCGCCATCTGCTCCGCTATCGCCATCGTGGGCATCATGGCAATGGAGATTATCGTGAACATTGCCGTCATCCGCTACCTGCGCAAGCACAACAGCGAGGAAGGCTTCGGCCACAACATCTTCCAGACCACGATTGCCCCTGTTCTGGCATTTGTGGGTATGGGATACATTCTGTTCCTGGTTCTAAGCAACTTCAACCTGCTCACCGGCTTCGAGGACTTCGGCGTTAACCTGTTCTTGGGCTGCTTGATGCTGATTATCGGCGTTATTGGATTCATTGTTGCCGTTGTGCTTGATAAGAAGGGCGCTTTGACGGACCCTGTTTCCATCGAGGTTGAATAACGGTTTAAGCTTTCTCTTTCGCGGGCGGGCCGCAAGGTCCGTCCGTTTTTGTATATTGGCATCATTTTCCAGGTGGAATAGCGTAGAATGGAAAGAGCATGCCAAAATGGAACATTTCCCGAAAGGAGACTCAAATGGCTGAGATGAAAGAAGTATGGGTTGACTACGTTCCTGAGGGTTACGAGGACAAAATTCCTGGTCACAAGACGTATGTGCAGATTTACGGCGAATGCGCGCCGGGAAAGAAGCCGCTTTTGGTTTTGCATGGCGGCCCGGGCGACACGCACAACTATCTGCTTGATTTGGCAAAGATTGCCGATAAGTATGACCGCCAGGTTATTTTCTACGACCAGATTGGTTGCGGCAAGTCTATGACCGAAGACATGGGCGAAGACTTCTATAATTATGATCTGTGGGTGAACGAGTACTACACCGTTATCGATGCGCTGGGCTTGGACGATTTCCATTTGTTCGGCAACTCGTGGGGCGGCATGCTGGGCATGCTGTGCATGATGAAAGACGACCGCGGCGTGAATTCGTTTGTCATCAACTCTTCTCCCGTTCTGATTCAGTCTTGGCTGGACGCGGCAAATCACCTGATCACGTTCTTGCCGCTGGAAATGCAGCTGGCGCTGAAGGAAGCTGAGGAAACCGGCAACTACGATACGGTTCAGGCAAAGGCCGCTTATGACGAGTATTACAAGCGTCACGTGTGCGGTATGTACGAGAAGGATTACCCGCAGCATCTGATTGATGCGTTTAGCCAGGTAGGCGAATGCTACATGATTATGCAGGGTGCATCGGAGTTTGTGGTGACCGGCAAGATGCGCGATTGGGATATTCGCGAAGGCGTAAAGAATATCAAGGTTCCCTGCATGGCGCTTTCCGGCACCGACGACGAGGGTTCGCCGTGGGTTATCAAAGAGGGCGTTGATTTGATTCCGAACTGCGAATGGACGCTGATTCAGGGCGCGCCGCATATCTGCTCGGTTACGCATCCCGATGAGACGTGTGCTGCGGTGGAGAACTTCATCTCTCGTTTTGAGTAATGTTTTATGACGCGCGTGGACGTGCATCAAAGGAGAAGTAATGATTGAACTGAGCGACGACAAGGTATTTTACGCTTTCGATAAGGAGACGCAGCCTGCCTTGCGCGTTTCTTCGGGCGAGACGGTGCGTATTCGCACGAAGGATTGCTTCGGCAATCAGCTGCAGAGCGCAAACGATACCATCGATAATATTGATTGGGATGCTATCAACCCGGCAACGGGCCCGATTTACGTAGAAGGCGCAGTTGCGGGCGGCGCATTGAAGGTTAAGATTGAGAACATCGAATTCGATGCGCAGTCGGTAGCCTGCACGGGCGAAGATGAGGGCGTTTGCGGCGACCGTTTCGATAAATGGAGCCTGGCGGTTTGCCCGATAATCGATGAAGGCGTGGTGTGGAGCGATAAGCTTACGCTGCCTTTGCGTCCCATGATTGGCGTTATCGGCGTCGCTCCTGCGGGAGAGGCTGTTAACTGCGGCACGCCGGGAAGCCACGGCGGCAATATGGACAACACCGCCATTACGACGGGAGCAACGCTGTATTTCCCTGTTTCCGCAGATGGTGCGCTTTTTGGCTGCGGCGACATGCATGCCGTTATGGGTGATGGCGAAATTGGTGTTACTGGTGCCGAAGCTGCAGGGCACGCAACGGTTACTCTGACCGCATTGCCCGACTTGAAAATCAAGAATCCCATCATGGAAAACGACACACATTTCATTACCATTGCATCGGCGGAAACGCTTGATGAAGCGGTTGACACTGCGGTCCATGACATGTTGGATATCCTGCATGAGCGCACCGGTGTGGGCGAAGATCAGTTGACCATGCTGTTCTCGCTGGCGGGTGACGTGCGCATTTGCCAAGTGGTTGATCCCGAAAAGACGGTGCGCTTCGAAATGCCGAAGTACGTTATCGAAAAGCTCTAAGTGGCGCGGAAGGCGTTCATCGCGCGGTTTTGCGCCAGGGCTGTTCTGCCTGGTCTAACTGAATAAATACAAAAAGATGGCTGGGAAGTGGTTTCCCGGCCATCTTTCTTCATGGGTAGGTATGAGGGCAATCGCGCAGGCAAAGGGGAAGGCGAAGAAAGTGGAAAGCGAAAAAAAGATCCTGTTGCTTTCTAACGCTTAGAGCTGTGTGATTGCGTTCACCAGGGCATCAATTTCTTCATTGGTATTTGCCCAAGACGTGCAGAAACGGCACACATTTTGGTTGGGACCTTCTGCGTGATCGAACATGAACACGAAATCTTGTTCAAGCGCGCGCATGTGGGCATCGGTCAAAATAAAGAACTGCTGATTCGTGGGAGATTCGACAAACTGCGCAATGCCTTTTTCTGCAAACGCATCGCGAATGCGAAGTGCCTGTTCAATTGCTTGTTCAGTGATTTTGAAATACAGGTTGTCTTCGAAAAGCGTGGCGAACTGAATACCCAAAAGCCAGCCTTTTGCCAACATAGCGCCGTTTTGCTTCATGGCGCTGCGGTAATTGCGCTGCAGCGCCGGGTTCGTGATAACAATGGCCTCGCCGAAAAGCGCGCCGCATTTCGTGCCGCCAATGGTGAACATATCGGCAACATGGGCAATATCAGCCAAGGTCAGACTGCCTTTTGTTGCTGCCAAGGCATAGCCTAGACGTGCGCCATCAATGAAAAGGTACAGGTTGTGCTTTGCGCAAACATCGTGAACGGCGAACAGCTCTTCCTTGGAATAAAGCGTTCCCAGCTCTGTGGATTGCGAAATGTACACCATGCGCGGCGTTATCATGTGCTCAGGGATGTCGCTTTCCTCGTAAAAGGTGGCCGCTTCATCAATTTGGGCAGCCGTGATTTTTCCGTTTTCGTTTGGAAGCGGAAGGCACTTGTGACCGATGTGCTCCACGGCACCCGTTTCGTGAACGTTGATGTGACCGGTATCGGCGCAAATCACGCCTTCCCAGGGACGCAACATGAAATCGATGCCAACATAGTTCGCCTGCGTGCCGCCCACCACAAAATGGATTTGAGCGTTATCGCAGTTCAAGTGCTGCTTTATCAATTCGGATGCATGTTCGCACCACGTGTCCAGTCCGTAGCCATCGTAGCTTTCGCTCCAGCTTTGTTCCAGTGCCTTTAGAATGGTGGGATGGCAGGAGCGGTTGTAGTCGTTGTTGAATCGAATCATAAGGTCCTTCTCTTCTTCGATCTTCGTTTGTTTCTCTGTCAGTATAGCTATTTGCGCATGGTAGGGCGCGGGGCGATAAGCAGATGACTTCAAAACCGTAAAACGGCGCGTTCGATAAGATTCGCGCGAATGTTCAGCAGCGCAGTTCATCGGCGCGTTTCGGTGCTGTGCTTGAAGGTGGGGCTGCGTGTGTATTTGCTTTGGCGTTCGCGCGCAAAGCAGAATACAATGTCTGTGTCGCCTTTGTTAAAACTCTGTCTACCTGCACAAATGGTGGTATCATAAACGTTTGTCTTTAGATACAGGTTAAAACGTTAATATGGAGCATAGAGTGAAACAAGAAAACATTCGTAACGTGGCAATTATCGCACACGTTGACCACGGTAAAACCACGATGGTTGACCAGCTGTTGAAGGCTGCCCATGTGTTCCGTGCAAACCAGCAGGTGGAAGACCGCGTGCTGGACAGCAACGATCAGGAACGCGAGCGCGGCATCACCATTCTTTCCAAGAACATTTCCATTAATTACAAGGGCGTGAAGATTAACGTCATTGACACGCCGGGCCACGCCGACTTCGGTGGCGAAGTCGAGCGCGTTTTGAATATGGCCGATGGCGCTCTGTTGATTGTTGACGCTTACGAAGGCCCCAAGCCGCAGACGCGTTTCGTGTTGAGCCATGCGCTTGCGAACAACTTGCGCATTGTGGTGGTGGTGAACAAAATCGACCGCCCCAACGCCGACCCGGATTCCGCAATTGATAAGGTGTTCGAGCTCATGATGGAGCTGGGCGCTACCGATGAGCAGCTGGACTTCCCCGTGATTTATGCATCCGCTGTGAACGGTTATTCTCGCTACGATTACAACGACGGCAACATGGATATGATTCCGCTGCTGGATACCATCCTGAAAGAGATTCCCTGCCCCGATGTTGATCTTGAGGGTCCGGTGGCGTTGCAAATTTGCACGGTTGATCACAGCAGCTACGAAGGCCGCATTGGCGTTGGTCGTTTGCATAGCGGCATTCTGCATGAAAAAGAGCAGGTCCTGGTTGTAAAGAACGATGGTTCAGGCAGCTACAACGCAACCATTCGCAAGGTTCACGTTTTTGAGAACCTGGGCAAAACGGAAGTTCTTCAAGCAGAAGCAGGCGACATTGTTGCCGTTATCGGCATTGAAGATGCTGATATTGGCGATATCATCACCGACCGCGAAAATCCCGTTGGGCTTGCGCCGATTTCCGTGGAAGAACCCACCATGTCCATTGTGTTTGAGGCTTCTACCAGCCCCTTGGTTGGTCGCGAAGGCGAAATTGTGGGCGCGCGCCAGTTGAACGAGCGTCTGATGCGCGAAAAGGAAAGCAACATTTCTATGCGCATTACGCAGCTTGATGAAGGTTCGGGTGTTGAAGTTGCAGGTCGTGGCGTTTTGCATCTGTCTGTTCTGATGGAAACCATGCGTCGCGAGGGCTTTGAATTCCAGGTTGGTCGTCCGCAGGTTGTCTATAAGACGGCAGCAGACGGAACGAAACTTGAGCCTATCGAAGAGGCAACGGTGGATGTTCCCAACGATTACGCTGGTAAGGCTATTGAAGTTATGGGCAATGCGGGCGGTATCATGGAGGATATGTCTTCCGATGACGCCATGACGCACCTTACGTTCAAGATTCCTTCTCGTGGCACCATGGGTCTGAAGACGCGTATTCTGAATGCAACGCACGGTGAAGCGCAGCTGTTCCATCACTTCTTCGAGTACGGCCCCTACACGGGTGAAATGCCTGGTCGTAAGAATGGTTCCATGATTTCCATGAGTACGGGCAAGGCGGTTGCTTACGCTCTTGATACGCTGCAGCAGCGCGGCCGCATGTTCGTGGCGCCGGGCGATCCTTGCTACGAAGGCATGCTGGTGGGTGAGAACGCGCACGAATCGGACATGGTGGTGAACGTGGAGAAAGCGAAGCAGCTGGGCAATCAGCGTTCTTCGACTGCCGACAAGGCTATCCAGCTCACGCCGCCGATTGTATTTACGTTGGAAGAAGCGCTTGAGTACATTCAGGATGATGAGCTGGTGGAAGTCACGCCGAAGAGCATCCGCATGCGCAAGCGCTTGCTGTCTGCGGTTGACCGCAAGAAGCAGGCGAACGGCAAGCTGCAGTAAGCGCATAGCTGCTGGTCGGGGTACGGTTTTGCGGGCGCTGCTTGATTACTGCGCTGGCGCGCGCCGCGAACAAGAGAAGCAACTCGAAAAGGGGACGATGCTGAAAAGTGCCGTCCCCTTTTTTGTGGTGTGCCGAGCATGGCACGTTTCTAACGGGTGAAAGTCCCGAGCACGCCCTCATAGCGGGAAGTGCATAGCCAAG
>CAKUOV010000068.1 GCA_934670115.1 uncultured Eggerthellaceae bacterium
ATGCATCTGCAACGCGTTGCTCTACCTTGCTTCCAACAACGAGCGCTCGTAACGCCGTTTGTTGTCAAATTACCCCACCTTTTGTCAACAACGATAGCCAATCTCTTAGATGCGCAGCCCGAAACAAAAAACAAAACAACCCTTTGACCAGGGCATAAAAAGAATCCGAGATGCGAAAAGCACCTCGGATTCTTTAATTGTTGACAAAAGGTGGGGTAATTTGTCAACAATATACACTCAGCCTACCTGTCTCGCAGTGCCGCAATGCCACCACGAATGAACGTATCCAACGACGCTCGCATACGCGTCCAGTCGGCGTTAGCGGGGGTTTCTATCGCAGCCATATAACAGCCACTCATCTGAAAACGGAAGATCATCTGAGCAACATCCTGAGGCAAGCCGTCATTCACCAAGTCAGCATAGATGTCGCCCTCCATGATGTCTTCAGAAAACCTCAGATACACCTGGAGAAAATGAGGATCACGCACCAACGCATGATAACGCTGGCTTTCGCGCAACAGCGCACAGAAAGGCTGGCGACCACCCCGCTCTTGGCACCCATCGCATCGAAGCTGGATGCGCAATTCCCGGGAGTACTGGTTCATCTCCTTAACCAGCCGCACAAATACGTCGTCGGCATTATCAAAGTGCGCATAAAACGTTGACCTGCTCACATTCGCCTCGCGCGCCAACTCCGAAACACTCACCGCCTCGAAAGGCTTCTTCTCCAGCAAATGCAAAAGAGCATTAGCTATTTGCTGCTCGGTTCGTTTATTTCTTGAGTCGGGGCGCGTCATAGTTCTTCCTTAAATTTCGTACACTATGTACGAAATTGTACAGCAAAACAAAAGCCAATCTTTTACAATTTTTCTCAAAACCAACAAACACAAGGAGAAGCCATGGCTTTTGAGGTCACCTTACACCAAATGATTATCTTTTTCCTGATTCTTGCCGTTGGCTTTGTCGCTGGCAAGAAAGGCGTCATTAAGCAAGAATCTATGCCCCACCTCACTCGGATCATTACCAAGATTTTGCTTCCTGTGCTTATTTTCTACGGCACTATCGCTACCACCAAAGAGGCCATCGCAGAAAATGCCATTATTGTGGTATTCGCCATCGTCTTCTACGTTGTGGTAACAGTGATTCTTTTCGCTACGGCAAAAATCATGCGCCTCAAGGGAGACCGCGATAAGATTTTTACCTTCTGCTTCATGTTCGGAAACACGGGTTTTGTGGGTATTCCGCTGCTGGTTGCCTTGTTCCCCACCGCAGGCATGCTGTACATGATGCTATTCACCATTGTTGACCAGGCTATTTTCTGGACCTTTGGCATCTGGATGGCCACGGGTCGCGACCGCCAAACCAAGTTCACCATCAAGAATTTCATTTCGCCCAACATCATTGCCATAGCGCTTGCCTTGATTGTTGTGTTTATCGGCGTTCCTATTCCCGTTGTGATCAACGATACCCTAGCAACCATCAGCAATGCCACCGGCGCTCTGTGCATGATGTATCTGGGTGCCATGGTGTGTTTCTCCAAATGGATGCAGGTGCTGAAATGCGCCGAACTTTATGTGGGCATTGTCGTAAAGATGGTTTTACTGCCTGTAATCGGCGGCCACATTTTCATGCTTATTGGCTTGCCTCAGGACATGATGGTATCCATGGTTGCCATCATGAGCTTGCCCATCATGACCGTTGTTCCTATGATTGCCTCCATGAACAGCAACGAAGGCGAATATGCCACCGGCATGACCGTGGTCACCCTGGTAGTTTCCGTAGCAACCATTCCGCTTGTGCAGCTTTTGGCATTCATGTAATCTCAGCGAGCGAACTTTATTTGCCGCAGTAGATAGCGATGGCCTGCGAAACAAACGCCGCATTCCGTCAAGCCTGCGGCGCGACCCGACATGCACGGTCGCAGCCTTCGCAGCCTCCGTTCCCTTGTTGACAAACTACCCCACCTTTTGTCAACAATTCAGCACTCCAACTGCGAAAGGACATTTCCGGGGGCAAGCTCTTTCCATTGCCGAGCAGCCTTGACGAGTACAGCGAATCATCCTGGGTAAAATGAGCGGGTAAAGGCCATCTTGTCGGAAATCGGGCGCAAATACGCCCAAATCGACGATGCGGGGCAGTTTGAAGACGCATACGCGACACCTTGAGGTCCTTCGGCTCCATCACATACAACAAAAGCCCAGGTCGCAAGAATCTCCTTGCGATTTCAAACGCTGCAAACTCTTCTCCACCTGCCCCGTACCGTTGATTTGGGCGTTTTCAGACGAAAAAAGCGACAACATAGGCGTCATGAGACCAAAAAGACGTCGAAACCAAGCACCGACGAGACGCAAGCGAACCCAGGCGCACACCAAACTCCTGACACGCAGACCCCCGGGGGCGTTCGTCAGATGGATGAATTGGAACGAACCCCCATCCCCTGCTCCAAAGAGGGAAATGAAGCAAAGGGGCATCCGCCGGCGCGAGTCGAACCGAACTGCGACGCTTTTGATAGGTTGAGCGAGTCCCAAGCGCAAAGAAGCATTGTTCAAGCGGAGCCGTAGGGCGAGCCCTTACCAACGGGCGCCCCCCGGAACGCCGACAAGCGACAAGGTTTCCCCGCTCTGATAAAAACGACCCACTTTTCTGTGGGTTTACCCTAGCTTACTTTTTTGCGACCTGGGGAAACACTGATTCTTGGCGATTGCAAAGAAGAAAATCCACCGAAAAGTGGGTCGTTTTTATCATGCCGCCCACATCATTGGGCGGCATCGCATCAGAAAACACCTCAACCCGGATTGCACACCGCAGCAGGACGCAAAAAACCCGAGGCGCGCAGGACACCTCGGGTTCTCAAATGCTTGGAATGTTGACAAAAGGTGGGGTAATTTGTCAACAAAAGGGCTGCTCAAAAACGCGGAACGAGGAACAAAACAGGGTCGCGCTTACTGATGACCGCCGTTTTTCGCCAGGTTCGCCTTTGCCACGGAAATCATGAGCTTGATGCGGTTCAGCTGGTTCACTTCGGACGCGCCGGGGTCGTAGTCTACGGCAACAATGTTGCTCTCCGGATGCCTACGACGCAGCTCCTTGATGACCGACTTGCCCACCACGTGATTCGGCAGGCACGCAAACGGCTGCGCGCATACAATATTGGGCGTGCCGCGCTCAATAAGCTCCACCATCTCACCCGTGAGCAGCCAACCCTCGCCCATCATGTTGCACAGGTCAAGAATCTCGCTGGCGCTCTTCGCGCACTGATCGATGGTGCCAATGGGCCAGAAGCGCTCGGATTTCGCAAGCGCTTTGCGAATGGGGTTGCGCAGCCGCTCGGCAATCTTGATGCCAATTGTGCCAATCAAGTGGTTCTTGAAATCGGGTGCCAGTTCCTGGTGACGATACTCGCGGTTCGCAATGCCAAACAGGAAGAAGTCCATAAGTCCGGGCACATCCGCTTCGCAGCCTTCCGCTTCAATCACGTCGATGAGCTGGTTGTTTGCTGTGGGATGGAACTTCACCAGAATCTCGCCCACCACGCCTACGCGCGGCTTGCTGCCAAAGTTCACGCACGGCAGCACGTCGAATTCCTGCACGATTTGCGCGTACAGCTTGTTGCACTGGCGGTAGCTCAGCTTGCCCATGTTCTGCCCCAAGTAGTCCATCCACTTGCGGAACAGGGCGTTCGCACTGCCCGGCTCGGCCTCGTACGGGCGCACGCGGTACAAACACTGGCTCAGCAAGTCACCGAACAGGAAGGCCGGAATTGCGTCCTTCCACATCTTCGCCGACATATGCCAGCCTTCGTTATGCTCGTTTGTGTGCGAAAGCGCAATGGCGATAACGGGAACGTGTCCGTAACCAGCCTCTTTCAGGCCCTTGCGAATCAAACTGATGTAGTTCGTGGCACGGCAGCCGCCGCCTGTTTGCGTAATAAGAACGGCCAGCTTATTGGTATCGTAGCGGCCGCTGGTCACGGCTTCCATAATCTGGCCGACCGTCAAAATGGACGGGTAGCAAATGTCGTTATTCACGTATTTCAAGCCCGCATCCACCGCCTTCGGGTCAACGGAAGGCAGCAGCTCGGCGTTATAGCCGTACTTGTGGAAGATGGGCACCAGCAGCTCAAAGTGGTACGGTGCCATCTGCGGCGCAATGATAGTCCAACCTTCGTCCTTCATCTTCTGCGTGAACTCGGGACGCGGGAATTCGGTGGAAGCCGCTTCGCGCTGCTCGTCGAATTCGCCCGATACGCACGAATCGCACACCTTCACACTGTCATACAGAATCTGCTGCTCATCTGCGGAAAGAACATCCAAGTTAGCCAAGGGCGCCTGCTGGCGCAGCGCCGCCAGAAGCGAGCGCACGCGAATGCGGGCGGCGCCCAAGTTGGACACTTCGTCAATCTTGAGCACGGTGTAGACCTTACCCGAACCTTCCAAAATCTCTTGCACCTGATCGGTGGTAAGAGCGTCCAGGCCGCAGCCGAACGAGTTCAGCTGAATCAAATCAAGGTCGTTTCGCTGCGTGACCACTTTCGCCGCGTTATACAGGCGCGTATGGTACATCCACTGGTCGTAAATGCGCAGGTTGCGCTCGAGTTTTCCCAGGTGGGCAATGGAGTCTTCCGTAAGCACCGCCAAACCAAAACTCGTGATAAGCTCGGGGATGGCGTGGTTGATCTCGCGGTCGTTGTGATACGGACGACCCGCCAAGACAATGCCGTGCCCGCCCGTTTCCTCAAGCCAGCGCAGGCATTCCTCGCCCTTCGCGCGCATGGCGTCCTTGAAGCGCAAGTCCTCTTCCCATGCGGCGTCCACAGCTGCGCAAATCTCTTCTTTTGTGGGGAAATTGCCAGTTGCAGCCTTCGCCGCGTCCGTGCCCGTTGCTGCAGCGCGCTCACGTAGCGCTTCCTGCAGCTTGCCCTTCGCACCGAACTGCTCGAACAAGCGCAGCTTCAGCGCCTCTTTGTCGTCGTACGGCAAGAACGGATTCATGAACGCGATGCGCGATTCCCGCAGGTCATCCACGTTAAGTTTCAGTGCCTCGGAATAGCTCATGACAATGGGGCAGTTGTAGTGGTTGTTCGCGCCGCCGTCTTCCTGACGCTCCCAGCGAACGCAAGGCATCCAAATGAAGTCGATGTCGCGGCCCAGCAGGTCCATGATGTGACCGTGCGACAGCTTGGCCGGGTAGCACACGCTTTCAGACGGCATGGATTCAATGCCCGCCTCGTACGTTTTCTTCGAGCTGGGGTCAGAAAGCTCCACGTGGAAGCCCAGTTTCGTGAAGAACGCATGCCAGAACGGGTAATTTTCGTACATGTTCAGCGCGCGCGGAATACCCACGCTGCCACGCGGCGCGTCTTGCGCGGGAATACCTTCGCGATCGAACAGCAAGTGCTCTTTGAACTCGTACAAGTTCGGCACTTTGCCCGCCTTGCTGGTGTCGCCCGCACCTTTTTCGCAGCGGTTGCCCGTAATGAAGCGACGATGTTTACCCGTGGCAGGGTCTACGCCGAAGTCGTTGATGGTGAGCAAGCACGCGTTTGAGCAGCGCTTACAACGCACCGTCTTGTGGCTGGGCGCCAGCGCGTTGATTTCGTCAATAGTGAGCATAGAGGTATGGGGCGAAGGCGCAGCGGCGTTGGAAGACGTGGCGCCCTCTGCGGCTTCCGCGTTCGCACGAAGCGCGGACTCCGGTGCCTCAGATTCGGTCGCGCCAAGACCGTGGCGCACTTCGCTACGCAAGGTCGAAGGCAAGGCCGAAGGTGAGGTGCCCGAGTTCGCGCGATCCCAAGCGAGAAGAGCGGCACCATAGGCACCCATGCAGCCGGCGATGTCGGGACGCACAGCGTTCACTTCCGACAGCTGTTCGAAAGAGCGCAGCACGGCGTCGTTCAAGAACGTACCGCCTTGCACGATAACCTTCGTTCCCACATCATGCGGGTCGCGAATCTTAATAACCTTGAACAGCGCATTCTTGATAACGGAAAGTGCCAGACCAGCAGCAATGTCACCCACCGTGGCGCCTTCTTTTTGCGCCTGCTTCACGCGGCTGTTCATGAACACAGTGCAGCGGCTTCCCAGGTCAACGGGATGCTCTGCCGCAATAGCGGTCTTTGCGAAGTCGGCAACGTCCAAATTCAGGCCACTTGCGAAGCTCTCGATGAAGCTTCCGCAGCCCGAGGAGCACGCTTCGTTCAGCATGATGTGCTCGATAACGCCGTTTTTCACGCGCAGGCACTTCATGTCCTGGCCGCCAATGTCCAAGATAAACTCGACGCCCGGCAGCATTTCCTGGGCACCGCGCAAGTGGGCGACCGTCTCAATCTCGCCCGAGTCAATGCGCAGCGCTTCCAGCAGCAGACCTTCGCCGTAGCCGGTCACTGTGGCATGACCGATGGTTACCAGCGGTTTTCCCTGCTCATCGCGTGGAAGTAGCGAGTCCAGCTCGTTGAGCGCCGCACGAGCGCAGCCCAAGACGTCGCCTTTGTTGCTTACGTAGCTCGACCACAAAATGCGCGCCCGGTCGTCGATAAGCACCGCCTTGAACGTGGTGGAGCCGGCGTCCAAACCCAGATACGCAATACCGCGATAATCCGCCAAGCTCGCACGTGCAACACATTCTTTGTCGTGACGAGCTTTGAACTCCGCGTAATCCGCTTCATCGGCAAACAACGGGGGCAGGCGAACAACTTCGCTTCCCTGAATGTCGCCTAAGTTGCGCAGGCGTTCCAACACCTCGTTCAGCGTTTCGACCTGCGTGTTTTCATCTGCCGCGCCCGCAATGGCACAGCCGGAAGCCACAAACAGATGCGCGTTTTCCGGCACAATGATGTGTTCCTCGTCAAGCTCAAGCGTCTCATAGAAACGCTCGCGCAGCTGCGGCAAGTACTGCAGCGGACCACCCAGGAATGCGACATAACCCCTGATAGGACGTCCACAGGCAAGGCCAGAGATGGTCTGCGTCACCACCGATTGGAAAATGGAGGCAGCAATGTCTTCCTTCAGCGCGCCTTCGTTTAGCAGCGGCTGCACGTCGGTTTTCGCGAAAACGCCGCAGCGGCTTGCAATGGGATAAATAGTGGTGTGGTTGGCAGCCAGCTCGTTCAAACCGCCTGCATCGGTGTTCAAAAGGCTTGCCATCTGGTCGATGAACGCACCCGTGCCGCCGGCGCACGTGCCGTTCATGCGCTGCTCAATGCCGTTATCGAAGTAGATGATCTTTGCGTCTTCGCCGCCCAGCTCAATGGCAACGTCCGTTTTGGGGATAAACGTCTCAACTGCGGTTTTGCTGGCAATAACCTCCTGCACGAACTCAATGTTGAGCCATTGCGCCAAAAGCAGGCCACCTGAACCGGTAATGGCAATGGTCAGCGGCAGTTCGCCGTATTCCACAGCAGCTTCCTCAAGCACTTCCACAATAGTCGCGCGCACGTCCGCGTGGTGGCGGCGATACACCGACCACAGAATTTCGTTCTGATCGTTCAAAATTGCAAGTTTGACGGTGGTTGAACCCACGTCAATGCCGATATGCATGTTTGTTGTGGCCATAAGGTCCTTTTCCTTGAACAGCCCGCCACGTTGGTGCAACGAGAAGAAACCCCGCTGAACTTCTGTGTTTTGCGCAGGCGGCAACACTGGCACGCGAAAAGTCCTTTTCGGGGTTCTTCTCCGCGGGCGCACTGAAGCTTTGCGACCTGCTTGCAGGCATACTTTTCCATGTTCGCAACGCTTCATTATATCGGAATAAACTTGCAGAACGTGCATCTGTCACCGCTCTGCTAACATTCCACAGAAAGGCTGCCCATGCGGAAAATCCCATCGCTTTTTGACACCAGAGTTTTGCAGTTCGATCACACCGATTCGTTAGCTAAGCCGCAGGTCAAGCGGCTTTTCTTTTGTCAAATTT
>CAKUOV010000069.1 GCA_934670115.1 uncultured Eggerthellaceae bacterium
AGGGCCAGCTTTTTTGCTCTTGGGTTTTATCGGATAGCTTCTAGCGGTAGTCGCTTGCTTGATCTCCACCAAGAAGTTTCGATTGCTCTTTCATGCGACGAGCTTTTTCGGCTGCAGAGACGAAATCATCGGGAGCCTCTTGCAGGTCGATAATCTCGACTTGAAAAATTAGGTTTTTGCCGGCGAGTGGATGATTCAAGTCAAAAGTGGCCGTTTCGTTGTCAAGTGCGATGCAGGTGGCGGGCAAAGGTGTGCCGTCTTCGCTGCTGGCAAGCCAGATGCGTTTTCCTACCGCAATATTGTCTACGGGAATTTGATCGCGGGGGATTTGCGTTGTATAGTCATCTAAGTATTCGCCATATGCTTCGTAGGGGTCAACAGTGAAGGTCTTCTTTTCGCCTACCTGGCTCATGGCAAGAATTTCTTTTTCAAAACCATCGATTGCTTGATCCATGCCCGTTTGAAACACCATGGGTTTTTCGGCATCGGCATAACCAAACATGCTGCCATCTTCGAGCGTTCCCTGATAGGTCAAAGTTACCGTAGTTCCGAGCTTCATAGCTGCCGCCTTTCTCTTGTTTTGCAACAAATCAAGAATTGCACTGCGCTTCAATTTTATAGCACGTGTCGTGTGTCGTATTGCTTCGGATAAAATGATTGTACGTTTTCATGGGCTCCTATCTTCGGGCCAAAGGTATGAATTATTGCAATATCACCCTGGTAGTACGATGTTGTGACCTGCGACGATGCTAGAATTTACGATACAAGGGCACATTTGCGTGAAGGGGGCAACGCATGGATTTGTCATCGGACGCTCTGTCTTTAAGGCGTTTGACGGAAAATGTGTTGGATGGATTTTCGATCAACGACATGAAATGCGTGTCATGCAGCGGTTATGGCAATTGCGGCTATAAAAGCTTCTTTCTAAAACCAGAAGGGGGAGTTGTGCCCATCTGCATGCGTCGTCGAAAAATGCTCCAATGCCAGCGGGATGGCGTCGAGTATTCCGATGCGTTGTTGAAAGAGATTCTGTAGTGCACAAAATTTAGGGGACGGGACTTTATGAAAAGGGATTATCCGAATCTATGTAAGCCTTTGGATTTGTGTGGCTTGACCTTACGAAACAGAATGTGCAGCGCGCCTATGGGCGCAACGGATATCACAGCAGAGGGTACCCCAGGCCCACGTACCCAGGGATTCTATGAAGCGCGTGCCAAGGGTGGCGCCGCGATAGTCACCGTATCTGAGCTGGTGGTGCATCCGGAAACCGATGGATCGCAAATGCTGCATTTATCTTTAGCTACTCCCAATCAGCTAGGTGCTTTTACGTACGTTGCCGATGCAATTAAGCGTCATGGTGCCCTGGCGAGCATTGAGTTGTCCCACTCTGGTCAATATGCGGGTATGTATATGGTCGATAAAAAGAGCAAGGGCGAGTTGTGCCAATACGGTCCGAGCGATGGCGTTCGGCCTGATGGCATGAAGGTGAAGGCTCTGACCAAGGATCAAATCAAAGACATTGTTGCTGCTTATGGCGAAAAAGCCGCTTTGGCTAAACGTGCCGGTTTCGACATGGTCATGGTGCATTGCGGGCATGGTTGGCTGATTAATCAGTTTCTCAGCCCCTTCTTCAATCATCGTCAAGATGAGTATGGCGGAAGTTTTGAAGGGCGTATTCGCTTTGCGCGCGAGGTGCTGATGGCTGTTCGCGCGGCGGTAGGGTCTCGTACTCCTATAGAGATGCGTATGAGTGGATCGGAGCTTTTTGAGGGCGGTTACGACCTTGACGAAGGGATTCGTATTGCTTGCGCCCTTGAGGATTTGGTGGACATCATCCACGTAAGCGCCGGTAGCTATCAGTTTGGTTTCTCTATTACCCATCCGTCTATGTTCCGTACGCACGGCTGCAATGTGTATCTTGCAAGGGAAATCAAGAAGCATGTGAATAAGCCAGTTGCAACATTGGGTGGATTGTCTGATCCCCAGATGATGGAGGAGATTATCTCAAGGGGAGATGCTGATCTGGTGGTTATGGGTCGTGCGCTTCTTGCAGACCCGGAGCTTCCCAACAAGGTTATGGCTAATCGGGGCAGCGAGGTGCTGCGTTGCCTGCGCTGCTTTGTTTGCATGGCGGAGCGACCAGTGACCCAAACGCGGCGGTGCGCAATCAATCCGCGCATCGGTCGCGAAATCGAAGGGCTTGCTATTACGCCCGTGCCACAAAGCGAGCGGAAGAAAGTCCTGGTGGTGGGCGGTGGCATTGCTGGTATGGTGGCCGCCCGCACGGCGGCGCAACGGGGGCATGCGGTCACTTTGTGCGAGGCATCCTCGGCATGGGGCGGCATTCTTCGCTGTGAACAGGCTGTTCCCTTCAAACACGATATGTATCACCTATCTCAAACATACGCTGCCCTTTGCGAAAAAGAGGGCGTGGATATGCGATTGAACACCCCGGTGGATGCGGCTTTTGCGGACGATTTTGGCGCCGATGCAGTGATTGTGGCGGTGGGATCTTATCCTCGCAAGCTGAATATTCCTGTCAAGGGCGATATTCCTGTTTATACGGTGGACGAACTGTATCTTGAAAATGCTCCCCTGGGCCAGGAAATCGTTATTGTGGGCGGCGGCTTGACGGGTTGCGAGTGCGCGCTTCACTGTCATCTTCAGGGCAAGCGCGTGCATCTTATAAGCAACGAGAACGGAATTGCCTGCAATGCCAATGTGCGTCAGCAGCCCATTATCCGAAAGGAAATCGAAGACAGCAGTGTTGACGTGGTGATTAACGCAGCGGCTGTTTCGGTGGCGAAAGGTGGCGTTGTTGTACGTAGGAGCGATGGCGTGGAGACAACCGTTCCTTGCGATACGGTTATTTCCGCAATTGGGCAAGTGAACAGGGTAGATGTGGTGGATGACTTGCGCGATGCTGCTCCCTTCGTGCGGGTGGTGGGCGATGCAGTGCGTTCTCGCACTATCACCGATGCCGTGTACGAAGGTTATCATGCCGCCTTGGATGTTTAATGCGAGGAAAATGCGGGCTGGGCGGCTTTTTGACGCGTGTGCCATGAGAGTGGGCTTGCGTTTCTGGGACCGTTCAGTTTATGTTGCTTTATTATGATGTTTCAAACAGAGTGCGCTTGCCCACGTGGGGCAGGCGCACTTTTCGTATTGCGGGCTTTCTACTTGTGCAGCCTCTGTTGCTCGCATGCTGGTCCTCTTGCTTGCTTGCGGTCTTGATTTCGTGAGACTTGGCGTGCGGAGTGCGTGAAAAAGGGACTTTGAGGTCATGTTGTTGAAAAATCGCTTTCAAATTCGAAGTTGATGCAGGTTGGAAGTAGGTGCTCACTGCAATTCGGGGTCTTTTTCGGGTCGAGGTCGGTTGCGATAAAAATCGCTTCTGCAAACCCCCAGTTCAACACTATGCTTTGTTGAGATGTATTGTGGGGTCCGCTCGATTCCGAGCTTCGACCTACTTCCAACCTATCATAACTTCGAATTTTGACCTCAAAATCCAACAACATGAATTGAAAAGGACGGGTTGAGGGTGGGCGAGAAGTGCTTTGGGGACGTAGTTGGGGGCAAATGGCGCGAAATGCAATAAGAAGGCGAAGGTTTCACGGGGCGTGCTGGGGTGCAGCAACTGTCGCGCAGATGAAATCGTGACAGAGACTTTGCCTGCGTCTGCGGAAGCGCGGCGTTTTGCCGTAAAATAGCAGCAAAAGATGAACGCGAGTCATTGGCGATAATCTGGTTTTGACCTTGTGGTATTCAGGCGCCGGATGATTTGTTGATGCATTTGCTGGTGCAATGTGTGGAAAACGCAAAGCAATCATTGTCTGGGTAGTAAATAGCTCCTGATAACGGGGCTGTTTTAAGATAAGCAGGGAGCAGTATGTGTCCGAAAAAGAGTAAGAAAACAGCGCCGGTTGCCGCGGCCGCTCCCGTGGCGCAAGGGCTTGAAAACCAGGTGGGCCTGGGCGTTGATATCGTGGAAATCGCGCGCATGGCGGCTGTGCTGAAACGCACGCCTCGTTTCAAGTCGCGCGTATTTACCGCCGATGAGCAGGCCTATTGTGACAGCATGGCCAGCCCGGAAATCCACTACGCCACGCGTTTTGCCGCAAAAGAGGCGGTGTTGAAAGCGTTGGGCACCGGCTTCGGATGGGGCATGTGCGATCCGCGCAACGTTGAGGTTCGTCGCAACGTGAAGGGCCGACCTTTTGTGGCGCTGCATGGCGCCGTGAAAGAGATCGCGCAGCAGCAAAAAATCACGGAGATCCCCATCTCGCTTTCCTATACGCACGCCGAGGCGGTTGCATGCGCCATGGCCATCACCGATGATTCCGTGGCGCCCGCCGCGCCCGAAGATCCCATGATTGAGCTATCGCGCCAGTTCAAGGGGCTGCGCAACATGCTTGACGACATCGACGACGCGGCAGGGGAAGCCGGTGCACCCGGGGAAGACGCGTCCCAAGAGGTCGCGTCCGGGGAAAGCGCGGCGGAAGATGCGTTCCGAGAAGACGCAGCGGAAGGCACCGCTGTTGCTAGTGAGCTGGTGGGTGCCATGTTGGACGTGGGTGCTGCTGCTGATGCCCCGGCTCGCAAACAAGAAGGCGGCGAATAGTCGTGGCTAATCTGCGCTTTTCCGATGCCGACCTGGCTGCGCTGATTCCGCTTCCGAAATCGGATGCTAATAAATACACGCGAGGAACGTTGAACGTGGTGGGCGGCAGCGCGCAGTATCCGGGCGCGGCCGTGCTTTCATCGCGCGCGGGCCAGCGTGCCGGAGCGGGCTATACGCAGGTGTGGTGTGCGCCGGAATCGGTTGCCACGGTGCGCGAGGGCGGGCCGTCGCTTGTTGTGCGCGCTTGGGATGAACAAGCGCTTGAACAGGCGTTGCGGAAGGCGGAAGATTCCGCTAAGCATCCGGCGGCGATGTTGATTGGATGCGGCTTTAGTGGGGAAGACCCGCAGGAATTACAGCTTCTGCGCACTGTTTTGACGCGAGAGATTCCTGTAGTCGTGGATGCTGGCGCCCTTTCGGGTTTGGCGCGCCTGGTGGCAAGCGAGGGTTCCGATTTTCTGCATGCGCGCGCTGCATCGGGGGCGGGAACGCCTTTGCTCCTAACGCCGCATGCGGGCGAGGCAAGCCGATTGATGGGCGCGTTGAGCAGGGATCGCATTGATTCTTGGCAAAACGCGAACCAGGATGGGTGCGAAAACGCTGAGCAAGGCGAACGCCAGGAAGCTCGGGCCGCTGCGCAACGGAAGGCTCGGGCGGAAGCCTGTCGGGAGGTTTCGGCGGACGCCGGTCGGGATGATCGGGCGAAGGCCCAGGCGGATATCACGCAACAGATTGTCGCGGCACATTTGCTTGCCGATGCGTGCGCCGCAACAGTGGTGCTGAAAGGTCCGCAAACCGTGGTGGCGCACGGTAGCGACACGTACGTCATGGACAAAGGAACGCCTGCGCTGGCAAAAGCGGGAACGGGCGATGTGCTGGCTGGTGTCATCGCAGCGTTTCTTGCTCAGGGGCTTTCTCCTGTTCAGTCAGCGGTTCTGGGCGCGCGGCTGCATGCCGATGCGGGAAACGAGGCAGCTCGTCGGTTGGGCGTGGTGAGCGTCATTCCCGAAGATGTTATCGACTGCATTCCTATTGCAATTCAGGAATTGCTGGCGCACCGTTAATCGCATCCAGGACTCCTGATAAAATTTGCCAAGGCACAACGGCTCGGGAATACTGGGGCGGCGAAGTGGCAGAGCTGGAACGCGCGCCCGAAATCGCAATCGTCACGTGCAGTTTAGATGTTGTTGAAGTTGCTGTTGAAGCCGTTGTTAAAGCGCTACCAAGAAGGTGGATTATGACTGAACAAGCAAGTTTGTTCGATTTCGATATGGATTCCGCGGATGACGCGACGCGGACGGCTGAGATCGCCGCTGGTGAAACGGCTGCTGCGGGAACGGCTGGCGAGGCCGCCGTTGAGGTGACTGCTGGCGAATCGGCTTCCGAGCAGACCACCGGCGAAGGCGCCGCGCTCGAAGCGTCTGTCGATGCGAGCGCGGCTGGAATCGCGTGCGCTTCGGCTGTTCCTTCCGAAGCTTCTACCCCCGCAGACCCCGCGGCAACAGAAGCAGCCGCGCGCATCAAAAAGCTGCGCGCCGAAATCGAGCACCACACGTACCTGTATTACGCGAAGGATGCGCCGGAAATTTCCGATGCCGCCTACGACTCACTTATGCGCGAGCTGAAAGAGCTGGAGCAGGAGTTTCCCCAGTTCGCAGACCCGTCAAGCCCCACGCAGCGCGTGGGCGGCTACGTGAGCGAGCAGTTTAGCCCCGTTACGCACGAGCAGCGCATGTACTCGCTGGATAACGCTATGGACCTGGACGAACTGGACGCGTGGATGACGCGCGTGCAGGAGTTCTTCGGCCGCATGGTGCCGCTGTGCTGCGAGCTGAAAATTGACGGCTCGTCCATTGCGCTCACGTACGACAACGGCCGTTTGGTGCGCGCTGCCACGCGCGGCGATGGTGTGACCGGCGAAGACGTGACCGTGAACATCCGCGGCGTGGCTGACATTCCGCTTGCACTTGCGTCCGATGCCGCGGCGCTTATCACGCGCCCAGAAGGCTCGCTTGAGCTGCGCGGCGAAATCTACATGCCCAAGAGCAGCTTTGCCGCGCTGAACGCCGAAGCCGAGCTGGCGGGCAAGCAGGGTTTTGCGAACCCGCGCAACGCGGCGGCGGGATCGCTTCGCCAGAAAGATCCGGGCATCACGGCGCAGCGCGATCTGGCGACGTTCATGTACGCCATTGCCGACCAGCGCGCACTTGACGTAAGCGGCCAATGGGAGCTGCTGCAGTGGCTGCGCGCGGCGGGCTTCCATGTGAATCCCGATGTGAAGCTGTGCACAAAAGCCCAGGAAGTACGCGATTTTTGCGCCGATGCGCTGAAGCGTCGCGATGCGCTTGCCTACGATATTGATGGCGTGGTGGTGAAGGTGAACAGCTTTGACCAGCAAGATGCCATGGGCTTCACTTCCCGCGCGCCGCGCTGGGCGATTGCCTTCAAGTTCCCGCCCGAGGAAAAAACCACGCTGCTGCGTGATATCACGGTGCAGGTAGGACGTACCGGCAAGCTCACGCCGGTGGCAGAGTTGGTGCCCGTGACGGTGGCCGGCTCGGTGGTGGCGCGCGCCACGCTGCACAATGTGGACGAGGTCCAGCGAAAAGACGTGCGCGTGGGCGACACCGTTATCGTGCGCAAGGCGGGCGACGTCATCCCTGAAATTTTGGGTCCGGTGCTGTCGTTGCGTCCGCAGGACGCGCGCGTGTGGACCATGCCCACGGAGTGCCCCAGCTGCAAAAGCCATGTGGTGCGCGAAGAAGGCGAAGTGGATTATCGCTGCATTTCCATTGATTGCCCAGCTCAGGCGGCTGAACGATTGATTCATTGGGCCAGTCGCGAGGCTATGGATATCGATGGCATGGGTGAGGAAATCATCGGACACTTGCTGAAGGCGGGCCGCGTGCGCGACGTTGCCGACTTCTATACGCTGGATGCCGTGGAGCTTTCCCTGCTGAACACGGGGCGCACGAACAAAGACGGCGAAGCCATTACGCTGGGCAAGAAAACGGCCGGCAAGTTGGCTGCGGCCATCCAGGAAAGCAAGACGCGCGACTTTTGGCGCGTGATCAACGGCATTGGCATTCGCCACGTGGGGAAGAATATGGCGCAAGTCATTGCGCGCAACTACCCCAGCATGGAACTGTTGATGGCGGCAACCGAGGAGAGCATGGCGGCCATCGATGGCATTGGCGAGAAAATTGC
>CAKUOV010000070.1 GCA_934670115.1 uncultured Eggerthellaceae bacterium
ACAATCATGCTGAAGAGGCCCGTTTCCCCTGCTCAAGGCGGGAAGACAGGCCTCTTCAACTGCAAAATTCAGGATATCGGAATAAACTTGCAGAACGTGCATCTGTCACCGCTCTGCTAACATTCCACAGAAAGGCTGCCCATGCGGAAAATCCCATCGCTTTTTGACACTTAGCGCCCTCCCCTCGCGCCCGAGGGGAGGGCTTTTTGCGAGGCGATGATAAAAACGACCCACTTTTCTGTGGATTTTCTTCTTCGCCGCCGTCAAAAACCAGCGTTTTCCCAGGTCGCGTAAAAGTGAGCCTTGGCTAACCCGCAGAAAAGTGGTGTCTTTTTCTCATGTTGTTGAAAAACCGGCCCGTAATTCGAAGTTGTGATAGATTGGAAGTAGGTCGAAGACGCAAATCGGGGTATTTTCTGGTGCGAAGGCTGCCTACTGAAAATGGGCTTTAATGAAACGCCTGTTCAAAGTTATTCTTCTTTGGGGCATATTTAGATTCCCTATAAAAACCGAGGTGCGACCTACTTCCAACCTACATCAACTTCGAATTTGGAAGCGATTTTTCACCAACATGAATCCCTCGGAGCCGCAAACTGCCAAAAAGCCGAAAACGTTGACGCGACTGGGGCGATTCGACAACAAACAGCGGCCCAACAGCGCAAAGAAAAGCAGGGACCCGATTTTTCGAGTCCCTGCTTAAGCCGTTCGTTGTTGAGCCAATTAAGGCAAGCCGAACTTAGAAGAAGCGGAGCTTCTCCCACTCTTCAACGATAGCCGGCGTGCGGTCGTCGCCCACGATCAGGGAGTTGCCGCGCTCGTTGAACATCAGCGGGCACAGGATGAAGCCGCCCTTCTTGCCGTAGTCCTCCATGCAGCGGATGGTCTCGGCGCGAATCTCGTCGATGGTCGCGTCCACGCAGCCCGGACGTCCCGAAGAGTCCCAGCCGCCCTCGATGGTCAGACGGCCATGGAACCTGTCCTGAATGCCCTTCAGGTCGTTCATGGTCTGGGCGGAGTGCCAGATCTTCGCACCGATCTCAACGTAGTCTTCCAGTATGTCCTCGCACTTGCCGCAGGTGTGCTCGCCGAAGATGACGCCGCGGTCGGTCACAGCCTTGGCCAGGCGCTCGTGGCACGGCTTGATGACTTCGCGGTACGTTGCCGGGGAGATGAACAGGTTGTTCGCGGTGGCAATGTCGTCGAAGTTGTAGTAGATGTCAATACCGTATGCATCGATAACCTTGTTGGCAATCTCGATCTTGTGGTCGGTGATGGCCTCCATGAACGCACGCGTCTCATCGGGATCTTCCGCCATGGCGACCAGGGCGTTCTCGAAGCCCATGTAGGCGGCCAGGCGCTCGTAGCAACCGCAGGTGGAGCAGAACGCCAAAGCTTGCTGGCTGCGATCGACGTCCTTCAGCTCGGCTTCGGCTGCGGCCTTGAAGTCAATGTGGCTGATGTCCGGGATTTTCACAACGTCGCGCCAGTTCTCGATGTCGTCAAGCAGCGGCGGCACGGTGGTGTCGTGCATGGCGCCGGCCGGCGTGATGACCCAGCGGATGCCGTACGGGTCGGGACCGTTCTGACGCGGCTGCTCAAGAAGCGGCAACAGCGGCAAGCCGACGGTGCGGATGGATTCATACGACAGCGGCACGTATTCCGGATTGCCGAAGTTGATGGTTTCGAGCAGGTTCTCACGTGGCGTTAACATTGATTGATACCCCCTAAGTAGATGGCAGCAGCTCCCCCAAGAGCCTTTCCAAGGTAATCATCCGTCACTTCGGTTCCTCCCTCCAAAGCTACGGATTCCCTATTAAACCCATGATAGTAGCTGCAGCGAAAAGAAGGAATAGACAGACGTTTGCGCTTGTCAAGTATCGATTTTCATTTTGAGGCGTTTATCAATATCGCTTTACTTTTGGGGGTTGAATGTAAAATCAGCAGGCTTATTCCAGAAAAAAACGGCGTTAGGTAAGCGAAGGTTATCGCGATAACCTTCCCCGGGTGCAGGCGCGAACGACGGCGCAGTGGAAGGCAACGCACGAGCGCGCGGAGTTGATAGTAAGAGATGGAAGCGACAGCCGTTGCGATGGCGCCCGCCCGATGCCACCGTGCCCGCGATATTGTTGACAAAAGGTGGAGTAATTTGTCAACAAAAAAGGAGCTCGATTTCTCGAGCTCCCCTCCGAGTTAAATATGGCGCCATTCGGCTTAGAAGAAGCGGCGCTTCTCCCACTCTTCGAAAACAGCAGACGTACGGTCGTCGCCAACGATCAGGGCATTGCCGCGCTCGTTGAACATAAGCGGGCACAGGATGAAGCCGCCCTTCTTGCCGTAATCCTCCATGCAGCGAATGGTTTCGGCGCGAATTTCGTCGATGGTCGCGTCTACGCAGCCCGGGCGTCCCGAGGAATCCCAGCCGCCCTCGATGGTCAAACGGCCGTGGAACTTCTCCTGGATGCCCTTCAGGTCGTTCATGGTCTGGGCGGAATGCCAGATCTTCACGCCGATTTCAACGTAGTCTTCCAGCAGGTCCTCGCACTTGCCGCAGGTGTGTGCGCCGTAGATAACGCCGCGATCAGTCACGGCCTTGGCCAGACGCTCGTGACACGGCTTGATGACCTCGCGGTACGTTTCCGGAGACAGGAACAGATTGTTCGCGGTGGCAATGTCATCGAAGTTGTAGTAGATGTCAAGATCGTAGGCATCGATGAGCTTGTTGGCAATCTCGATCTTGTGATCGGTGATGGCCTCCATGAACGCACGACTCTCTTCGGGATCTTCGACCATGGCGATCAAAGCGTTCTCGAAGCCCATGTAGGCGGCCAGGCGCTCGTAGCAGCCGCAGGTGGAGTAGAAAGCGATGGCCTTCTGGGAACGGTCAACGTTCTTCATTTCGGCTTCAGCCGCAGCCTTGAAGTCAATCTGGCTGATGTCCGGGATTTTCACAACGTCGCGCCAGTTCTCGATGTCGTCCAGCAGCGGCGGAACGGTGGTGTCGTGCATGGCGCCGGCCGGCGTGATGACCCAGCGGATGCCGTACGGGTCGGGGCCATCCTGACGCGGCTGCTCCAGGAACTGCAGCAACGGCAGACCGGCGGTGTAGATGCACTCGCCGGTGAACGGCATGTACTCAGGATTGCCGAAATTGATGGTTTCCATCAGGTTTTCACGTGGTGTAAGCATGAAATAAACCCCCTAAATAGATGATTGCGGCTCCCCCAAGAGCCTTCTTGAGTGGATTGCCCGCCGTCCTGGTTCCTCCCTCCAAAGCAGCGGAAATCCTTATGAATCCATGATAAGCTCCTAAAAGAAGGAAAGGAATAGACAGACCTCTTCGCTTGTCAAGTGACGATTTCCATTTTTACGCTTTTATCCAATTTACTTTACAATTGGTAGGCGAAAGTAAAGCATGAATAGACAACCATGCGCAAGAATGAATTATTCTCCGAAAAAGACACGACGATACAGAGCGCATGTCAACATTGCTTGACAGATAATGTACCGACCTGGATAATGCCTTATAAATAAAGATTTATTGGACTTGACAAACCGATTGGATGCTTATGTCTGTTGAACGAATCGGCTTTGAAACGAAAGCGCAAATTTTCTCGGCCCTTAAGCATCTCGTGGAAAACGGGTGTCCCTCGAAATCGGTGTCGGTAACCGATATCTGCAAAGAGGCGGGCGTCTCGCGACAGACGTTTTACAACCACTTCAAGGACAAGTATGCCGTGACCCAATGGTTCTTCGATTTGGTGTCCAACCGCTACTTGCACGAGGCGGGACGGTCGCTGAGCTATTACGAAGCGAACCTCTTCACGAATCGTATATTCGCGTCGAACTTGACCATGGTCTCCGCGCTTCTGAAGGAAAACGGCTACCAAGCTTTGGGCGCGTACGCATACCGAGGCCGCAAGGAAGAGCTTGTACGCACCATCACCCAATACAAGGGCCTTGAAATAACGCGTGACCTGGAGCTTATCCTGGATTACCATGTTACCGCCGAAACATCCCTGGTAGGACGATGGATCAAAGATGGCGCGCTGGAGTCGCCCGAACGCTTCGCCGAGATTCAGGAAGAATGCGTTCCGCACAAGCTCTACGAAATCATCAGCAAGCCTACGCCCGGTTGCGAACGTCCCGTGGAATCCATGCTTCAATTCATACTTTGGAACTTGGAGGCGTAAGCTCGCGTAAGCTTATTTGTTGACAAACTTCTCCACCTTTTGTCAACATTTTTCGACAAAAGCGCTGGTGAAGGGTCCGCTGGCGCGGTGGGCGAAGGCGGCAGCGGGGTCGCTGGCGAGAGCGGCGAAGAGTCCGGCGGCGTGGCGGATGAAGGAGACAGCGGGGTCGCTGGCGAGAGCGGCGAAGACTCCCCCGCGGAAAGCGACGGAAAGAACAGCTGGGGCAAAAAGACAAGGCACGGAGGCACCTATGGAGCAGCCAGATCATCGAAGCGAACGGCGACGCAGGCGCGAGCGCCAGCCGCAACAAGAACGCACGCGGCACGCTGCGCCCACAAGACGAACGACTTCCCCCGCCCGGCGGTCCGCCGCTGGAACTCCCGCCGGGCCCGCCGCCAGTCGCAGCATCGCGCCCGTTGCCGTTGCGGTAATCGCATTTGCGCTGGTCATTGTGGGTTTGGCATGTGCCGTGCGCAGCTGCTCCGCCGAAAACGAAACAGCACCGGGCACTTCCGCAGCCGCCGCGCAAACCACGAGCACCGTAAGCTTTGTTGCCGTGGGCGACAACCTGCCCGAAACTGTGCTTGCTGAATACGCGTGGGCGCAGGGCGGCGACCACTACGACTTCCGTCCGATCTATGAGTTCGTAGAGCCCGCCATTGCCGCCGCGGACATTGCGTACGTGAAACAGGAAGTCCACCTGGATGACAGCATTGGGCCGCACGGCTATCCGTCGTTTAACGCGCCCGAAAGCCTGGCCGATGATCTGATTTCTGTGGGATTTGACGTTATCGGATCGGCAAGCAACCACATTTACGACTGGGGCTATTTTGGGGCATGCGCACGCAACCGCGAGGTCTGGAACAGCAAAAACGTGGTATTTGCAGGCAGCAATCTAAACGCCGAAGAAGCTGAAACCATTGCAACGTTCGAGAAGGGTGGCATTCGTTTCGCGTTTCTGGATTACACGTATGGCGTGAACGGTTACAGCCCCAGCGACCTTGATTGGTGGGAGGTCAATTTCATAAGCGAAGACCGCATTGAACGCGATGTTACGCGCGCCCACGAGCTGGCCGATGTGGTGGTTGTGGCCATGCATTGGGGAACGGAAAATTTTACGGGAATTGATGATTACCAGGCAAAATACGCGCAGCTCTTGGCGGATTTGAATGTTGATCTAGTCTTGGGGTCGCACCCGCACGTCATTGGTCCGGTGGAATGGCTCGCGGGCACAGACGGGCACCAGACCCTGATGGCTTACAGCCTGGGCAACTTCCTAAGCCGTCACGAAGCACCCGATGTCTATAACGAGCTCGAAGGCATGCTGAGCTGCGATTTCGTGCGCCAGGGCAGCACCGTGACCATAGAAAACGCCACATGGACGCCGCTGGTGAACCACACCGATTGGGAAAATTATTACTTCCGCGTGATTCCCTTAGGCAGCTACACGAATGAGCTGGCAGCAAACGGAGCCGCCATGAGCCAGCTTGACAATGCCGTGGAGTGGGTGCTCACCACAAGTCGCGAAATTGTGGGCGACCAGATTGCGTTCGCCGACTAGTTACGTACTACAATGTAAGAACCACGATAATACGGTAATCACAACGTAAAAAGACGCAAGATAATACCCGAAAACGACGAAACGAAAAAACGACGAAAGCGAACCGCCATGCAAATCACACCAGCAGAGATTTCCGAAACCCTGAACATGGTCAACAAGCAAAACCTGGACATTCGCACCATCACGCTGGGGCTTTCCCTGCGCGGCTGCGGCGACAGCAGCGTGGAGGCCATGTCCCGCAAGGTGTACGACCGCATGACCAGCGCCGCGGAGAACCTGGTTCCCGTGGCCGAGCAGCTTGAGCGCGAATTCGGCATCCCCATTGTCAACAAGCGCATCTCCGTAACGCCCATTGCCGAGATCAGCGCAGCAGTGCAAGAGCACGACCTGTCCCCCATTGCGCAGGCCATGGACCGCGCCGGCAAGGAAGTAGGCGTGAACTTTGTGGGCGGCTTCTCCGCGCTGGTGCAAAAAGGTGCCAGCCGTGCCGACCTGAAGCTCATGGAGTCTATTCCGCAAGCGCTGGCCACCACCGATTTCGTGTGCTCGTCGGTGAACCTGGGTTCCACGCGCGCGGGCCTGAACATGGACGCCATGCTGAAAATGGCAGGCATTATCAAGAAGACCGCAGAAGCAACAGCCGATAAGCAATGCATTGGCGCAGGTAAACTTGTTGTTTTCTGCAACGCAGTGGAAGACAATCCGTTCATGGCAGGCGCATTCCACGGTTCAGGCGAAGGTGACGAAGTCATTAACGTGGGCGTTTCCGGCCCGGGCGTGGTGCGCGCGGCACTGGCAAGCTTGCCCGAAGATGCGGACATGACCGCAGTGGCGGAAACCATCAAGAAGACGGCGTTCAAGATCACGCGCGCGGGCGAGCTTATGGCACGCGAAGCGGCGCGTCGTCTGGGTTACCAGAAGGGCATCTTGGATCTTTCTTTGGCTCCGACTCCCGCACGCGGCGACTCGGTAGCCGACATTTTGGAAGCTATCGGCGTGGGACAATGCGGCGGTCCCGGCACCACGGCAGCGCTTGCCATGCTCAACGACGCCGTGAAGAAGGGCGGCGTTATGGCCAGCTCAAGCGTAGGCGGGCTTTCCGGCGCGTTCATTCCCGTGTCCGAAGATGCCGGCATGATTCGTGCGGCCGAAGCGGGTGTTTTGAGCCTGGAGAAGCTTGAGGCCATGACGTGCGTGTGCTCGGTTGGCTTGGACATGATTGCGATTCCCGGCGATACGTCGGTAGAGACCATTTTCGGCATTATCGCAGACGAATGCGCTATCGGCATGATCAACAACAAGACCACCGCCGTTCGCATCATCCCCGCCATTGGACTGAACGTGGGCGATCGTCTTGATTTCGGCGGCCTTCTGGGATATGCGCCTGTCATGCCCGTACGCGAAGGCGCAGGCAATGTCTTCGCACATCGCGGTGGCCGCATGCCTGCCCCGCTGAACTCGCTGAAGAACTAGACAGCGCACCTGCACACCGCGCCGCTTTATTGCTTTTGCGGTAAGGCGGCACGGGGATGCGCGCGGTTGCAAAATGCAGGCACGAAAAGACGAAGCAGCAAAGCAAGGGAGGCACTATGCGCGTTTACGAGAACCCCGATAAAGAGACGGTACGCATTGTGCGCGAAGGCCTGGCGCAGAAAGACGGCTACTGCCCATGCCGTCTTGAGCGCACGCCCGACACGAAATGCATGTGCACCGAATTCAAGAACCAGATCAAAGACCCCGATTTCGAAGGCTTCTGCCACTGCATGCTCTACTACAAGGAGAAATAGC
>CAKUOV010000071.1 GCA_934670115.1 uncultured Eggerthellaceae bacterium
TCTATGTACCTCACGGGAAGCGGGTCGTCCCTGCGGGTCGCCCACGACCTTACCCTGCCCACGTCCATGCCCAGCTCTTCGGCCATGCGCGGGGCGGACAGCCATTCGGTGTATCCCTGCCACATCGTTCCTCCTTTCCCTGCCTCTCTTGAGAACCCTGCGGGGCGCGGCTTGCGCCTAATCGAGCAGGTCGTCCACTCTGCAACCAAGGATGGCGGCGACCTTGGCGAGCTTTCCCGCCGCGGCCTTCGCCGTCCCAGTGGACTCCCATACCTGAACCGTCCTGAAGGAGATTCCAGCCAGCTTTGCAAGCTCTCGCTGCGATAAGCCAGCCTTCTTCCGCTTGTCTTTCAACATGTCAAACCACCTCTCTTTACCACAATATATTGTGTGTAATATATTTTAATCACATCATATTGTGTTATGATGCGCTTACGACAGGCATTACCCCTAGATAGAAGGGAGGTGATGACCGATGGCGAACAGCCCTTTGTACAAACCGGGTATGGATAACCGCCCAGCCGGAAAGTACAAGGAGGTCGGTTCACGCGGCGGCGCGGTTAGCAGCCCGCGCTCCGTGAAAATCGACCAAGGCGACCGCCTTCCCCCGACACAGGAGAAAGGCCATCGCTGGGTGCGCATGTAGCACCACGCCCGCCCCGAGCGTCATCGGGGCATTCTTCGCCGCGCCCCGCGGGATTCTCAAGATTCGTAATTTCCTCACCCCTTTCGGGGTCTCAAGCCGCTATGTCCGCCACTTCGCGTGGCTCTTTGTCAAGGTGCTCCATTCGGGCATGTGGGATGCTCGCGGGTGTTACATTGGTCTCAGCTCAAAATCCTTGTGGAGGATGCGAGCACCCCGCGTGCCCGAATGTTTTGGTTCCTACCCTCGCCCGCTAAGCGCGAGGCCGACGGCGACTCCGATGAGGGCGATGCCGAATATCCAACCGAATACCCACATCGTGCCGCCATACTGGACTGCCGCAGCGACCGACAGGGCACACGCGGCGACCCCGACGAGGGCAGCCGCGAAAACGCGGTCTCTCATCGTTTCGGCCACCCGCACAGGTCGTTAGGCGTGCAGCCAAGAGCCTTTGCTAAAGAGCAAGCCGCCTCAAGCAACGGCTGACTTGCGCCAGTCTCGTAATTCTTGACAGACGCCGAGCTGATGCCAGCAGCTTCCGCCAGATCCTCCTGGCTCATTCGTGCCTCTGCACGAAGCACTTTCATGCGGTGCGCGATTGTTTCTTTCAAATTTGACATTTCCTCACCTCCATAAAGGCATTGAGCGCGTTTCACAGCTCTTGGCGTTAGTCAAGAGCTGTGCCAGAATTCGGTAGAACAATATCGAATTCTGAACATACGAATTTCGTAGGTTATTTCATATATTAATACGAAAACAGTATATGTCAACATAAAAGTTCTGTTTTCGTAGATTTTTGTATACGTAGTTGGTAGAATGTTTAACTATGGAGGTATGAAAATGTACAAGCTTCGATTACGCGACATAAGAAGAAGGAAAGGTCTCACGCAGGCAGAGCTTGCCGCCATGGTTGACGTAAGCGAGAGGGTGCTTGGCGCATGGGAGCGCGAAGAGACAGCCATAACCCTCGAAGACGCCGCACGCTGCGCGGTTTCGCTTGGCTGCACGCCAAACGACCTGTGCGGGTGGGACGGCGACGGTGTTGCCACATCCTTCTCCGATGGCGGCCAAACCGCCCTCAACGGCTACTACGAGTCTATGAACGACCAAGGACGGGAAACGCTCGTGCAGACAGCAAGGCTTATGAGCGGATCACCCGACACGCGAATTCAAAAAGACAGGCCCGAACGTGTACGAGTTCAGGAGGCGGTGTAGGTGAAGCACGCCGAGCTCATCTCCTTGGGAGTTACCGGGGCGTCCCTGTTCTTCGGTGCCTTCGTCGGCGCCGATTGGATATCGTCCGGAGGCGGGAACCCGATGGCTCTGACCGCTTGGACGCTCGCCGCGCTGTCGTTCGGAGCGAGTATCGGGTTTTACTTGGGCAAGGCGAGCCTTCAAGAGCAGGAAAGCAAACTAACCGAGCTTCGAGTTGAGAACGCGGCATTGAGGGCGAATGCGGCAAGATCCACCAAGCCAGAGCTGTCATACTCGGATGCACAGCATCTCAAAGAAGATATCGCATCGTCGGTTTCGCCGATAAGTATCGAGTATATCGAAAACCTGAAATGATGGAACGACTGGCGTGACCGTCATCGGGCGCGTGGTGTACTACGTGCTGCCCGACACCTGGCAGTTCTGACTATCTAGTGGCGGTATCTAGTTAAGCGCTTACGAGTGCGGCAAGGAAATATCTGAAAGAATTGCAACAACCGAAAAGGAACCACTACTCATAACAGATACTTTTCTATTTGCTATATACACATATTATTATATTTGTTATAATGAAATCGTTGAAGGGAGCGAGATGAAAAGCTACTCATCGAGGGAGGTCATCAAGCTTCTCGCCGAGGATGGTTGGTACGAGGTGAACGTGGTCGGGAGCCACCACCAATACAAGCATCCCACGAAGCCAGGGCGCGTGACGGTGAAGCATCCCGACAAGGACATACCGCCGAAAACGCTCAAGAGCATAGAGAAGCAGGCAGGGCTGCTATTCGAATAGCAGCCCCTCCCGGGGCGAAGAGAAAGGAAAAGAGATGAAGAACGCAGACCGGTACTTCTATCCCGCCGTGTTCACCTACGAGGAAGGCCGCGAGATCGCGGTGACGTTCCCCGATCTTGGCGTTGCGACCAGCGGGACGGACGATGACGACGCCCTGCTGTCGGCGCGCGAGCTGCTTGGATGCGTCATTTACGGAATGGAAGAGGACGGGGATGAGCTTCCCGCGCCCACGCCCCTGTCCGACGTCGAGCTTGAGCCTGGCGAGAGCACCGCGCTGGTGGACGTATACATGCCCACGGTGCGCCTAGCGCAGGAGAACAAGGCCGTGAACCGCACCGTCACGCTTCCCGCGTGGCTGAACGCGCTGGCGGTGGAGCGGGGCGTGAACTTCTCCCAGACCATGCAAAGCGCCATCAAGGCGCAGCTCGGAATCGCGTAGCCTCGGTTGTCAAAGGAATTTTGACAACTGGAAAATGGGCGGTCGAACCGCAGAAAGAAAAAACCATTTTGCCAACCTCGGCAAAATGGCATGACGAAAGGGACGGAAAGAACAACCCACAAGGAAACCTTGTCGGTTCGCTCGGAAGGCAATAGAAAAAGCGGCTTCGCTTAGGTATCTCTCCGTTCGCGTCCCCGCCGTCGTAACACCTGCATTTTACACCGCAGGTGCGAATCGGTCAAAGAAGCGGATAAACACGGTTAGAGCCTGGTAAACATCATTTTCGTGACGCCACGAAAATGGTTTCAAACCCCTCGATTTCGACGGGTTTGGGAAAGCGCGCCCAACTGTTGCAGTAAGTGCAACAGCTCACGGGAAGGAGGAAGCGTGAGACGCGAATTCGGGTGCATAACCGAGGTGGAGCGCGGCAAGCGCTACCGCGTATCATGGACGGAAGACGGGGTCAAGAAGACGCACAGGGTGCGCGGCACGCGGCGCGACGCATCCGATTACCTGGCGAAGGTGCAGGCGGGCATCGAGGGCGCGGCAAAGGACATCACCTACGCGGAATACTGGCGGACGGTGGTGGAGCCTTCTCTTTCCCAGCTTGCGCCCAAGACGCAAAGCGAGTACCGCTACGCATGGCGCTTCCTTTGCCCCGCGATCGGCGCGCATCGCGTGGCGGACACCACCTATAGGGCGGTTCAGGCCACGATAGACAAGATAGAGGCACCCAGCACGCAGCAGAAATGCAAGGCGCTGTGGAGCAAGATATGCACCATGGCCATGCTGCAGGACGGGCTGCTCTCGGCGAACCCCGTCGCGGGCGTGCGCATCAAGCCGGCGGCGCGCAGGGAGAAGCGGCTCTGGGATGCGTCCGAGGCGAAAGCGGCGCTTGCCGCCATACGGGGCACGAGCTACGAGCCCCTTGTCCTGCTGTCGCTTTCGTGCGGCCTGCGCCCAGAAGAGGTCTTCGCGCTCGATTGGGAGGACTTGAGCTTCGACGGCGGATACTGCGCCGTGGGCGTGAGCAGGACGGTGGTCACGGTCGATGGCAAGGCGGTGGAGCAGAAACGCACCAAGACGGCGGGAAGCACGCGCACATCCGTGTGCGGCGGCGGCTTCGCGGCGCGCCTTGAAGACCTGTCGCGCGGCAAGCGCGGCGCGCTTCGCCCCAACGGGCACGGCGGCAGGACCGCCCCCACCACCGTGACCCGCAACTGGAAGAAATGGTGCGAGCGCAACGGCGTGGAGTACGTGAGCTTCGAGAACCTGCGCAGCAATTACAAGACGCTCGCGGCGCAGGCGATGATACCAGCGGAACTCGCACGGATGCAGATGGGCCATGCGGGCGTTGGGGTCGCAGAGCAGCACTACCTGGTGGCGAACATGCAGCTCTTGCGGCTTACGGCAGACATGTTCTGCGAGCTGTTTAGTACCACTTAGTCCCTTTTTCTTGGAGTTTTCCCAGGTTGGAAGCGAACGCATAACACCCTCGTAATGCGTAGGTCAGCGGTTCGAATCCGCTCATTGGCTCCATTGAAAACGAATGGCTCCTGCAAGGGGAGCCATTTTTCGTTTTTGATCGAAAATCGAGACGCCTCACAGATGCGGAACGCCGCAGCTGGTCCCCGCAGGAAAGACACCGGTCGGCAGTTCGATTGTGAGTGAAAAATGTCGGCTTATAGGCCAAAATGTCCGCCAGAACACCGCCCGCAGCCGCAAGGGTCAAGGGAAGCTCCCTGACACAGCACCGGCAGCGCCGGCGGTCAAAAAGCAAAGCATTCACAGGCTGCAGCGGTTTTCCGCAGAGCGGATAGGCCAAGCCCTGAGCACTCGGACAGCAGAGCCACCCCCACCTAAGCCGCTTCAGCAAGCTTGCTTATCGTCGCTCGAGCTTCGTCGACGGTATCCGCTAGGGAGATTGCACCTTCTCTTCCCCCGTCCGATTTAAACTGGTAGAGAAGGTTGACAGTGGTCTCGCCCGTCACAACGCTATCAAAGGCCGCATCGTATTCCTCCTGAGATACCTCCTGCCAATCGGCCGGCGTCCATGCCGAACCGTCACCCTTCGAGAACGCGTAAAGGCGCTCTCCCCACGTTGAGGAATCGGAAAAAGTGAAATCAGCCGATGGCCCCGATGCCCTTCCCGCAATCGGGCCAAACGCTCCATCGTTGTTGTAGCCAACCAACGTATAGGTGAAGGTCGCGGGTGCCGACCCGAAGCACGTCTGGTTCATCAACGCCCAACCGCCCGACTGCAGCTTGTCTAGAACGACAAACGGCAACCAGCCGTTCGTTGAGTCGGAGTGGATGCTGCCAGAATAATCGCAAACCACTTCGCCTTTGCGATAGCTAAACACCTCCACGGCACCCGCAAGAGCGTTCGAGGGACCTTCCGAATGCATAAGGATCAGCTCGTCTTTTCCATCGGCATCCATGTCCAAAAGCTTTACCACGCACAAGCCCTTGCCATATTGGGCGGCGCCTGGCCCGCTCCCATCGGACGCCACTTCGGGCGATCCGTAAAGCGTCGTATACTCTTGACACTTCTTGTAGTACGCCGAATAGCGCGCTTCCGTATCGTCCGTGCTACAACCGGCAAGCATTGCCGCGCAAACGAAGATGGCAACCGCCATACATGCAGTAAACGCTCTTCTCATTTTTCTTTCACCTCCGTGAAAAACATGGTATAGCCCCTGGTGGAAGTCCACATGAACTTCTATAGAGCCACCGAAAGCTATCTCCCAGCATTTCTATTTACTCAAAAAACCGACGCACCTGATACTGGTAAATGTCATCCTCATCCAGGTAACCAATCGAAATTCCATTTCCGTTAAATGCCATTTTGCCCGTGGGTGCTTTGTCTTTTGCTTCTTCCAGCAAGGTAGCGATTTCGCTTTCGGTTACATCGTTGCGATTCGCCTTGATTAGATGCTTGGCATAGGAGATTGCATCAGACTCGTATTTGCCGGATTTATCTGCATGAATAATCGTGTAGTCAACAATGTCGGCCGCTTTATCTCCCGTGTATTCTTCAGGGATGACCACTAGAAAAATACCATCGATCAGCCCATACCAATACCGATCGTTGACCTCAGTCAGATATTCGTCCATGGCTGGGTTCAGCGAACTATCATTCGGCGAACTATTATCCATTACCTCGGTATTAAATTTCGCAACCAGCGTTTCCACGTTCTCTTTTTCAACGGAACCGTATTCATTTTGCGATTGCGGCGAATCGTTCGCTTCCCCTGAGCTGGATTTCCCAGAGTCAGCCTGCCCGCAACCCATCACACCTAAAGCCATGATTGCGCACAACGCAATGGCTAGAATCGCTTTCTTCATGGTCAAATCCCCCTTCAACAAACTGCAGATAAACGACTAAATTTGAGCCGCTTTCTTTGCCGCCTCCCTTGGAATCAAATGATAACGTATCGCTCGGTTTAATCAATACGGCGCGGGATACCGGGAAGGGCTGCGTCGCGGCATCTAATGCGACACAACACCGCTCCAAAAACCGTCACGACAAACGGATTTCGACCCTGCTTGTTGGAAAAACGGGGTCAAACTCGGGCGAATCGACGATAGGGAGTAGTTCCAACTCCCTATCGACCGACCCCCAGCCAATACCGCTCCGCGCAGAAAACCAGTACAACCCTGTGAACTGGGAAAACGTAAAACTGTTGCTCGCGGCTCTTCCGCCAGCCGTCGCCAACGGCTCGAATCGCTCGCGAAAACCACTCCCTATCGTCGATTTGCCCGAATTCAAGGTCGTTTTCACAACAACCGCTCGCCAAATCCCGCGAATTCGGACGGCCCCGCCGACGAGCCTCTGCCCGGTAGACCGCTCGCTGCAACAATCACCACCCGGACGCATCGCAACTCCAAGCAACCCCGCCTGATAAGCCGCTCATCACGACAACCGCCACCCGCGCGGCCCGCAAACCCGGAGAACCGCCCACTAAACGGAACGCTTTTCGCAACAACCGCACGCAACACTCAAAAAAGAAGCAACGCGGCTCTTGAATCAGAAAAAAGGCGCCGCCGCAATCTACCAATCGCAACGACGCCCTTAAAGCAATCAAAACATCAACCAGCAGCTCACAACCCGGTTTCAGCCTGAACCAAAACCGGCAACGCGCCTATCAGCTAACGGGTGAGCAACGCGCAGCGGGAGCTGCCGTCGATCTTCTTGGCAAGGTCCTCGACCTCGCCGTAGTACATGCACCACGC
>CAKUOV010000072.1 GCA_934670115.1 uncultured Eggerthellaceae bacterium
AGAGAGATGGAGCAGGTAATCTCATTTACACCCAGCGAGCTGTGGACGTGGTTCCTCGGGGCTTGCGTGGCGGTGGCTACGATCTCGGGCGCGGGTGCGGCATTGGGCGCATGGCTCAAGAAGGCCAGGCAGCCCGAGACCGAGCGCGAGGAGCGCATCACCCGCCTAGAGGAGACCGTGGCGCGGCACGACAAGCTGTTCCGCAACGACAAGAGCCGCTTGGACGAAATCGAGAACGGCAACAGGGTCACTCAGATGGCTTTATTGGCGCTGCTCGACCACGGCATCGACGGGAACAATCTCGAGCAGATGAAGCAGGCGAAGGAAGACCTGCAACGACATTTAGTGGAAAGGTAGGTAAGGAAAATGGCAATCAATTGGAAAGTACGCGTGAAGAACAAGATGTTTTGGCTTGCACTCATCCCAGCAATCCTGCTGGTGGTGCAGGTCGTGGCAGCTCCTTTCGGCTATCAGTTCGACTTCGTGGTTCTGAATCAACAGCTCGCCGCCATCATCAACGCAGTCTTCGCATTGCTGGTAATCATCGGAATCCCCGTGGACATGACCACGGACGGCTTCGGCGACTCCCAGCAGGCGTTGGCATACACTGAGCCGCGCAAGGCGGAGTAGACGATGGACATCAATAGAACTTGGGAAACGTCGAACGGGTCGTATGACTGGAATGACCCCAGCTGGATCGTGGTGCATTATACTGCTGGCGGCTGGGGCGTCACGGCTGAGGCGAACGCCCAGTACTACTACCGCAACGGCGGCAACGTCCAGTGCGGCACGCACTACTTCCTGGGCGACGACGGCATCTACGCCTCAACGCCCGAGGGGCGCGGCGCGTGGACGAACGGCAACTACGAGGCCAACACCCACGCAATCAGCATCGAGGTCGCCTGCGGCACGGACGAGCCGTGCTTCACCGACACAGAGCGCGAGCTTCTGCGCGAGCTGGTGGGCGACCTGATGGCGCGCTACGGCATCGATGCGGACCACGTTATACGACACTACGACGTCGTTGACAACTTCGGCGGGAACACGCTCGACCCGCACAAGAACTGCCCCCGCCCCTACATCGACCAGGAGGCGTGGGAGGAACTGCACGATTACATCACAGGGGAAGGAGAACCCGACATGGACATGAACGACCGAATCACCGACGGATACATCATGGACGGCACCACCTACGCCACGGTGGGCAACTGCATCTACTGGGCTGAGCGCAACGCCGAGAAGACCGCGAGCACGGTCAACCTGCTGGCCGACCAGGTGCGCGAGCTGTCCGAGAAGGTGGATGCGCTCTCCATCGGCGGCGGCACCGTGGATTACGCCGCATTGGCCAAGGCGGTCTGCGACGAGCAGGCCAAGCGCATGGCTGAGTAGCTGGCTGCGATAGTGACCGCCGCGGCCTCTGACTCAAGCACACTCGGCGGTCTTTCCCAGCATACGAGACTCCCCCTGCCTTCGGGCGGGGGGAGTTTTTGCGTTTTGATCAGCTTTTATCGGTTCTCGCCGCGCCCCCTTGAACCTGCGCGGGCACGCGTGTTGTTGATTCATTTCGGTCTCGGAATCAGAAAACCATCTGAATATTCAGGATTTTCCCTAATCAACGCGTCTATTTCTTTCGAAACGGAGCGGTCGCCATCTATCTTCAACCTGTAATTGTTCAACATTATTACTTGGCAATACGCGCTTGTCGGGTCGAATCTCATGTTTCTCGGCCTGAGCTTTTTCTGCACGGGGCACAAAATCCCCATCCTTCTGTTCCACAGCTGCCTGTGATGGGCGCAGAGGTTCCTTAGAACCGAAAGGGAATGGACGATATCCGCGAAAGGAGCCCACTGGAGCCCATAGCTGGCCGCCGCAGCTCTTGCGGGGGCGGCATCCTTCGCATATGTTATCAAGTTGGAGACTCGGCCGAAAGACATAACCTCGACGGCGACCCAAATTGGAACATTTGAGTAACGTAGGAGCTTGTCTTCGAAGCCGTTCCGATTGGCATCGCGGTCAACATACCTCGATACCATATTGCTTTTGTCCTTGTCGAGGTCGGAGAGTATTCCCCTAACTATGGAACTCGGCCTATCGTCTTTCGGGTTAGGCGAATCGTTGTAGAAGGCAAAATCGAGATAGAACGCCTTCTCCCCATAGGCACGACCGTATTCGTACGCAAGCATGGAGCGAAGCGCGATTTCGACCACCGACAGCTGCTTCAGCAGGAGAGACCTCATGTCTGCGTCGATATCGATTATACGCCGAATTTCTTCGAACGTCGCACCTTCGACGAACCTGTTGTCGCCATAACGCGGGTCTCTTTGGAATTCACGTGCGTAGCCCGAAAAACGATAATAGTTCGTGTGGGCAAGAAACGAATTGAGCGATTCGGGGTCATCGACGCTAAGACCCCTGTCGTCGATTAGCAAGGATGCGAGCTGGTCGATGGTCTTAAATGGCTTGTCTGACATATAAAGTTCCTCGGATGAAGATAAAACGGCCCACCGCATTTCAGCATCATCGAGAGGCTTGGGTGGGCACTGATAGGTATAGCCTAACGCAACCTCGGTGCGAAATCCATACCGTTTCAGATAAATTTTTCAGATAAATTCATAAAATCGCGAGTCCTGAGCACTGGCTTTTCGCAAACCGCTCGAAACCATCCCCCTGCCTTCGGGCGGGGGGAATTTTTGCGTTTAGGACTAGGTTAGTCTAGTTTAGTCCGTTGTTAGTCCGTTGCTACTCCGTTCTCGGGACGGAGTAGGTCAGAGTAAGGGCAGACTAGCGCGTCTTTTGCGGCAAGGGTGGTACCAAAAGGTACTAAGTCGCAATGTTTTATCGTGTTTTATCGCTATTCTTTATGCTTTGGGAAAAATAAAAGGTCAGAGCTATAAAGCCCTGACCTGGTGTTTCATGGAGCCAATGAGCGGATTCGAACCGCTGACCTACGCATTACGAGTGCGTTGCTCTACCAGCTGAGCCACATTGGCAAAATGCAATTCCGAAGAACGCGGAGACTAATTATAGCGAAAGCCTCAAATTTGCACAAGGACTTTTTTCAATATCGTGCGAGTTCTTGTGCGGGACGCGTGCAACCGCCAAACCCTAGTTGCGACGCTTGTCAATCTTGCGGGCAACCACGTCGCCAATCGTCTGGAACACCTGCACGAAAATCACGCACAGCACCACGGAGACAATCATAACCGCAGTATTCCAGCGCTGATAGCCGTAGCGAATTGCAATGGAACCCAGGCCGCCGGCACCAACAGTGCCCGCCATGGCGGCATAACCGAACAACGTGACAAACGTAATAGCCGCGCCGCGCACAAGCGACGGCAAGCTTTCCTTCAACATGACCTTCGTCACAATTTGGAAATTGCTCGCGCCAAAGCTGTGAGCAGCCTCAATAAGGCCTTCGTCCACTTCCGCTAGCGACTGCTCCACCATGCGCGCAACGAACGGCGCTGCGGAAACAGTCAGCGGCACAATTGCGCCCTGCACGCCCAGCGACGTGCCCACTACCAGGCGGGTGAAGGGGATGATTGCCACCAGCAAAATGATGAACGGAATGGAACGACCAATGTTGATGACCCATCCCAGCACGGTGTTTACGCTCTTGTTCGGTGCCAGGCCATTTGCCTTTGTCATATGGAACCACGTACCCAACGGCAGGCCAATCACGTATGCCAACAGGCACGATACGGCGGTCATCAGGAACGATTCCCAGCAGCCCACCGCTAAGAGCACGCCGAATTCATCGAGAAATGCGCTGATTGCTTCCATTTACAGCACCTCCTTGTCTTCGACGGTGCCATTGTAATGGCTGATAAGAAGCTTCGTTGCCGTGCTCTGCGGGTTTTCGAACACGTCCATGGTGGGGCCGACTTCGGCAATTTTGCCATGATCGATAACGGCAATGCGGTTGCAGGCACGCTTCGCCACGTCCAGCGAGTGCGTGATCATGACCATAGTCACGCCCAGCTCGCGATTGATGTCGCGCAGCAAATCCAGAATCTGGATGGTCGTGCGGCTGTCAAGGGCGCTGGTTGCCTCGTCGCACAGCATGATTTTAGGCTGGTTCACCAGGGCGCGCGCAATGGCAACGCGCTGTTGCTGGCCGCCGGAAAGTTCACTGGGGTAGCTCTTCGCCTTGTCGGCAATGCCCACGCGTTCCAGCAGCTCAAGCGCACGTTTCTGGTCCTTCTCGCCACGAATCTCCAAGGGAAACATGACGTTTTTCAGCACGGTGCTCTGCTGAAACAGGCTGAAATGCTGGAAAATCATGCCAACGCTGCTGCGGAACTCGCGCAGCGCCTTGCCGGAATATTCGGTCACATCTTTTCCGTCGATGACGATATTGCCCGAGCTGGGCTTTTCCAGCATATTGATGCAGCGCACTAGCGTGGATTTGCCCGCGCCGGATTCACCGATGATGCCAAAGATGTCGCCGTCCTCAATAGTGAGGCTTACGTGGTCAAGCGCCGCAAATTCGCCTTCGCGCGTGCTGTAAACCTTGGAAATGTCGTTAATCTCAATCATGTATCAATCAAGCCTTATTCGCAGGTCAAGGATGTCGGACCTGCGCCCGGCATCCTTGACGTGTTTGCAACTGTTGTTGTGAGCCTTCCCATTATCCTCGCTTATCAGAGGAAAGGGAAGAGGGAAGATCGAAGAACTTAAAGCTTAGAACAGGGGGACAACAGCGCCTTGGTAGGTGTCCTCCATGTACTGCTTGACCTCGGGGGAAGTCAGCGCCTTGTACAGAGCCTGAATCTTGGGGCTGTCCTGATTGCCGTCCTTCACAACCAGCACGTTGCCGTACTGACCAGCCACCAGGCCTTCGGAAGACTCAATGGCCAGGGCAGACTTGATGTCAATGCCGGCAGAGATAGCGTAGTTGCCGTTGATCACGCCGAAGTCGCAGTCAGCAAGCACGTGAGGAACGTTGGCAGCTTCGACTTCCTTGATCTGCAGGTTCTTGGGGTTGTCGGCAATGTCCTTAACGGTTGCGGTCAGACCGGCGCCATCCTTGAGCGTGATCAGGCCTTCCTGCTGGAGCAGCAGCAGAGCGCGTGCCTCGTTCGTGGTGTCATCGGGAACGGCGACCACGGCGCCATCTTTAACGTCGGTCAGAGACGAGGACTTGCCAGCGTAAATGCCGAACGGCTCATAGTGAACGTAGCCAACGCTGACCAAGTGGGTGCCGTTTTCCTGATTGAAGGAATCCAGGTAGTTGATGTGCTGGAAGTAGTTAGCGTCAAGTTCTCCCTGCTCAACGTTGGTGTTCGGCAGCACGTAGTCGGTGAACTCGGTGACCTTGAGCGTGTAGCCTTCCTTTTCCAGCAGTGGAGCAACCGCGTCGGTCAGAATGTCGTAATGGGGAACGGTAGCGCCCACGGTAATGACCTTGTCGTCGCTGGCGGCAGAGGCGCTGCCCGATGCGCTTGCGGACGAGGACGAGCTGGACGAGCAGCCGGCCAGGGCAAACACGGAAAGCGCCAAAGTTGCGGCAACCGCGCCCACCAAAACTTTCTTGTTGAACTTCATGGTTTGAATCCTTTCGTTTGTCGCTTGCTGCGACTTTTTTGTTTCTTTGCAAACGTCGTTTTTCGAAAAGCGTTTTTTGACGTTGCTTAGTATGCACCTTTTGGTTGAAAGGTGGTATTACTTATACTTAATACCTGGTATTGAATTTTGACGAATGCTGGGGAGGGAGGAAGAGAAGAAGAAGGAGGAAGAGAAGAAGAAGGGGAAGGGGGCGCGTGGTTGGCTGGCGCGTTCGTCAGGAAGGGTGACCTCCGCCTGCGCCGGCCGCTTCCGTAGGCCGTTGCGCTAAACGCGATGCCGCCCTGGTAACGAAAACAACACCATCAATGCATTTGCTGCGTGAAGTAGTGCGGCGCTGTTGTAAAATAGCGCATGGTCAGTGACGCGCCGGCGTGGCGTGGCTGCCCAGTGCGTCGATTTTGCTTTTCAGCGTCTTCTGTGGGGGTGCGACCTGCGATGGAGGCGAGATAGGCAAATCAAGATGCAATTCGCAGGAAGTGCGAGCGACTGCGAACGCAACTAATAATATAGAGAATAGGATTCGCATGGATCTTTCACTGGGTGCATTGTTCGTTCAGATGGCGACGTATCCAACATTGGGCGTCATCTTGGCACTCGTTATTGGCGTTACTCTCATTGCGGGCGCAACCGACGCGCCGAACGCTATTGCAACCGCCGTTTCCACGCGGTGCATGAAGCCGGGGACCGCATTGGCCTTGGCTGCGGTGTTTAATTTCGTGGGCTTGATGGGCATGACCTACATTTCCACTGCGGTTGCCCACACTATGTTCAGCATGGTCGATTTCACCGGCGATCCCCACTTAGCGCTTATGGCGCTCATGGCTGCCATGGTGGCATCCATTGGATGGGGCGTGTTCTGCTGGTTCCAGGGCATCCCCGCTTCGAAGTCGCATTCGCTGATTGCGGGTATCACCGGTGCCGCTATCGCGCTGAACGGCATTGGCGCCGTTGTGATCAACGAATGGGCGAAAGTCATTTATGGCATGCTATTTTCCCTGTTCGCAGGCTTCGCGCTGGGTTGGCTTGCCGTACGTTTGATTGAAAAGCTGTTCGCGCGATGCGATCGTCGCAGAAGCAATAAGATTTGCACGGGCGTTATGGATGTGTGTGCCGTTATTTTGTCGGGCCTGCATGGCGCGCAAGATGGTCAAAAATTCATGTCCATTGCGCTTTTGGGCTTCATGCTGAGCTTTGGCATCGAGGACACCACGGGCACCAGCTTCCCGTTGTGGCTTATGATTCTGTGCTCCGCCGCTATCTCGCTGGGCACGCTTATCGGCGGCAAGCGCATTATCAAATCGGTTGCCATGGACATGGTCAAGCTCGATAAATACCAGGGTGTTGCCGCTTCCGCCAGCACCGCCATCACGCTTCTGATTTCCACGCTCACCGGCATGCCCGTTTCCACGAGCCATTGCTCCACCAGCGCTATCATGGGCGTGGGCGCCAGCAGAAACGCGCGCGAGGTGAAGTGGGACATTGCCGGTAATATGGTGAAAGCCTGGATTCTAACGTTCCCGTGCTGCGGTTTTATCGGCTGGGCGCTGGCGAATCTGTTCATGATGTTCTAGCTGCGCGTTGA
>CAKUOV010000073.1 GCA_934670115.1 uncultured Eggerthellaceae bacterium
GACTTGATTATGCCCTTGGCTGCGCAGCTTGATGCGCGCGCGGGGCACGCGGGCGCTCTTATGCCGATTGACTCCGAACATGGCGCAATCTATCAGTGCCTTTTAGGGGAGGATCCTAAAGAAGTTGCAAAGCTGTGGGTCACGGCATCGGGTGGACCGTTTCGCGGTAAGGCAGCGGCGGAGTTGAAGGACGTTACTCCTGCTCAAGCGCTTGCGCACCCCACGTGGAATATGGGTGCAAAGATAAGCATTGATTCTTCCACCCTGATGAACAAGGGACTGGAAGTTATTGAGGCGCATCATTTGTTTAATATGCCGTACGACAAGATTGAAGTGGTGGTGCAGCCGCAAAGTGCCATTCATTCCATGGTCGAGTTCACCGATGGAAGCGTTAAGGCTCACTTGGGAACAACGGACATGCGTATTCCCATCCAATTTGCGTTATCGTTCCCTGATCGTTGGGAAGCGCCTGTTCAGCCACTTGATTTCCGTACGCTGGGGTCGCTTGAGTTCGCATCACCCGATGAAAAAACGTTTCGTTGCTTGGCGCTTGCTCGCCATGCGGGTACGGTGGGCGGTACGCTGCCGTGTGCGATGAATGCTGCGAATGAGATTGCCGTGGCGGCGTTTTTAGGTGAGCAATGTTCGTATTTGGGCATTGCCGATTGCGTTGAGACGGTTATGGAAGCTCACCAGACGCAAGCAGTTGAATCGCTTGAGCAGCTTGAAGAAGTAGACGCATGGGCGCGCGCTCAGGCGCGGCGTGTGTTGGGGCTGTAGCGGCTTTGTTGTGTTCCGCTGGATTTTTCCAAGACTGCGCTCTTTACAAAGTTTCCCCAGGTAGAATTCTAATAGAAACCTGGTGAAAGGATTTTTCTGCATGGATATTCTTCTGATGCTGATATATGTGTCGCTTCTTTTGGGATTGCTGGTCATCATCCATGAGGGCGGGCATTATCTGGCGGCGCGTGCGTTTGGCGTACGCGTGACCGAATTCATGGTTGGTTTTCCCGGTCCGGGCTTGATCATTCGTCATGGAGAGACACGTTTTGGCGTGACGTGCGTGCCGTTGGGCGGCTATGCGCGCGTGTGCGGCATGGAAACAGGACCCATGAGCCCGTACTTGCAGATGACGCTTGCGGCCATGTATGCGCGCGGAACAGCGGAAATGGAAGATATTGCGCGTGATTGCGGCATTTCCGACGATGAAGCGCTCAAGGCTTTAGACGAGCTGGTGGAGTGGGGCTGCTTGACGGGTCCCAAGAAAAAAGATCAGTACAACACGTATCGGTTGGTTGATGTGCGGCCAACGCGTCGGCAAATCAAGAAGGCGGAAAAAGCGGGGCTTCCCGTTCCCGCGGCATACGAAGAAGGTCAACCGCGTCCTTGCGAAGACGCAAAAGCCCTGTTTGAGCACGAGTACAAGCAGCAGTACCGTTCTCTTCCTTTTTGGAAACGTTCGGTGATTCTGCTGGCGGGCATTGCGGTGAACTTGGTTTTTGCTGTGCTGGCGTTCGTGGTTGTGTATTCGATTCTGGGCTTTGACGTTCAGAATACGGATACGGGCGAAATCACGCATCGTACGCTGAACCCGTTGCAGTCCATTGCCGTGGGATTCAACTACATTGTGATGGTTGCGCAGGCTATCTTGAACCTGTTCAACCCGGCAACGGCGGCAGAAACCGTGTCGCAGTCGTCTTCGATTGTGGGCATTGCGATTATCTCCAAAACGGCTGCTGAGCAAGGATTTGAAACGTTTCTGCTGTTCACCGGCATGATTTCCGTCTCGCTGGGTCTGATGAACCTGCTGCCCATTACGCCGCTTGATGGCGGTCGCTTCGTTATCGAAATCTATCAGCGCATCACGCGCCGTCTTGCATCGGAGCGCGCGCTGAACGTTATCACGTCGCTGGGTATGTGCTTTATTCTGGTGCTGTGCGTGGTGATGATTGGGCAAGACGTCATGCGCATCTTCGATGGCTTCTGGAGTCAATAAACGCAGATGGTTCCTTTATGCAGCTGCCGATGGCGGATGTATTAGTGTGTTTTTCTGGACAAGCCTTAAACTGGAGTAAAATAGTTGGGTTCGACTAATTTAGGGGTGCATTTGCGCTCCGTACGCGCGTGCGCGAAAAGCGCAAGAAAGCGTAGTTGAGAGGCTTATAGATGGATTTTGTATCCGCTTTGGACGCGGTGGATGCCTTTGTGTGGGGCCCGCCGATGATTGTGCTTTTGCTGGTGTGCCATGTGTATACCACCATTCGCACAAAGGGTATTCAGCGGAAGCTGCCGCTTGCTCTAAAGCTTTCTATTTCTTCCGATGACCAGGCAAAAGGCGATATTTCAAACTTCGGCGCAATGGTGACTTCGCTTGCCTCTACGTTGGGAACCGGTTCTATTGTGGGCGTTGCCACCGCGGTTTTATCGGGCGGCCCGGGCGCCGTTTTATGGATGTGGCTCACGGGTGTTTTGGGCATGGCCACAAAGTACACGGAAGTGTTCATTTCCATGAAGCACCGCACCATGGACTCGAAGGGCGAGATGATGGGCGGCGCCATGCATGTGTGGGAGCAGCGTTTCAAGCGCCCCGATGGCAGCGTTCCTTGGTGGGCGAAATTCGCCGCCATCTGGTTCAGCGTTTTTGCGTGCTTCACGATTTTCGGCATTGGATCCGCAGTGCAAACCAGTGCAATGACCAGCGTAATCTCTGCGAACTTCGATGTTTCTAAAGTTGTGGTAACGTTTGTGATCATTGGATCTGCTGCGCTGATTGTGGTGGGCGGCCTGAAGAACATTTCGAGCATTTGCACAAAGCTTGTGCCGTTTATGGGTGGCGCTTACATTCTGGGATGTCTGTACATCTTGATAACGAACGCATCGTTTCTGGGCGAGACGATTTCCCTTATTTTTGAGTGCGCATTCACGCCGCGTGCTGCATTTGGTGGCGCGGTTGGCAGCGGCATTGTTACGGCGCTGCAGTTTGGCTGCGCGCGCGGTTTGTTTTCCAACGAAAGCGGTTTAGGTACGGCGCCGATTGTTTCCGCGGCGGCGGCTTCCAAGAATCCGGCTCGTCAGGCTTTGGTGGCTATGACGGGCGCGTTTTGGTGCACGGTGGTCATTTGCCTGCTGAGCGCTCTGGTCATGGTAAGCACGCTGGTGGCGCATCCGGAGATTATGGCATCGGGCGCGGTGGTAGATGGCACCACGCTGGCAAACGAGGTATTCGGCACCATTCCGTATGTGGGAAAACCTGTGCTTATGCTGGGCATTTTATGCTTTGCTTATTCCACGATCATCGGCTGGAGTTATTATGGCGACCGTGTTATCACGTATTTGGTCGGGCGCAAGTGGGTGCCGTTCTATATTGTGCTGTATCTGCTGATGGGCTGCCTGGGCGGCGTGGGCGTGGGCGACATTGCGTGGACGGCCACCGACATTGCCAATGCCCTTATGGCGTTGCCGAATATTATCCTGGTATTTCTTGTTGCGGGAACTGTGGGCAAAGAAACGCAGCATTACGTGTATGATGGAAACATTGACGAAGAATGCACCGACCCTATACCGCAATGCCTCGATCTCTGATTGTTGACAAATTACCCCACCTTTTGTCAACAAGGGGAAGGGTCCGGCGGCTGGCGCGGTGCGGCCTGCAGCCGCGAGGCTGGCGAAGCGTTCGGCGCTTGGCGGGCTGCGGCCGATGGGGCCGTTGACATGGGAAGACGCGCGAACGGAAAGGAGCGCTATGAAACCGAATGAGAAAACGCATCAGGTGCTGGTGGGCAATGCGGCGTTTCGCGCGGCGGGGCGCGCGGTGCCGTTGGGTGGCGGTGCTCCCGTGGTGGTGCAATCCATGCTGAACGCGCCTGCCGAAGATGCGGCTGCGAACTTGGCGCAAATCGAGCGACTTGCTGCAGCGGGTTGCGAAGTGGTGCGCATGGCGGTTCCGCGGCTTGATTGCCTGGATGTCTTCCAGGAAGTGTGCGCGGAAAGCTCTCTTCCTGTGGTTGCGGATATTCATTTTGATGCACGAATCGCTATCGGCGCAGCTCAACGCGGCGCGGCGAAGCTGCGCATCAATCCGGGAAACATCGGCGGTTTCGAGAAAACTAACGAAGTGATCGAAGCGGCGCGCGAAGCGGGCATTCCCATTCGCGTGGGCGTGAACGCGGGGTCGCTTGACAAGGAGCTCGCCGCGCGTGATGACCTGACGCTTCCCCAGAAATTGGCGCAAAGCGCTGCCGATTACGCGGCGTATTTTGAAAGCCGCGATTTTCGCGATGTGGTGGTGTCCGCAAAGGCGCACGATGTGGTTGCCACGATTGAAACGTATCGGCTGTTGTCTGAGCGCATTCCGCAAACGCCGCTTCATATTGGCGTTACCGAGGCGGGTACGCTGTTCCAGGGCATCGTAAAAAGTGCCGCTGGCCTGGGTATTCTGTTGGAGCAGGGAATTGGCGACACGCTTCGCATTTCTCTGACCGATGATCCCACGCAGGAAGTGCGCGCGTGTTGGGCGCTGTTGAACGCGCTGGGGCTGCGGCATAGGGGCGTGGAGCTTATCAGCTGCCCCACGTGCGGACGCACGCAGGTGGATTTGATTCCGCTGGCAGAAGCCGTGGAGGCGCGCTTGGCCAGCGTGGAGCGTCCGCTGAAAGTGGCCGTGATGGGCTGCGTGGTGAACGGACCGGGCGAGGCATCGGACGCCGATATTGGCGTGGCATGCGGAAACGGTACAGGAATAGTCTTTTCTCAAGGCGAAATGTTGCGTAAAGTAAGCGAAGACGAAATTTTGGACGCACTTATGGAGGAGATTGCGAAACTATGAGCGCTATTTTGAAGATGAGCCAGGTGTACGCGCCCACGCTCAAGGAAGATCCGAGCGACGCTGACATTGCCAGCGCAAAGTTGCTGACGCGCGCGGGCATGCTGCGCAAAGAGGCGGCGGGCATGTATACGTTCATGCCGCTGGGCACGCGCGTTTTGCGCAAGATTGAGAACATTGTGCGCGAGGAAATGGATTCGCACGGTGGCCAGGAGCTTCTTATGCCGTTTGTGCAGAATGCCGAGCTGTGGCGCGAAAGCGGACGTTGGGATGCGTACGGCGCGGAGATGCTTCGCTTTACCGATCGTCATGATGTGCAGTATTGCCTGGGCCCGACGCACGAAGAAGTAGTCACTGACCTGGTGAAAAACGAGCTTCGCAGCTATAAGGACCTGCCGAAGAACCTGTATCAGATCCAGTTGAAGTTCCGCGATGAGCGTCGTCCGCGTTTCGGTCTGTTGCGCGGTCGCGAGTTCATTATGAAGGATGCGTACAGCTTTGACGCCGACCAAGAGGGTTTGGATGCCAGCTATTTGCAGATGCGCGATGCGTACAGCAACATGTTTAGCCGTATGGGCTTTGATTACCGCATTGTGCAGGCGGACAGCGGCCAGATTGGCGGCAGCGGTTCCGAGGAATTCATGGTTCTGGCGGAAACGGGCGAGTGCGAGCTGGTGTATTGCGATTGCGGATATGCTGCCGACACCGAGATTGGCGCTTGCAGCCCCGTGGCGGAGCAGTACGCGTGCGACCAGCTGACGAAGCTTACCACGCCGGGTGTGCACACGATTGCCGAGCTTTCTGCGTTCTTGGGTTGCAGCGAAATGGCGCTGATGAAGGCGTTTAGCGGCATCGATAGCGAAGGTACCGTTTGGGTGCTGTTCGTGCCGGGTGCCTACGAGGTGAACGAAATCAAGGCGGCGCAGCTTATTCCCGGGTTCCGTCAGTTGAGCGATGAGGAAATGGTGGAATATGGGCTGGTGAAGGGCTCGATGGGTCCTGTTGGTTTGCCCGCAGGTGTGAAAGTTGCGGCTGATGAATGTCTGCGCGGCATTGAGCGCTGGTTCGTTGGTGCGAATGAGGAAGGCTTCCACTTTGCTGGTGCAAAGCCGGGTGAGGACTTTCAGGTGGATTGCTGGGGCGACTTGTGCGTGGTCAAGGAAGGCGACGCGTGCCCCGTGTGCGGCAAGCCGCTGAAGAGCGCGCGTGGCATTGAGGCTGGTCAGATCTTCAAGCTGGGAACGAAGTACTCCGAGGCCATGGGCGCGACGTTTATGGACGTGAATGGCAAGGAGAAGCCGTTCATTATGGGTTGCTACGGCGTGGGCGTTTCGCGCACATTGGCTGCTGCGGTGGAACAGTGCCACGATGACGCGGGTATTGTGTGGCCGCTTGCAATTGCGCCGGCGCAGATTTGCGTGGTGCCGCTGGCAGTGAAAGACGAGGTCGTGCAGCCTGCGGCCGAGGATATTGCCGTGAAACTTGCACGTCAGGGCTGGGAAGTGGTTATCGATGATCGCAAGGAGCGCCCGGGCGTGAAGTTCGCCGATGCTGATCTGATTGGCTGGCCGCTGCAGATCACGGTGGGCAAGCGCGGGCTTGATGCTGGCAGCGTTGAGGTGAAGGTGCGCAAGACGGGCGAGAAGTTCGACTTGCCGCTGGATGCGCTGGAGCAGAAGTTTGCGGCGTTGCGCGCGGCTATCAACTGGGATGATTCTTCGGTTGATTACGAGGTGTTGAAGTAGTTTGTTGCTGGGCGTGGGGTTGCGGTGGTGCGGCTCCGCGCCTGTTGTTTGTGCGCGGGTTGGCGCGCTTGCGGATGCCGAGCGCAGGTGATGCGCAGAGTCCCTCTGGCGGTGGCGCTGCTGCTGGGGCTTGTGCGGCGTTGCCGGGCGGATCGCCGATGTCGCTATGTGGACGCGTGCGTTGGCGCTGCGATTGGTGTGCGTTTTGGCGTTGCTGGCAGTGCTCGGTGGTGCTTGGTTGGGCCGGCGCAAAAAAGTTGGAAAAAAGTTCTTGCATTTATATATCCTGAATTTTGCAGTTGAAGAGGCCTGTCTTCCCGCCTTGAGCAGGGGAAACGGGCCTCTTCAGCATGATTGT
>CAKUOV010000074.1 GCA_934670115.1 uncultured Eggerthellaceae bacterium
AAGCAGGATAACCGCCACCGCCTTGCCCAAGTTGGCAAACGACACCACCAGCGAATAAATGAAGAACGTGAACGTTAGGCTGGACACCCAATAGCACACCATGAACAGCAGCGGATCGGTAACTTGCGCATGCAGGAAGAACATATTGCCCATTGCAAGAATGGTGCTTTGCGCAAACGAGATGAATGCGCAAATACCGAAATGCCCGAAGAACTCGTGGCGCGGCTTGATAGCGCCCACTGCCGCGGTGGCCTGGTCGAGCACCTTTTGCGAAGAGCGCGGCTTAACGCCCACCATAATCAGCAAAGCGCCCACGAACATGCCGATAGTCGCATACAGAGGCATCATGGACGAGCCGAAGTTATCCGCCTGATACAAGGCATGGCGCTCAACACCAACAGGGGCCGCCAACGCACTGGAAAGAACATCCAAGTTCGAACCAAGAAGCGCGCGTATCTCATCGACGTCTTCCGCGGAAAGCGCCGTAAGAATGCTTTCCGACACGTCATGAAGCGACGAAGACACAACCCTAAGCTTGCCCGCTACCGTCGTAAGCGTTGATGTGGCATCGCCCATGCCATTGCGCGCGGAATTCAAACTGCTATTCAAATCATGCGCAGCACCCACCAGCGAACTTGAAAGCGTAGAAGCAGAAGAGCGCAGTTGGCTTATGGCGTCGGCTACTTCGTTGACTTTCGGACGCAACTGCTCTTCAATGACTTGTTTGAGCTCTTCAAGCGCCCCTTTTGCCAGGTCGATTCGATTTTGGATCAAATCGGGCTCTATGGGAACCTCGCCCGCTTCAATGGCGTCCGCTGTATCGTACAAGCTCTGCTGAAGCTCCGTCATGCGCGCAATGGAAGCATCTGCGGCCACAATAGCCGCCGCGTTGCCTTCGGGATCTTCTTGCGCCATGGCATCACGCATGGCCTGATATTGCTCAATCTGAACGCCCAGGTTATCGGCTTGTTGGCGCAGCGCATCTGCGGTTTCTTGCGCGTTGGGCAGCTCGCCTTCGCCGGGAACGTTCGGGTCAATGGTGGACAAGTGGTCGATGCTTGCCTGAATGGCCGCAATCATGTCGTCAAGCGCTCTGTTCAGCGCGTCAACAACGTCTTGCGCATCGGACAAGCCATTGCTCACGATTCCCGTTACCTGCTGAGCCGAAGAGTACGTCTGAGACACCAGACCCGACGTGCCATCAAGCACCGCCATGGATGAATTTGCCAGTGAAGCATACAGCTCCAAGACACTTGCCGTCTTGTCGATGCGCCCGCTCATGCCATCGATGTCTTGCGCCAAGGCGGCAATGCGACTTTGAACGTCAGCGTTATCCATGTACTGGCTCACCGACTGCGCAATCCCGAGCGCAATATCGGCAAGTGTTTCCGCAAACACTTCGTTGACCTGGTATGACACGCTATCGGCACCTTGCGAGGTAATCTTGGGCGCAATCGCGTTTTTCTTCTCATTCGTGTAATAAACCAGCGGGGCGCGCGTTCCATCGTCTTGGTAGAACGTGAGCATAGCACGTGAGAAACCTTCGGGAATTACCACGGCAGCGTAATAGCGGCCCGACATCGTGCCGTCAATCGCGTCATCGGCCGATGTGAACACCCAGTTGATCTGGTCATTTGCGCGCAACGCCGACACCACTTGTTCGCCCACGTTTACTTTCAGCGGGAACAAATCGCTCTTGAAGCCTTCATCGTTGCTAGCAACAGCCACGGAAAGTTCACCGGTGTTATCGAACACGTTCCAACACGAAAGCACGTTGTACCAGGTGAAAAGCGAAGGCATAAGCGCCAAGCCAATGGTGATGATGACCGTGACCACGTTGGAGAACAGCGCACACATCTCAAGGGAGAAGATCTTTGCAATTTTACGCATGGCGCTCACCTCCTTCCGGAGTTGTTGATTCCGTGGGCGCGCAACGCCCTTCGTTCGCAGCAGCCGTTGGAGCAGCCGAAGCCGCCGTGGCAGGCGACACCTGCGCAGCGGGCGCATCGGACTCACCCGCCATCGATGCAACGGCAGAAATCGTTGCGCTCAGGGCGTTTACCGCAAGCGTTGCGTGGGCAGAAGCATCAGTCGCAGCGGCTGACGTGCGGCAATGGCTATCCTCTTTCGCATCGGCGTACAAACGCGACGAGTAAATCGAATGAAGTTCAGGCGTTTCCATATCGCCCAAAGAAAGCTGCCGCTCAAAACCTTCGCGCAGATTCTCGACAACCGTCAAGAACACCAGCAGCACCACCAAGCAAATAAGCCACACCGTAAGCAACGTCACCTTCTCGCCTACCGTCAGGCCAAGCACAATGCCGAACACCACGGGAACAACCACACCAAAGACGATTGCGCCTTTGATCAAGCGCGGATACAGCGACTTGAAGTGCTCGTAGCGGCGCAGCATCTCTTCGCGATATTCCTCCTGGTCGGACAAGGCGCTCGTGATCCACGACAAGCGCAAGCCGCGCGCGGGAATCTCCACGTCTTCGCCGTTATAAATGCCGCTTTCACCCAGCTGCTTGGCAAACGTACGATTCACGCCCGCAAGCGAGGGGCGCAGGCACACGCCCAGCACCAAGAAAACCACGAAATACAGTGCCAACATGGCAATATCATGAACGTACGCAAGACCATAGAAGCCGCAAATTGCCTCACGCAGGGCGCCAATGCCATACGTGAAGGGGAAAAACGGGCTGATAGCCTGATAGAAGCCAGCCATCATCTCAATAGGATACAAGCCCGTAGCGGAAGGAATCTGCATGAACACCAAAATGATGCAGAGACCTTTTCCTACGTGCTGGAACAGCACGGAAAGCGCGTAAATGATGCTTAAGTACGCAAGCGAAGCCATAGCCGAGGCAAAATACATTGCGCCGACGCTTTGCGCATGCACTCCCAAAAATATCAGGCCCGTGCAGCAAATGGCCGATTGCAATACCGCAAAGAGCGAGAACATGATGAAACGACTCACGTAGCGCTGCGCCACCGTGAGGTTCTTTATGCCTTCGGCGTCCACTTCTTGCCGCATGATAACCAGAAGCATGAACGCGCCAATCCAGAACGTCAAGTTGATGAACAGCGGCGCCATGGCAAAGCCGTAGACTTCCACTTCATAGAGCTTTTCGGTCACAACGGTCGTGGGCGAGCTCATGAAGTTCGCAATGGCATCGGAATCAAGCGTGCCGTTTTCCACCAGCGACGTAATAGCATTCGAACCCGCCAAGCTTAGAAGGCTCACTTTCAGCGTAGTCAAATCACCCGAGAGAGTTTCAAGCAACTCGTCGGTTTGGCCCAATGCATCATGCGCGGTATCAAGCGCGCTATCAAGGGAGTCTAAAACGGTTTTCGCCTGGTCAATAAGCAATTGCTGGCTGGAAGTCGTTGCCTGAAGCTGAGCCGATGCCGACGTCATATTGCCCAAACCCTGCGTTACCGCGGGAATCATGGTGCCGAAAAACGCTTCCGAACACTTCTCCAACGCAGAGATTGCAGCCGTTAGCTCTTCGCCATAGCCCGCCGCCTGCGCCACATCTTCCAGAGCGTACAATGCCGTGAGCGCTTTGTTCACGGCTTCCATGGCCACGGGCGTAATGTCAACAAGCGCCTGCTGCACTTCGGACGTTTTCTGGGAAACTTCTCCCAAGTCGCCCTGCACCGCATCAAGTGCCTGCCGCGCTTCGTCAAGAGCGGCCAGTGCATCGGAACGCATATTTTGCGCCTGGTAGATGGTACTGTTGACATCCGAGAGCTGCGAGCGCGCCTGCGCCACCGCAAGAATTGCATCCTCTACCTGCATCGATGCTTCAGAGCTGCCTTGGCTTATGGCCTCCTGGGACTCGCCGAGCGCCTGAGTAATTGCCTCAACTACAATATCGCTTACCGTTTTCACGAACGTGGAATTAATGGTTTCTTCAAGCGTGGTGGAACCGGCATCGGTGATTTTAGGAGACACCGGACCTGTTTTCATATTCACGTAATACTGGATGTTCGGCTGCTGGAAATCGCCCGAAAGCAGCGTGAGAAGATTTTCGGTGAAGTTCTCGGGGATGACAAACACCGCATAATCGCGCCCTGCCTCTAGATCGGCCATGGCGGTATCGTAATCAGTGAATTGCCAGTTCAACTGGTCGTTTTCATGCAGCGCATCAATAATGAGCGCACCCACGTCAAGATCACCCGTAAGCTCGTGCGATCCGCCCTTGTCCTGGTTGACCACTGCCACGCGCATATTGCCCGTGTTGTTGTAGGGATCCCAAAAGCCCAGCACGTTGTACCACGTGTACAGCGAGGGCAGAACCAAAAGCGCCAGCACAACCACAATTGCCGCAGGAGCTTTGAACAGACGAATGAAATCGCGCTTGAGGATTGCCAGCACGTTTCTCATGGATCTTATAACCTTCCTATCGAAATTGAAGCGCACGGGCGCGCTTGTACGCAAGCAACCACTGTGCACAACAAGACACAAAACATGCACATACGGGTGCATGGAAAAAATCGCTATTCCAAGTTATTTTAGTAACCTTCAAGCAAAATAATTCGCTCAAAAGGAAAAGCGTATACTTTCCGTAAAATTGTAAATGCCCAGCTTCAGGGCGAATTTCATCACAGACAACATTTCTTCAGCAGTAATACTCAGATTGAATTTAAGTGGGTCGAAACTTGCCGGTGATTTGCGATGGCCGGGCTTTGCGCAATGCATCGCCGTCCGCGCACAGGGGTTCTTTCGACGGGCCATCATTTTTTGCGGTGAATGTCTTGGCAAGACACTTCTTGACGATTCTTTGAATTTTTCAGCCACTCCCCTTCTGCTCGTTGTTTTTTCAAGACACTTTTCGTATAGTGAAGACACAACAGGAGGTCATCTATGGAAATCGGACGAAAGATAAAAGAGGCTCGAACCGCAAAAGGCCTCACCCAGCAAGAGCTGGGCGACCAGATTGGCGTGCAGAAATCCGCCATTGCGAAATACGAAAGCGGACGCGTGGTCAACATCAAAAGAAGCACGCTCCAAAAAATCGCGCATGCGCTTGACCTTGCGCCCTCGGAGCTGATTTTCGACGAAGCTCCCCACGAAAGCAAAGCAACCGCACGAGCCGCCGAAGACACCACCAGCGTTGCGGCAGCAACCGATACAGCGCTCATCAGCGCAAATGCCGCTGCATCCGTATCTTCTCCTTCTTCTTCCTGTTCGACAAACCCCACACCAGAAAGGTGCACCATGAGAACATTCAGCAAATCCACGAAACTCAATAACGTGTTGTACGATGTCCGCGGCCCCGTTGTTGACGAGGCAGCGCGGATGGAAGCGCAAGGCGCCTCTATCCTGAAGCTCAACATTGGCAATCCTGCGCCGTTCGGTTTCCGCACGCCCGATGAAGTGGTGTACGACATGAGCCGCCAGCTTACGAACTGCGAAGGCTACTCCGACGCAAAGGGCCTGTATTCTGCACGCAAGGCGATCATGCACTATTCCCAGATCAAAGGCCTACCTAACGTTGATATCGAGCACATTTACACGGGAAACGGCGTAAGCGAGCTTATCAATCTGTGCATGAGCGCGCTTCTAAACGATGGCGACGAGATTCTGATTCCCTCCCCCGATTACCCACTGTGGACCGCCTGTGCCACACTTGCCGGCGGCAAGGCCGTCCACTACCTTTGCGACGAAGAATCCGATTGGTACCCCGACATCGACGACATGCGCGCAAAAATCACGCCGAAAACAAAGGCTATCGTTATCATCAACCCGAACAACCCCACTGGCGCGCTGTATCCGCGCGAAATTCTCGAAAAGATCGTCGATTTGGCGCGCGAGTTCCAGCTCATGATCTTCTCGGACGAAATTTACGACCGCCTGTGCTTCGACGGCCTGAAACATGAATCCATTGCAAGCTTGGCGCCTGACGTGTTCTGCGTAACGTTTTCCGGCCTGAGCAAGTCGCACATGATTGCCGGCTACCGCATTGGCTGGATGGTGCTTTCCGGCAACCTGAATGCCGCGCGCGACTACATTGAAGGCATCAACATGCTTTCCAACATGCGCTTATGCTCGAACGTGCCGGCGCAATCCATTGTGCAAACCGCGCTGTGGGGGCACCAGAGCGTGGAAAGCTACGTTGTACCCGGCGGTCGCGTATACGAGCAGCGCGAATACATCTACAAGGCGCTCAATGACATTCCCGGCATTTCTGCCGTGAAGCCAAACGCCGCGTTCTACATCTTCCCGAAGATCGATATCAAGCGCTTCAACATCACAAACGACGAACAATTCGCGCTTGACCTGCTGAAAGAAAAGAAGATTCTGCTTATCCATGGCGGCGGCTTCAACTGGCAGCAGCCCGATCACTTCCGCGTGGTGTACTTGCCGCAGATGGACGTGCTCAAGGAATGCATGGGCAAGCTAAGCGACTTTATGAGCCACTACCGCCAAGCATAATTGTTGTCAAATTACCCCACCTTTTGTCAACGGTGAATTGAATTTCAAAACGCAATAGTGTTGCATTAAGTCATGCAGGCGCAGCCTGCCAGGAACCTCAGGCGTAGG
>CAKUOV010000075.1 GCA_934670115.1 uncultured Eggerthellaceae bacterium
AGGCTTCAAAAATTCTACAAATTGACTAAAATAGACAGGCTATTTCCCTTCGACTCAGAATGCCAGGCCGAAGGGAAATACGAATCGTATTGGAACGTTAAAGGAGGAAATAGGTGAGTGCTTATATAGCAATCATGGCCCCCATCTGTGCTGTTATTGGCATTTGCGTGGCCGCTTACCTGGGCTCTTGGGTTCTGAAGCAGGATCCGGGCGCCGAAAAAATGAACAGCATTTCGCTGAAAATCCAGAAGGGCGCTAAGGCCTTCTTGATGAGCGAATACAAGCTGCTCATCATCTTTATGGTCATTGTTGCTGTGGTTATGGCTGTTGCTCTGTCCATCCCCACTGCTCTGGCCTTCATTACGGGCGGCGTTTTGTCCGCTGCTGCTGGTTACGTGGGCATGCACGTTGCAACGCGCGCTAACACCCGCACCGCTCATGCAGCTGAAGAGTCTGTTGCCAAGGCTCTGAACGTGAGCTTCAAGTCTGGTTTGACCATGGGTCTGTGCGTTGCTTCTTTCGCATTGCTCGGTCTTTCCCTGTGGCTTATTGCTTTGGTGTATAGCGTGCTGTTCGGCCTTGACACCGCTGCTATCACCACCAACTTGATGGTCACGCTGCATGACAACATCGGCATGGTCGAGGGCTTCGCCACCGGTGCTTCTGCGGTTGCTCTGTTTGCCCGTGTTGGCGGCGGCATCTACACCAAGGCTGCTGACGTAGGCGCCGACCTGGTTGGTAAAGTTGAAGCTGGCATTCCCGAAGACGACCCCCGCAACCCTGCTACGATCGCCGACAACGTAGGCGACAACGTAGGCGACGTTGCTGGCATGGGCGCCGACCTGTTCGAGTCCTACACGGGCTCTATCCTGGCTCCCATCATCTTGGCTGCTACGCTGGGTGCTTTGGGCGGCTACTTCGTGGGCGGCGACATGCTGTGGGCAATTCTTGCTCCTATCATGATCAGCTCTTGCGGTATTATCACGTCCATCATCGGTCTGTTCGCCGTTCGCACCAAGGAAGGTGGCGAGCTGCACAAGGCTCTGAACCGTGGTACGTATGTTGCTGCTCTCATTGAGATCTGCATCATCTTCATCATGTTCTTCATTTGGAACAATCAGTCCACCGAAGCTCAGCCGCTTTACCTGTTCGGCTCTGTTATCTGCGGTCTGGTTGCCGGCCTTGCTATTGGTAAGATCACCGAGTACTTCTGCTCCGACAAGTACAAGCCCGTTCACAAGATTGCTGAGTCCGCTGAGACGGGCGCTGCAACCGTTATCATCGAGGGCCTGGGCACTGGTATGATGTCCACTATCGCTCCTATCGTATTGCTGGCTTTCGCTATCATCGGCGCATTCACGTTCGGCAATATGGCATTCCCCAACGCTACGGGCGAGGGCATTGCTGTTGGCCTGTACGGCGTTGGCCTGGCTGCTACCGGCATGCTGTCCAACACCGCTATCACCATTGGCGTTGACGCATACGGCCCCGTTGCCGACAACGCGGGCGGTATTGCTGAAATGGCTGGTCTGCCCGAGGAAATCCGCGAGCGCACTGACTCTTTGGACGCCGTTGGCAACACCACCGCTGCTATCGCGAAGGGTTTCGCCATCAGCTCTGCTGGCTTGGCTGCAATCTCTCTGTTCGTGTCCTATCAGGCAACCATGAGCCATATGCTTCCTGGCTTCAGCCTGACGCTGACGAACCCCATCATTGTTGCTGGTATCTTCATCGGCGCTATGATGCCGTTCATGTTTGCCGCTTTGACTATGGGCGCTGTTTCTCGTGCTGCTCATGCCATGGTTGAGGAAGTTCGTCGTCAGTTCCGCGAGATTCCCGGCATCATGGAGTACGAGAACGAGCCCGAGTACGACAAGTGCGTTGGTATTTCCACCACCTCTGCTCTGCATGAAATGATGCTCCCGGGCATTATGGCCGTTGTTGTGCCTATCGTTATCGGCTGCTTCAGCCCCGAAATGCTGGGTGGCTTTCTGGCGGGTGCTGTTGCAACTGGTATGCTTTTGGCTATGTTCATGTCCAACGCCGGCGGCGCTTGGGACAATGCCAAGAAGTACATTGAGCAGGGTAACCATGGCGGCAAGGGCTCCGAGGCTCACAAGGCTGCTGTTGTTGGCGACACCGTTGGCGACCCGTTCAAGGATACGTCTGGTCCTTCCATGAACATCCTGATCAACCTGATGACCATCATCGCGTTGACGTTCAGCCCGCTGTTCATTGCGGTTCAGAACTTGCTGTAATTGCGTTTTTAGCAATAGAGTGGCATTCAGAAGATGCGCCGGCTTATTGTCGGCGCATTTTTTCTGCCTTGAGCATGGTCTTTTCATGCGCGCTTTTGTTACGCACGACACGTTGTGGGCGTGCGGTTTCGGCGAAACGAGTATACTTACAGGAAAGAAATCCCCCTGGAAAGGACAAGGCTATGGCAAGCAAGCTGCATATGGAGAACCTTCCGCGCACATTGGAGCTTATGTATCGCGACGATAAAGCCTCTTTGCGTTTCATTGACCAGCGTCTTTTGCCGGGTGAGCTGAAAGTTTCCGAGACAACGCAATGGCGTGAAGTAATTGATGCCATCAAGACGCTTGCCGTGCGCGGTGCACCCGCCATCGGTATCGCCGGAGCCGCCGCAGTGGCCCTTTGGCTTGAAAACGATGCCGTGGTGGTTGATGAAGATGATTTCACGCAGGCGCTCGATATTGTTGCGCGCGAAGTGACTGATGCGCGACCGACTGCGGTAAACCTTGCGTGGGCGGTTGATAAAACAGTTGCGTATATCCATGAGCAGCTTGATGGCGGTGCTCCGCTTGAAGAAATGGGATTGAATGCATGCACGTATGTGCAGCAATTGGCGGCCGACGATGAGCGCATCAATCGTGCCATTGGTGAAAACGGCGCTCCGCTTATTCCCGATAACGCCTGCATTCTTACGCATTGCAATGCAGGAAGCCTTGCCACGGCGTTTTACGGAACGGCGCTTGGTGTTATTTATGCCGCCGCAGAGCAGGGTCGCGTGCAAAAAGTATTCGCCGATGAAACGCGACCGGTGGGCCAGGGTGCTCGTCTGACCGTGTGGGAGTTGGCGCAAGCGGGCGTGGATGTTACGTTGAACTGCGATAACATGGCAGCAACGCTTATGGCGCAAGGCAAGATTGATTGTGTGATTGTGGGTGCCGATCGTATTGCGCGCAATGGTGATACGGCAAATAAGATTGGCACGTATGGACTTGCTGTTTTGGCGCAGTATCACAAGATTCCGTTTTATGTTGCGGCTCCTTTATCCACGTTTGATTTCTCCCTTGAAACAGGGGCGGAAATTCCTATTGAGCAGCGTGTTGCTGCCGAAGTTCTTCCACAACCTATTGAAGGAGTAGAGGTTTATAATCCGGCGTTCGATGTGACGCCGGGAGAACTTGTTACGGCTTTTATCACGGAACAGGGCGTTTACCAGGCAAAAGACCTTGCAAAGCTTGCGCGTTCGTAATCGAAAAGTCGCTTTGTCTGCAGCGAGGTGGCGTGCGTAAAGCGCAACGTGTTGCTTGAAGAGCAGCATCACAACTAAAAGATAGGAAGCGGTATCCGTGGAAGTGGTAACGGGGGATGCGTATTCTGAAGAACGCAGCGGTTTTCTTTCGCCTGAGGCTGTTCCGTTGATGCCGTCGCGCGATTCCGCTCATTCGTTTCATGCCGACTTGCTGCGCAATCCCTTCCAGAAAGATCGCGATAAAATTCTGCATTCGAAAAGCTTTCGACGTCTATCGCACAAGACGCAAGTGTTTTTGGCGGTTGAAGGCGACCATTTCCGCACGCGCCTTACCCATACGCTTGAAGTTGCGCAGATAGCTCGTACGATTGCTCGCGGATTGGGGCTCAACGAGGATTTGACGGAAGCTATTGCGCTTGGTCACGATTTAGGCCATACGCCGTTTGGTCATGCGGGGGAAGAGGCGCTGCGCCATTGCATTGCTGGCACGCTGCGCATTGATCCCGCATCTGACCAGGTAAACGATTTGTACCGTCATAATGAGCAGAGCGTGCGTGTGGTGGAGGTCATTGAGAACGGTGGCAAAGGTTTATCGCTTACGCCAGAAACGCGTAACGGTATTTTGTGCCATACGGGGGCGGTGCCCGCAAAAACGCTCGAGGGGCGCATTGTGGCAACGGCCGATCGCATTGCGTATGTGAATCACGACATCGATGATGCAATTCGCGCGGGATTTCTTTCCGAGAATATGTTGCCGGATTCCACGAAACGCATTCTGGGTACGAATCACGCCCAACGCATCGAAACGCTCGTAGAGAATATGGTTATCACAAGCGCTCAAGCAGGGGATATTGGATTAAGCGAGCCGGTGCTTGCAGCCATGACCGAACTCCGGGCGTTTTTGTTCCGCTGCGTTTATCAATCCGATGAAGTGAATCACGAGGTCGATAAAGCGCGGCGTCTCATGAAGTGCCTATACGGTTACTATTTGCAGCATCCGCAAGACATTCCTGCAGAGTACCGCGCCATTTCGCAGGGAAACGATATTCGTGCTGTTGTTGACTACCTTTCTGGCATGACCGATCGCTATGCCATCTCCTGTTTCGAAGAACTTTTCACGCCCCGCTCTTTGGGCTGATGTTAAAAAGTGACGGGGTCTTTTTAACGTTTGGGGTTAATACGGTTCGGGGCTGGAGTCCGCGGCTGTTGAACTAGGGCGAGGAGCCGTACGGTATTAAAGGTAGCCAGGTATTTCGGCGCGATTCATCCGTTTGTGTTAAAAACCTACCGCCGCTTTTTGAAGGGTAGAAATAATTCGCAAAGAGTCTATAATGCCAATTCGTGTCTAAATCGGTCTACATAAAACAAGCACTTGAAGCAGCGTTGCCTATTATGCTGGGCTACGTTGCTATTGGCGTGCCGTGCGGTATTTTGAATGCCTCGATCGGCTTGAATGTTTTGCAAGTTTTCTTGCTTTCGGTATTGTTTTATTCGGGCGCGGGACAATTCATGCTTCCGAATATGTATCTTGCCGGTGCGCCGCTGGCGTCCATCATTGCAAGCATTTCCTTGGTGAACACGCGTCAAATGCTGTATTCAGCATCGTTTGCGCCGTTTTGCGATAAAGAGCGGAAACGGTTGACATTTCTGTTTGGCGCAACGGTGACCGATGAATCGTTTGGCGTGAATACCGAAAAATTCGAAGAAGGAAATTGGTCGGTTAAGCACGCGCTTTGGGTGAACATCTTTTCCTGTGCGTCGTGGACGGTTTCGAATTCTTTGGGCGTGATCATCGGCGGTTTGATCAATATTCCTTTGGCGGTAGCGTCGTTTGCCATGACATCCATCTTTGTCTGCCTTATGTGTTCCCAGAAAATATGCATTGAAAACATTGTCGCTATTATTTTCGCCATTGCTGGCGTGTATGTGTGCAAATGCGTTGGTCTTACGGGTCCGGCTATTCTTCTGGGTGCAATTGTTGGTGTTGCTGCAGCGTTTGCAGCAAGCATCTTGAAGGAAAAAGTCACTAATAAAACGGTAAAGGTATCGAGCTCGGACTTAATATCCAATGCAAAGGCCATCCAAACATCGGTAAATCAGGATACACCTTTGAACGGCACTCTTTCTGCGCCTGTTTGCTCAAGCGAGATGGGTAAATAACATGCAAATGGGTCTTGATGAATTTATCATTGTCTTCGCATGCTGTTTTGCGACCATGCTCATATGTCGTTGTGCGCCGTTGATGATGCTGAAAGGCAGAAAGCTTCCCGAGAAAGTTGAGCGTGCGTTGGGATTTATTCCTCCGGCCGCTTTTGCTGCGTTGGTTGCGAACGATCTTTTGAATCCGGGTATGTTTAATGCAGGTGTGTGGCCGGCGATTGCGCCGATTCTTGCCGCGCTTGTTGTGGTGGTGGTCGCTCGTTTGACAAAATCGCTCTTGTGGTGCGCTCTTTCGGGTTGCGCAGCATACGCATTTCTTCTGTATGCGTTGTAATTCAAAAAAATTTATCTTCTATATACCCCTAGGGGGTATATAATGCTCATTGAAAAATAAACGAAATCCAGCGATGCTTGTGCTTCAAGGGACGCTGGAATCTTGCAAGCACGCAGAAGGGAAGAGCCTTATGGAAGAGTGTTGTTGCAAAAAGAAGAACACGCCGCGCGATGAGCAGATGATAATCGATATCCAAAAGCGTCTTAATCGGGCGATTGGCCAGGTCAACGGCGTAAAAAGCATGATCGACGAGAATCGTTATTGCGGCGATGTGCTGGTGCAACTTGCAGCGGCGGAGAGCGCTTTGCATAAAGTGAGCGAAATCGTTCTGAAAAACCACTTGGAAACATGTGTGGTAGAGCAAATCCAGCAGGGCAACACCGAGATTATCGATGAAGCAATGCAGCTTATCAAGAAGTTCGGAGGCCGCTAGATGAAGTGCACGTTTGATATCACAGGCATGACGTGCTCGGCGTGCCAAGC
>CAKUOV010000076.1 GCA_934670115.1 uncultured Eggerthellaceae bacterium
TCCAATGAATCGCAAATACGCTGAGAAACAATGATGAACAGTGCCAGAGATTCCCGTTTCGCCCTCGAGGACAAAAATCGCGCGTCAACTCACTTGGGATAAATTCTTACTCCCATTCCTCAGAATGCCGCCCCGTGCCTTGCCGTCTTGAAATACGGGGAGTAAATGGCGAAATCGCAGGTGAAAGGGAGTAAAACGGCAAAGAAAAAGCCCCGTCCCAACGCGGGAACGAAGGCTCGATTTTCGTATTTACTCACCGCCGTCGCTGGCGGCTTTGCCATGACTCTCGTACGAAACGAAACTCAGCGGCACAGTGCGGCACTCAAAAGTGCAGGTCAGAACCCTATCAGCCTACTCCCACTCAATAGTTAGAAACTATCTCCAGTTTGTTCCAGTTTGTCGCAGTTTGTTCTAGTTTTTTCTATTTACACCCAGTCTCAAAAAATGCCGCGAATCCATGGGGTCAAATCTGGGTCACGGTTTTTCGTGTCATCCGAGGCATTTTCGTGGGTCACGGTGGGTCACGGTAAACTGCGAGCAGCAAATAATGGCCACATGGACATTATATTTCAAAGGGGGCGGGGTAGAGGAAACTCCGCAAAACCCTCCCCTGGCAAGCTAGAACTGAGACTTGAGAATCCCCTTCGCTCCTTCTCAAGAAAGCTCATGTTGTTCGGTTTGGTTGTAGTAGTTGCAAAGGCAGCCATAGCAACACGTGTCCTCATCGCACGTGCAGGTCGAAACGATTCCGCTTTCGGTAAGCACCTCGGGTATCGCGAGCACGAGTATCTCAACTTCGTCGAGCGGGGGCTCTCACCTTCGCCGCCCACGCTCATATAAAGCCTGGACATCGGCCGTCCTCGCATTCCCAGCGCTGCCCCATGCCGCCGCGTTATAATGCTGCAAACGCATTTGTATTGCATTTCGAGCGATGGGAGCGCAGATGCCCGACAGCTACAAGGAGCTCATCAAGAGCAATCCCGACGAGACCGAGATCAGGAGCTTCCTGGTGAACGGCGACCAGGTCTCCGTGACCCTGCGCATCCCCGACACACTGCGCGACGCGGCCAAGGAGGAAGCGGCCTTGCGGGGCATGAGCTTCTCTGCCTTCGTACGCACGTGCATGATCGAAGAGCTCGCGAAGAAGGGGGCATAGAGGCGTGATTCGAGTCAAGACCCTCACGATCCAGCTCATCGATGCACAGCCAGACCGCATTCGCATCTGCCGCGTTGAGGGAGAGTCATTGGTCACCATCGTTATCCCGAGAGAAGACCTCGTCGAAGCGAAGGCGCTGCCCAGCATCCCCCAACGTGGTATCTACTATCTGCTCGATGAGGATCACGGTAACGTAAGTCGCGTTTATGCCGGCCAGACCACTCAAGGCATCACACGTCTCGATGCCCACAAGGCAAGAAAAGAGTTCTGGAACAAAGCGGTCATGTTCCTCGATGACGACCAGAACATCAGCAAGGACGCACTGGACGTCCTGGAGGCCAAGGCCATCGACTACGTTCGTTCCCACGGTTCGTACGAAACCGACAATTCCGCTACGCCCAAGCCTTATATCGATCCGTACAAGGAGGAAGCTGTCGAGCGCCTTCATGAGCGAATCCTCTTCAGGATGGCCGCGCTGGGGTATGACCTGGACAGAGTCGACGAGGGTCCCACCGGCGCCTCGGTCGTCTTCCATACGAAGAAGAACGGGATACGTGGATCGGGGCGCTACGATAAATCCACTGGACACTTCACGGTTCTCGCCGGCTCGAAGGTGAACCTCTCCAAACCTGTGCTGAAGAACGCGAGCGTTGCGGCGCTGCGCAGGGAAATGTTCGGCGGCATTGTCGGCATTGCGGACCTTGCCGAGGATCTCGAATTTCCGACGCCCAGCGCCGCGGCGGTGTTCGTGCTCGGCGGCAGCCAGAATGGCTGGACTGAATGGGTGAACAACGACGGCGAAACGCTCAATCAAGTTTACAGAAGCGAGGACTAATAGATGAACAAGCAACAATTGGCATCAAAGATATGGGAGTCCGCCAACAAGATGCGATCCAAGATCGAGGCTAACGAGTACAAGGACTACATTCTGGGATTCATCTTCTACAAGTTCCTTTCCGAGACCGAGGTTGCCCGCCTGAAAGCACGTGATTTCGCCGAGGAGGACCTGCCGAGCCTCGTGGAAGATGACGAGGAGACGGTCGAGTTCGTCAAGGGCGAGTGCGGCTATTTCATCGCCTACGAGAACCTCTTCTCCACCTGGGTCGCCAAAGGCGGCGACTTCGAGATTTCGAACGTTCGTGACGCCCTCTCTGCCTTTAGCCGCAACATCGACCCTGCCCGCAAGCGCGTCTTTGACGGCATCTTCGACACGCTGCAGACCGGTCTCTCCAAGCTCGGCACCGACGCACGGAGCCAGTCCAAGGCCGCTCGCGACCTCATCTACCTTATCAAGGACATCCCGATGGACGGTCGCCAGGACTACGACGTGCTTGGCTTCATCTACGAGTATTTGATCAGCAATTTCGCCGCCAACGCCGGAAAGAAAGCCGGCGAGTTCTACACGCCGCACGAAGTGTCCATGCTTATGAGCGAGATAGTCTCGTGGCACCTGGCCGGACGTGAGAACATCACCATCTACGACCCCACGAGCGGATCGGGCTCGCTGCTTATCAATATCGGCAAAGCCGTGGCACGACGCAACGGCGACCCGGACTCCATCAAGTATTATGCGCAGGAGCTTAAGGAGAACACGTACAACCTCACGCGTATGAATCTGGTCATGCGTGGAATTCTTCCCGACAACATCGTGGCACGCAATGGCGACACGCTCGAAGACGACTGGCCCTGGTTCGACACCGTCGAGAACAAGGATGAGACCTACGATCCGCTCTTCGTTGATGCCGTGGTGTCGAACCCGCCGTACTCCCAGAACTGGGATTCGGAAGATAAGGAGCTCGACCCTCGCTTCAAATTCGGCGTTGCCCCTAAATCCAAAGCTGATTACGCCTTCCTTTTGCATGATTTGTACCACTTGCGCCCCGACGGCATCATGTGCATCGTTCTGCCCCACGGCGTGCTGTTCCGCGGCGGCGAGGAGGGTGCCATTCGCAAGAACCTGGTGGAGAACCGCCATATTCAGGCAATCATCGGGCTTCCTGCCAATATCTTCTTCGGCACGGGCATTCCTACCATCATCATGGTGCTGCGCAAGCAGCGCGAGACGAGCGACGTCTTGGTGGTGGACGCCTCCAAGCACTTCGTGAAAGAGGGCAAAAACAACAAGCTGCGGGCAAGTGACATCAAGCGTATCGTTGACACCGTGACAACGAACGCGACCGTCGACAAGTTCAGCCGCCTGGTTCCCATCGAAGAAATCCGTGCCAACGACTATAACCTCAACATCCCGCGCTACGTGGATTCGAGTGCGGCCGCCGAAAGCTGGGACGTGTACGCCACCATGTTCGGCGGTGTGCCGAAGGCCGAGGTCGACGCGCTCGAACGCTACTGGAAAGTATGGCCGAGCCTCAAAGGGCAACTCTACCGCGACGCCGATGGTTCGTGTCTTGCGCCCGCGACCGACGACGTTGCGCAAGTGGCGAAGGAAAACGCCGACGTCCGCGCCTTCTTGGGCGGCTATCGTGATGCGACAAGCCATTTACCGGCCACGCTGCGAAGCCGTTTGGTAGACGCTGCCGATGAAGTCGATACCGTGGCGGAGGAAGAGGCCATCGCGGCGCTTTTGAAAGACGTGCTGGCGGGCACAACCCTGATCGACGGCTATGACGCCTACCAGGCGCTCGACGATGCCTGGGTGGGAATTTCCGGCGACCTGGAGGTCATCCAGACCGAGGGGAAAGGCGCTGTGCGCAAGGTGGACCCGAATATGGTGGTCAAGAAGAAGAACGGCAAAGACGTCGAGGTGCAGGACGGCTGGGCTGGCCGCATCCTGCCGTTTGCGCTTGTGCAAGAGCACCTGCTTGCCGAAGACGTGAAGAAGATTACTTCCCGTGATTCCCGCCTAAGCGAGATATCGCAGGAAGTAGACGAGATTCTCGAAAGCTTCGACGAGGAGGACAAGGGATCCTCTGCTGCTGTCAACGACGAAGGTTCGTTTGTGGCGGCTGAGCTCAAGAAGGCTGTGAAGGCTATCGGAAAGCACCCTGAAAACGATTTCGAGCAAGGTCTGGTTCGTGCTCAGGCGCTGCTCGATGAGGAGAAAAGTCTCAGGAAGGCGAACAAAGAAGCGAGAATGGCTCTTGAGGAGACGACCAAGGAGGTCATCGAGGGTCTGACCGATGCTCAGTGCGACGATCTGTTGGCCGCCAAGTGGATAGAGCCGCTGCAGGTTGAGCTTCTAGCCCTTCCCGAAACCGTTGTGAGCGACTTCATCGCAAAGGTAGCTGCGCTCAACGCCAAATACGCGACAACTTACTCGGACGTGTGCAACCAGATAGATGATGCAGAAAGCCAGCTAGCAGACATGTTGGGGCAGCTTAGGGGCAACGAGTACGATATGGCGGGCGTCGCCGAGCTGCGCAAGCTGTTGGGCGGTGAGTAGCATGACAGAGAAACAAAATACCCCAGAAATTCGCTTTCAGGGTTTTACTGACCCTTGGGAACAGCGTAAGTTAAATGAATATCTTGAAACCTCAAGAGAGAAGAATGAGTCTTGCCGTTTTGGCAAGGATGATGTTCTTTCAGTTTCAGGTGACTATGGGATCGTTAACCAGATTGAATTTCAGGGCAGATCGTACGCTGGCGCATCCGTTGCAAATTATGGCGTTGTCCATAAGGGCGATGTCGTATATACCAAATCGCCATTGAGGAGCAATCCTTACGGGATTATTAAAACCAACAGGGGAAATGACGGTATTGTTTCGACTCTCTATGCCGTTTACCATCCGACAGAGAAAACTCATCCCGACTTCGTGCAGGTATATTTTGAACAGAATGTGCGTATGAATAATTACATGGCGCCATTGGTCAGCAAGGGCGCCAAAAACGATATGAAGGTGTCAGCCGAGAATGCACTAAAAGGTGCGGTAACTTTTCCTGGAATCAAGGAGCAAGAAGTAATCGCGTCTTATTTCTCCCGCCTCGATAACCTCATCACCCTTCATCAGCGTAAGTACGACAAGCTGTGCACGGTGAAGAAATCGATGCTCGACAAGATGTTTCCGAAACCCGGCGAGACCGAACCCGAAATCCGCTTCGAGGGTTTCAGTGACCCTTGGGAACAGCGTAAGTTGGGGGAGCTCTGCTCGATTAATAGCGGCAGAGATTACAAGCATCTTGACGAGGGTGACATTCCCGTATTCGGAACTGGCGGTTTTATGACAAGTGTTAATGAGGCGCTTTCGTACGACCGTGACGCAGTGGGCATTGGGCGGAAGGGAACGATCGATAAACCGTATAAGCTTCGAGCACCGTTTTGGACTGTTGACACGCTGTTTTACTGCATCCCCGAAGAATCGGTAGACCTAGACTTCCTCGAAGGACTATTCCTCAACGTAGATTGGGCATCGAAGGACGAGTCAACTGGACTACCGAGCCTTTCGAAAACAATCATCAGCGACGTAGATATTTTGGTGCCCAAGCTCTCGGAACAGGTAGCGATTTCAGGTACGCTCGCCTCCCTCGACAACCTCATCACCCTTCATCAGCGTAAGCTTGAGCTGTTGAGGAATATCAAGAAATCGCTGTTGGATAGGATGTTCGTTT
>CAKUOV010000077.1 GCA_934670115.1 uncultured Eggerthellaceae bacterium
AGGTAATCGTCAGCGCCGCCATCAAGGCCCAGCACCTTATCGTATTCCGCGCCCTTAGCGGTAAGCATCATAACGGGAACGTTATCGAAACGCTTGTCGCGGCGAATCTTGTTCAGCACCGCCAAACCATCTTCGCCCGGAAGCATGATATCCAGCAACACTAAGTGGGGAATCTCCTGGTCACAAGCGCCCCAAAACGACTGAGCCTCCGCGAAGCCACGCGCTTCCAACCCTGCCTGCTTAAGCGCATACAGAACCAAATCGCGAATGTTGTTTTCGTCTTCCACGTAATAAATCATAGAATCATTGTAACGTGCTGAAGCCATTGTTCACACCAAGATTCATAAAAAAGAGGAGCAGGCCGGTAAGAAATCGAAGGGGGAGATTAAGACCCCGCAAAAACAAACTCCGAAAAAACAAGCGGAAAGCGCAGGTACAGATGCGCAGATCGGACGCACCACGTCCAAATGCGACCGAACTGCCGGCAACTGCACCCGCGCTGTCGCGCTACATCTTCCGTTGGGTGCTACGCGCACTCCGCCACAAGCGCTTCCATGCATTCCGCGGCATGCTCTAAGGCATCCATGGCTTCTTCCATGCAATCCATCAACGCATGAGTGATACGGCGCTGTTCAGGGTCGATGGTAGTATCTTCATAGAGCCCATGAACAGCAGAAATATACAACGTGTCACAGTCGCTTTCGCAGGTTTGCACCGAAACAAGATGCTTCCGAATAGCATCGCGGTGCATCGAATGCGCGGCAAGGCACCCACCCGCAATTTTCAGCTCAGAGCAAGCATCCGACATAAGCAGCATAAGCGGCGAACCCTGAGGAACAGGGTGCGAATCTGCGGAAACATTGAACAGATAGGCTTTAATGGCAATCTCTTCCACGGCATCGCACACATCATCGAACGCATGGGCAAGATTTGACATGCTGTCGCGGTCGAAGGGCGTGACAAAATCCGTCACTAAGTGCGACAAAATCTGATGATTCACGTGATCGGCATCGTTTTCCATGGTGTGAAGCGACTGCACCAAGGCAATGTCGCCCCATTCCCCTGCCTCAAGAGCGCTTTTCAGGTTCAGCGTCATCTCTTCAGCGTACGAAAGCTGCTGATTGAACGCATCAAAATAGTCGAAGTCGCTTTTCTTTCTCACAACAAATTGTCCTTTCATGCACCATCGCAAAGCCGCGCTACCACAACAGAGAAAAACGGCGAAGCGCAGAGCGCGAATATATACGAACTCCCGTTACGAAAACCAATTCGGACGCTGCCGCTCTTGCCAAAGCTAAGCCGCGCTCAACAAGCACCCTACAAAATAAGCAGGAACAAATGCGTAAACGCCCAGGCCAGAAGGCCGCAACCAGGGAAGGTCAAAACCCAGGTGAGCACCATCGAGCCCGCCAAATTCCACTTCACGGCGCGCAAACGTTTCTCTGCGCCCACGCCCATAATCGCCGTTGTTTTCGTGTGGGTTGTGGAAACCGGCATGCCGGTAAACGTTGCCAGGCCAATGCAGAAGCACGCCGACAAGCACGCGGCAAAACCTTGGTACTGCTCCATCTTCACCATGTTCATGCCCACGCTCTTAATGATCTTGCGGCCGCCAATAGCGGTACCCAAGCTCATGGCAAGGCTTACCAAAATAAGCAGCCATAAGGGGAAATGCGAGAAATCGGCACTGCCATACACGCCCAACATAACGCCTAACATGCACAGACTTAGGAATTTCTGACCGTCTTGCGCACCGTGAAGAACGGCCACGCCCGCGCCCGCAATAATTTGAGCCCAGCGGAAGAAGTGGTTCGCTTTAATGCGGTTAGCGCCTGCGCAGGCAATCTTGATAAGGCGCGCGAACAACCAACCCGATCCAAAACCCAAGCACGTGCTTATGACCAGGCCATAAATAACTTTTACCCACTCGGCGCCATTAATGCCGCCCAGACCACCCTGCAGCGCAATGGCGGCACCCGTGATACCCGCTATGAGCGAATGGCTTTGGCTCGTGGGAATGCCCAGCGCCCACGCCGCAACGCCCCACACGATGATAGCCACCATGGCCGCAGCAAGGGCGACCAGCGCGGCTTCGTTGTTGCCGCCGAAATCAACCATACCGAAAATGGTGCCTGCAACAGCCGTGCTGATTGCCGTGATGCCCACCAAGCCAATAAAGTTGCAGACAGCAGCCATAATAATAGCGGGGGTCGGACGCATGGCGCGCGTACCCACCACCGTAGCAATTGCATTCGGCGCATCCGTTGCGCCGTTGACCATCGTTGCGCCAACGCACAGAACAATAATCAGAAGAAGAACCGGGTTTGCCCCAATGGCGGCTGCAACGGTTGCCAGCTCAAGACCCATAACGTATCCTCACTTACCTCGACACACGCTTCTTCGCATAAGAAGCTATGGTCATAATGGCAAGCGCCCGTTAGGTCTGTGTAAGCTAATTGTCAAATTTCTGCAAAATCAAAGATGAACAGGAGAAACGAAGGACCCAGAAAGCCTCGTGCGTCAAATCAAGCACGCTCCGCCGTTCACGCTATCTCCACATCCACCACCCTATTGGGGTCAAGAATTCGATACGATAGTTCCAAATATAACCGGTCATCGCATGAATCAAGGTCGATCCCCGTAAGCTTTCTAATGCTGTCAATACGTCGCAAAAACGTGCTTCGCGATATGAACAGAGCCTTGGCCGCTTCCACTGCGTTATACCTTGCCTCGATATAGGTATGCAGCGTCTCACCAAGATTCGTACCGTTTTCTTCGTCGTACTTTTGCAAGACGCCAATCGCGCTCGTTGCAACTTGATCTTCCGGCAAATCGCGGGACATGCACCCCAACGCATACCGGAATGCATAATTGTCGTATTTCAGGTACCAAAACATGGGATCCACGCTGCGTCCATACGCAATGGCGATATCCGTTTGGTACGCAGCGTTTTTCAAGTCGAAAACGTTTTCGAATTCCCTGCTTACACCTGCCAGCATGTAGTTTTCACGCAAAAACGTATTGATATCGTTGGCAAATCGCTTGCGCGCGGCAGCATCACGCTTGGACTCGTCAATCAGCAAAAAGCACTTATCGCCCACCATGAAGCAAACGCTTTGCGGCACCACCATCTCAAGATGAGCCAAAAGCACCGAGGTAAAACGTCGAGTGGTCTCTGCCAATTGCGGTCTGACCTGCACTAAGCGATACGTATCCCGCTCATCAAAGCCAATCTGGCCAATCTGGCGGATTATCTCATTGCGCGCAGGCGTATCTCCCTTAACCAATCCTGCCAGAAGATGCCTTAGCTTGGCGTTTTTCGCCGGCTGCCTAAAAAACGTTCCCAGTCTTGCGTAAAGGTTTTCAACCACCCCGGTAACAAGCTCAACGATATCCGCATTGTAAGCATTGCGCGCTGGGTCGTTTGTGCAAGGAATGCTCATGCGCGCGACAAACTGATCTTCGTGAAACACGTTGCAGTGAAGCATGGCTTCATCGGTCTCGTAGCGCCAAACGCCTTTTTTCTTAGCTAAAGCCGCGAAGCCTTCGCTTGAAACAAGCATATTGATGACCTCAGGGGGCAACCTGCCCGTTTCGTCTACATACAGCTCTTCGTATCCCCGTTCCATGGACATCTTTTTAGCATAGGCCACGTAATTGAAATCCGCATCAATGAGCGACAGCGGATCTTCCAGAACCAGTTCGCTGCTCCGAATAATTGCATCGTACGAGAAGAACTCGTTAGCAGCCTGATCGAGCTGGGCCTCCCACGCATAAAACTTGTCAAAAATAGTGGCGATATAATTGAACACCTTGTCCATTCGATCTTCATCGGGCACAAGTATCCATTCGTTGTCGCGTCGGAAGGTTTCCGCCTCGCTGCCCCCGACGCACACAAAGATAGTATCTGGATAAAAACGGTCAATTTGTTCCATGCGTTTCACATCAACTAATACAAGGTGTCCGCGCATTTCTTGTGCACTACTCCAAAACATCGGTCGGGTCACATAGGCTTTCCGAGAAAGCCCCACTTCGATATTTACAGCATGTGACCAGCGTTTTCTTATCCAAAAGTAAAGCATGTTTCTGGTGATTTCCATCTATTTCGCCTCATTGGAGTAGACACTGCATTACACCAAAATAGTAACACAGAATGCTTCATATAATTGTTATATTTGAAACTATTTGTCGTAAAGATTCGCTTTGTAAGAGGGGCGTATCTTGAAAGCATACCAAAGCCGCAAAGGACAAACGGCATGCAGCGAAGGGAAGTTCGAGCGGGGGCGCGAACATGACGAAATCGACCATGCAGCTTTGCAAATTGTGCCAAACACAAGAAAGGGAGGACACCATGCTAACCGCAAGAGAAAACATGATTCAGGTACTCGAAGGGGGAACCCCTGACCGTTTCGTCAACCAGTACGAAGCACTGTCGCTGGTATTCCATCCGTTTATGCTCGCTAACCCGTTCTGCCCCAAGGGCACCGAAAAAGACAAGCCTGTTGCGAATGCCTGGGGTGTGTACAACTGCTTCCCCGAACACGAACCGGGATCATTCCCCGTACAGGACGATGAGCACTTGCTGGTGAAAGACATTGAGCATTGGCAGGATTACGTCAATCCTCCTTCGCTTGAATTCCCTGATGAGCTGTGGGAGCAATGCATTGGCATGTACAACGCACTTGACGCCGAAAAAACGCTTCGTGCCGTTTTTGTTGCACCGGGCCTGTTCGAGCAGTGCCACCACATGTGCAAGATCGACGAAGTGCTTGCCGCCATGTATGAATGCCCCGATGAGCTGCACGACATGATCAAGATGCTCACGGAATGGGAGCTCAAACTGGCAGAAGGCATTTGCGAACATATGCACCCCGAAGCCATTTTCCATCACGACGACTGGGGCAGCCAGAAGAGCACGTTCATGAGCCCGGAAATGTTTGAGGAATTCTTCGTTGAGCCGTATAAGCAGATTTATGGCTACTACCATGACCACGGCGTGAAGTACATTGTCCACCACTCCGACAGCTATGCCGCAACGTTGGTTCCCGATATGATTGAAATGGGCATCAACTGCTGGCAGGGTTGCTTCTCCACCAACGACCTCCCCACGTTGTGCGAGAAATACGGCGACAAGATCACGTTCATGGGTGGCATTGAAAACTGCCTGGTAGACTTCCAAGGCTGGACCGAAGAGAACACCCGCAGCGTGGTTCGCGAGACCATTGATGCTTGCGGAGCCGCCGGCAAGGGCTTTATCCCCTGCATTGCACAGGGCGGCCCGGGCTCCGTTTACCCTGGCGTGTACCAAAGCCTGTGGGACGAGATCGATGCCTACAACACCGAGAAATTCGGCTGGACAAAAGAACAACTCGACGAAGCAAGGCTTCCTATTTCCGTCATGTTCTAAGCCTGTTCCGTATTTCACTTCGCGTTAAGCCAGGTCATTCGCGAAGGAACACCTTCGCAACACTATAAGAACAGCCCGAGAGCCACGTTGGTTTTCGGGCTGTTCTTTTTGTCACGGCCTTCCAGGAACCCCTTCAACACCTTCCACTTTGCAAACTTGTGACAAAAGCGTGATATGAGATTGACATCCCTCTGACATGTTCTTTTCAAGACGGCGTTTCAATAGCTTCAGGTCAAAAAAGAGGACCGAAAAAGAGAGCACGAGGCAC
>CAKUOV010000078.1 GCA_934670115.1 uncultured Eggerthellaceae bacterium
CCGGATGCCACGCTGCCCGCCGCCACTGAGGCGCTGAGCGTGATGGAAATTGGCACGACGACCAGCGATTATGTGCTTACTGCGGGCGATGCGCACGTGTGCTTGGCCAAGTTGCAGGAAGCCTGGGAAGGCAAGCTTGAGCCGGTGTATCCGTATCGCAAGGCAGGCGAAGCCGTTGAGACCATGAGCTACACGGCTGCCGCTCCGCACGTGTTCTCCGGCAAGATTGCCCAGCCGCGTGTGGTTATCCCCGTGTTCCCAGGCACGAACTGCGAATACGACACGGCTCACGCGTTCGAGCGTGCGGGTGCCGCCGCAACGACATTCGTTGTCAACAACTTGACGCCTGCTGCCGTTGCCGAAAGCACGCAGCGCCTGGCGCAGCTTATCCGCGAAAGCCAGATTGTCATGCTGCCGGGTGGTTTCTCTGGCGGCGACGAGCCCGATGGTTCCGCGAAGTTCATCACCGCGTTCTTCCGTGCTCCCGAAGTGACCGAGGCAGTGCGTGACCTGCTGCAGAACCGCGATGGCCTGATGCTGGGCATCTGCAACGGTTTCCAGGCGCTCGTAAAACTGGGCTTGGTGCCGTATGGCGACATCCGTCCCATGGACGACGCGTGCCCCACGCTTACGTTCAACGAGATCGGCCGCCACCAGAGCCGCTTGGTGCGCACGCGCGTGGCATCGAATTTGAGCCCCTGGCTTTCGCGTTGCCAGGTGGGCGACGTCCACAATATTGCCATTAGCCACGGCGAAGGCCGCTTCGTGATTTCGCCCGAGCTGCTTGAGCAGCTGAAGGCAGCGGGCCAGATTGCCGCACAATACGTCGATGAGCAGGGCGTTCCTTCCATGGATTGGAACGTGAACCCCAACGGCTCCATTCTGGCAATCGAAGGCATCACCAGCCCCGATGGCCGCGTGTTGGGCAAGATGGGCCACTCCGAGCGCGCGGGCGCGGGTCTGTACAAGAACGTGCCGGGCAACAACTTCCAGCCGCTTATCGAAGGTGGCGTGGCGTACTTCGCGTAAGGGATTGCGGGAAGGCCACGGGTGCCTTCCCTGTGGTATTCGACTTCAGGAAAGCGCTTCTGCCGTACGGTGGAGGCGCTTTTTGGTTGCCGTTTGCCGCGGTGACTGGCATGCTGTAGCCTGCTCTACAACGGTGTCTGGCACTGCCGTTACCCACTCCGCGACGGTGTCCCGATGCCGCCGCAGCCTGCATGGCTGTCGAGCTCGGCGGCGGCGCAGTTGCTTCGCCGCCGCACAACAAGAGCGTTTTTGCCGTTTACGGCGCGGAGTCTACCGCACGCCCCCAAGCAAATTGTTTCGCACTTGTTTTGGAATTGTTACATGCTCATAATCCACCTTCGTATTATTCATTACCTTCCTATGAAACGCTTTGGATTTCCGCAACGGGCGGAGAAACAGAGTGCGGAGGAAGCTCTGGAGAACTCTTGAATGAGTGCCGAAGGTGCAAGGTGAGCCGCCCGCGCAGGCGGAGTCGCCGAATCTCTCAGGCTAAAGGACAGAGCTGGGGTTGATCGTGTGGCATCGTGGTGCCTGCTTTATCCCTCTTCAGAGACTAAAACCGCAGTTAGCGCTGCAGAAAGAAAGAAGGGATTATGGAAGCAGCTGCTCTCGAGGTAGTCTCAACTATCAACGGGTATCTATCCAATTACGTTTTGCTCTTTTTGTTGGTGGGAACAGGTCTGTTCTTCACCATCCGCACGCGTTTCGTGCAGATTCGCTGCTTTGCCGAAGGCTGGCGCCGCATGTTCGGCGGCTTTTCGCTGCGCGGCGGCAAGCAGGAAAGCGGCATGAGCTCGTTTCAGGCGCTGGCAACCGCTATTGCCGCTCAGGTTGGCACGGGCAACATTGTTGGTGCGTGCGGTGCAATCCTGACGGGCGGCCCGGGTGCTATCCTTTGGATGTGGATCATCGCGTTCTTGGGCATGGCCACGAACTACGCCGAGGCTGTTCTGGCGCAGATGACCAAGAAGGTTGACGAAGATGGCAACGTTCACGGCGGCCCGGTCTACTATATCCGCACCGCGTTCAAGGGCGGTTTGGGCAAGTTCCTGGCAGCATTCTTCGCCGTGGCAATTATCTTGTCCTTGGGCTTCATGGGTTGCATGGTTCAGTCGAACTCCATTGCTTCTACGTGCTCTACGGCGTTCGGCGTTGCTCCCTGGATTGTGGGTATTATCATCGCGCTTGTTGCGGGCTTCGTGTTCGTGGGTGGTGTTTCTCGTATTGCATCCGTTACGGAGAAGCTGGTTCCCCTGATGGCAGTTATTTACCTGGTGGGCGGCTTGATTGTTCTGTGCACGCGTCTTGACACCATTCCCGCAACATTTGCGTTGATCTTTGAGAGCGCATTTAACCCCGAGGCATACTTCGGCGGCGCTGTGGGTGGCATTATCGCGGCAATGACGCAGGGTGCTAAGCGCGGCTTGTTCTCCAACGAAGCCGGTATGGGTTCTACGCCTCATGCGCACGCCCAGGCCAACGTTAAGGATCCGCACGAACAGGGCGTTGTTGCTTTCATCGGCGTTTTTGTTGACACGTTTGTTGTGGTTACCATGACCGCTTTGGTTGTTATCTCTGCTGTCTACATTCAGGACGGCGCTATCAACACGCAGGCGTACGACTTTATTGCCGCAGCTGGTTTGAATAAGACGAACATGGCCCAGTACGCGTTCGGCACGATGTTCGGCTCGGGCTTCGGCAATGCGTTCGTGGCTATCTGCCTGCTGTTCTTTGCTTTCAGCACCATCTTGGGTTGGAACCTGTTCTCCAAGATCAACTTCGTGTACCTGTTTGGCAAAAAGGCGCTTCCTGTGTTCTCTGTTCTGGCGGTGTTCTTCGTGTTCCTGGGCTCGCTGCTTTCCAACGATCTGGTTTGGGAGATGCAGGACATGTTCAATCAGCTCATGGTTCTGCCGAATGTTATCGCGTTGATTGCGATGTCCGGCGCGGTGGCTACATGCGCAAAGTCGCATAACGGCAAGAAGAAGGCGCTGGAGCCGGCGCAGGCCGATGCGGCTGCGGCGGAAAGCGAGTAACGTGGCGCGTACGCGACATACGTTCAAGCAAACGATGTTTCAGCAAGGGAAGACGGTTCTGTCTTCCCTTGTGGCATTTTTGCTGGCGTTTTGCTTGGCGCTGCTGCCCGGGTGCGCCCTTTGGGACGGCGCGGGCGCTGGTGGGGCTGCGGGAGCTGGTGGCGGCGCCAACGGGGTTGCGAGCGCGGCGGCGTCGGGCGATGGTGGTGCTGGCAGCTCGGAGGCGAGCGCGGCATCGAGCGCCGATGCGGGCGCAGCGGGAGCCGTCGATGGCGGCTCGTCGGGTGATATTTCCGTTTTTGAAGACGGCACCTACGCCGACAAAGACCATGTTGCGCTCTATCTGCATCTTTACCAGAAGTTGCCTGCCAATTACATTTCCAAAACGAAAGCGAAAAAGGCCGGTTGGGACGCCGAAAAAGGCAACTTGTGGGATGTTTGCCCTGGTAAATCGATTGGCGGCGGCACGTTTTATAACGACGATGGCTTGTTGCCCGAGAAAGGCGGACGCACCTGGAAAGAGTGCGACATCGATTACGCGGGCGGGTATCGCGGGGCAAAGCGCATCTGCTATTCAAACGACGGGTTGATTTTCTACACGGATGACCACTATCAGTCGTTTACGCAGCTCTATTAGCTTCGCATTGCTCCCACCTAGTCACCTGACCTTGTTGCCTCCGATGTGCTTCTGTGCTTTCATGGGGCAATGCGCGCAGGGGAGGGGGTTTGTTCCTTCATACTAAATGCTGGAAGCGCGTATTATCGTGGTGTGGGTCAGTGTGTATTTTCGCGAAGAGGAAAGGGAAGGGTCCGGCCATGAAAACGGTGACAATACGCGAGTGCGATTTCCATTCGGTCGAGCAGCTGCATGCGTTTCTTCGCCATGAGCTGGGCTTTCCCGCCTATTACGGTGGAAACCTTGCGGCGCTTTCCGATTGTCTAGAGGATATTTGCGAGCCGACGCGTATCATCATCTATCGCGATAATTCTGTTGAAGAGCCTTGGTTTGATAAGGCATGTGCGGTAATGGGTCGCGCTGCCCTGGAAAACGATGCTCTTGACGTGCAGCTGAAGCAAGCGTAGCTTTAGGTCCCAGCCGAACCCCATCAGTCCAATTGTTGCCTGGGAATATCAAGCGAGTCTCTTCTTTTCGTTTGCTCTTCTAAGGAAGCGCTGATTAGAGCAGGTAGCCACTGCATATAATTGGCAAAGCCGCTGGTTACGCAGGGTGGGGACCAAGGTCCCTACCCATAACTTCGCATCGATCAGTGTTTCCCTAAGCCTAATGGCAAAAAACGACGTCTGTCCCTTTTCTGTTCCTTCGCCTGCTATTCCCGTTTTTGCTCGATGATAAAAACGACCCACTTTTCTGTGGATTTTCGTCTTCGCCTTCGCGCAAAATCAGCATTTCCCCAGGTCGCAAAAAAGTAAGCCGTGGCAAACCCACAGAAAAGTACCCCATTTTTATCATGGGGAATGGGAAGGTGGGCTGCAAATTTTTTGCCTGGCAGGGGTGTTGATCAACACCTGGAGTCTTCAAAAGCTGCTACCATCGCATTTATGGAAAATGTTTACTTGGGACACGACACCGCATGGTGGTATTGGTGCAACGCGAAAAATGCGCCGAAAGCATTGGCTGCAGCGCGAAAGAGCGATTGCTTAATCAATTGCGCTTTGAGTCAGCGCGCTGTACTTGATGCTGTTGGAGATAGTGTCGTACTTGCTGATCAGCGCCTGTTTACTCTTGTGGATAGGAAGACGACAACTAACACAAAGAGGGTAGTATTTCGCCATTGTCCATCTGTGTTGCCTGAAGGTTCGTTTGTCCATATTGCTCCTGGTGTTCGCATTGCTTCGCCCGAGTTGAGCTTCTTGCAATGCGCGGCAGATAACTCTTTGGTCGACGCTATGGAGTACGGGTTTCAACTTTGCAGCACTTTTGTTCCAGATCCCGCGTCGAAGCATGGTGTTTCATCGCGGCGTTCTCTTACCAGTGTGAAGGAAATCGCTGCGTTCCTGGATAAATGCGACGGGCTTCGTGGTATTTCAGCTGCTCGCAAAGCACTCGCGTATGTGATCGACGGAAGTGCTTCGCCGCGGGAAAGTGCGGTATCGCTCTTGCTAGCGCTTCCGTTGCGTATGGGTGGTTACGCGTTGCCGCCGTTTGCAGTCAATCGTGGGCTGACGGTTCCGAAAGAGCTGCGCGGTCTTACGCGACGAGCTTCGCTTCGTGCCGATTTTTTCTGGGAACGCGCTCGCGTGACGGCGGAATATGACAGCGATGTAGCTCATTTGGAGTCCGAAGAGCTTTGCAACGATGCCACAAAGCGCATTGCGTTGCAGCGCATGGGGTATACGACGTTTGGCTTTACGCGATTGCAAGTTGATGATTTGCGCCTTATGGATGAAAGCGTTGCGGCGCTTCGTCGTGAGCTGGGCGTTCGTGTGCCACAGCATTTCCCTTCCGATTATCGAAAGAAGCAGATTGAACTGCGGCAACAACTAGGTCTTCCCACGCTGTAGGTTTGCGAAAGGGAGCAT
>CAKUOV010000079.1 GCA_934670115.1 uncultured Eggerthellaceae bacterium
TGAAATTTGACAAAAGAAAAGCCGCTTGACCTGCGGCTTAGCTAACGAATCGGTGTGATCGAACTGCAAAACTCTGGTATTGTACCAGCTCTCGTTCTTGCGGTATGAACGCAAGAATTTTTTTCGGCAGAGCGTCATTCCCTGCGTTATAATGGTAGCTACGCATAATGCGCTGCGCACGCACGTTGGCGTGGGCGTCTATAATGCGGGTATCGCCAAGTGGTAAGGCACGAGCTTCCCAAGCTCGCATTCGCGGGTTCGAGTCCCGTTACCCGCTCCAAACTCTCCGGCCGTTCTGACGAACGGCCGTTTTCGTTTTACGCTGCAAAGCGCCTAGGCTGGCACAAAGGCCCTTGACGCTTCGCTCGCGCGACAACATCGCGTATCGGGATACGCTCGGTCGCGCGCCGGGCCTTTCTGCTCAGCCGATCCGCTTTTCGCTTTTGACAAGGGATCAGGCAATTATCGCATCAATAAGAAAGCTTTATCACCTGGGCCGATGGCAACGGGGCTCGAACCGATGAGGTGGAATTCCGTCAAGAAAACGTGCCAGTGGCACGTTTTTAGGAATTCGCCCGACCGAGCTTGCGAGGAAGGGGTCGGGGTTCGCGCATCCAGGAACGAAATATCATTAAAACCGGGTATTTCCGATTCATGTTGTTGAATTTTGGGCCTCAAATTCGAAGTTGTGGTAGGTTGGAAGTAGGTAGAGACGCAAAATGCTGTAAGAAAAGCGGTCGCCCAAAATCATGCCCAAACAAAATACCAGTTCAGATGATTGTAGAGAAAATAACTGCTTCAATTAACGACCGTACCAGAGCTTTGACCTACTTCCAACCTACTACAACTTCGAATTTGACCCCGCTTTTTCAACAACATGGGCGCCAAGGCCCTCAAAACCTCCGGCTCGCTCTTTTTCCAGCAAAAAATGTGCACCTAATCTCTCGAAGAACACCCAGGAACAAGTAAGGGCCGCAGGGGTCACCCCGCAGCCCTTAGAAAAACCGCAATAGCGCGAAAACGTCGGAGCAAACGCAGCCTTGCTTCCCCGCCTTGCGCACGTCTGACGTGCGCCTCTCTTAGAACACGCTGGCCAGCCAGGGGCCGTACTGTCCCGTCCACATGCTGTTCAGCTGACTGGATACTTTATTCCAATCGAAGCCGTTTAAGAACAAAAGCTCCAAATAATTTGCGTTACCAAGGGCGCGCGGCGCGCTCATCAGCTGGAATGCATACGTATACGTGCAGGTGGGGCACATGGTAACCACCATCTCGCCGTCCTTCGCGAAGCTCAGCTTCTTATCGACTTGCTGGCCTTGACGGTTGTAATCGTACGCGCTTACCGCGCCGCCCGCGCCGCAGCAGCCATGGAACACCGTCGTCTGCTCGTCGGTCGCACCAAGCAGTTCGCGCGTGGCTGCAAGACATGAACCATCGCGATCCTGGCAGGACTTCGAGAAGCACATGGCAAGCTGGCTGCAATCACGCTTGGGCGTGAATCCCTGTTCCAAAAGATACTCGGAAACAGTGGTCACCTGCACGTCCATATTGTTGCGTTTCATGGTGCTCACCAGGGCATTCTTGCAACCGGGACAAGCGCACACCACAATATGCGCGCCCGATGACGCAATCTCGCCAGCAATCTTGTCGCACAGCGCCTCGGCGCGATCGTAGAAACCGGCGCTCTTCAGCGGAGATCCGCAGCAATGGTCGATCATGGTCGTTTTGCCGCCCACTTCCTCAAGTGTAGCAAAAACCTCACGCGTGAGCTCGGGGCCATATGCGGCAAGCGAGCATCCTGGGAAGAACGCAATCTGACAATCTGTTTGCGCTTCACCGTAATCGCTTGTAAAATGCCTGGTCAAATCAGCATAACCAATGCCCCAAATAGCACGATACGCTGTGAAGATGTCCCATTCCTGGTCAACCAAAACGCTCGACCACGCATCACGCGGAATGAGCCCCAGATTCTGGAAATCAATGCGCGCAGCATAAATAAGCTCGGAAACGTCGTTGTGTGCGAAGCAGGTTTGCTGACACGACGTGCAGAAAAAGCAACCGCGCACGGCTTGCACCAGATTCGGATCGGTCGCAATGACCTGCGCCAAGCTGGGCGCCTCTGAAGCTTCGCCTTCCGCTTGCGCCTGCGCCTGCGCCGCCTTGCGCTGGGTCGCCAACATACGCTTGGCAATTTGGCCCAAGTTCAAGCCCGCGCACGAAAGGGACGCGCACGTCTCGCGGCAATGTCCGCACTCGGTGCACTGGCCCATGAACTTCCAATACGTTGCCGCATTCGTTAGCCGCGGGGCTTGCTCAACTGCCTGCCCAGCTGCCTGAATGTTTTCAATTTGATCGCTCATTATCCAAGCCCCCTATGCATTCATCTGGCGATACAGCATGGCGGCCTCGTCGTATGCAAGGCTTGTTGCCGGATCGGCATTGTCGGAAAATACGTTGTAACCTACCAAACGCGCACTCTTCGCATTAGCCGTTTCATCTGCTGAAACGTTATCGCTCGCAGCTTCACGCACCACCGCAACCACACAACCGTTGCGGCGCTCAACGTCCATCCAGCGGCGCTCGGAAAGTTCCATGGAGCCACCAGAAAGAGCTACCGCACCGCCAACCGCAATGGAGTTGCTGGGGACAAAGCCATCGTAGCGCGCCTCGCTAACCGGCTGCTCGCCTTGAAGCGCTGCCGCCATGGCACGACCGGCGCAAGCGCCCTGCAAGCACGCCTCTTTCCACAAACCCGCAACAACGTGCTGTCCCGTGGCCTTATTCAGCACGCGCGCGACATCGCCCGCAGCATACACATCGGGAAGCTGTGTGCGCATGAACTCGTCCACGGGAAGGCCCGCGGCAAGCGCATTGGCGCTCGAGCAATCGCAAACAGCCTGCTCAAGCGCATCCGCAGGAACAAAATCGAGATTAGGCACAATGCCATGAGCAAACAACACGTGGCTGTAATCGGCCATATCCCCATTAGAAAACGTTACGCGAACCTGGCCGTTTTCCGCCGGATGCGCCTCTTCTACAACCTGCGAAAGACGCAGGTCAACGCCTTTTTCTGCAAGGTAGCTTTCAAGTTCTACGGCAATTTCATCGCAGGCGGTGCGGCGCATAATGTGCTCACCGCGACCCAGAAGCGTTACGTCAACGCCACGCTCCAAGCACGCATCGACGGCCTTCAAACCAACCATAGACGTTCCGCTTACCAATACGCGCACGTCGTTTCCGCTGGTCAGCGCATTGCGCAGAACCTCGGCATCATCAAGCGTGCGCAAGACCAGCGGCTTTACGGCATCGAAGCCGTCGAAGGCATCCTGCGCGCCCGATGCGCCCTGCACCACCGCCGGTGCCACCGGATGAGCACCCGATGCAATCAAGCACGCATCGTAAGCGTACTCAACGCCGCCAGCCGTGACCGTATGCGCATCCGCATTGATGCTGGTCACTGGCGCATTCGCAACAACGCAGACGTCCAGCTGGTCCAAATCGCACGCATCCCAAGGGAACACGCCTTCGCGTTCGCACGCGCCTGCAGCATAAGCCGAGGTCATCATAGGGCTATACGGAAGCGTCTCCGTATTGGAAAACACCTGGATATTCCCCTGAAAACCCGACGTTCGCAACGCGATTATCGCATTCACGGCCGCCGTGCCGTACCCGATAATCGCAACCGTTTTATCCATGCAAGGCTCCTCTCCCCCGCCCCCTTGCGGGTGTGTACCTTTGACTTGCCGGGCGCTCGCTTCGCCCGACCTCCCTCGATTATCTCATTCGGGCAATTATACAGGAGAAAGAGACGCCGCTCGACCACTCAAACGGAATACGCACCCCCACGGTTTTGCGCAGCACACCAAGAGAGTGTTGCGGACGATTGCGGCAAGAAAATGCAGAAAAGGAAGGTGCTGCTTCGGGCATAAGGCAGGAGAAGACCCCGGGGAGCAGACTCGGAGGCACAAGGCAAGAAAGAGAGCGCACAAGGACCCGAGCAGGAGGAAAGCCCAAAGAGAACGCAGGGCCTCGGGGCATAAAGCAAGGGAAGACTCAGGGCGGAAGCCAGACCGCAGGACAAAGAATCGCAAAAGACCCCTATAACATGAGCAGGTCGCCAATGGTTGGGGGGATTCATTGGCGACCTGCTCTGTGTTTCAGACCAATACTTATATTAGACCTTATCCACTAATTGTCAACATCCAACTTACCACTTTTTTTGAAATCTTCGAATTTCGCCCTTTCCCAACGCGCAACTTCGCCTGCTCGCCAACGCACGCCTTCGCCCTTTCCTTCCCTTCTCCCTGTCGCCTGCGCGCGAGCCACATTCACGTGCCCACCCCTGCGTCTTCCCCTGTCGTCCGTCGCATGAGCGCAGCCCACGTGGCAGCCGCGCCTTCGCCTTTCCGCTGTTCAGCCTTATCGGCGCTACCCAAAAGCCAGAGGGGGGCGCAACTTTCGCCTTCCCCTTCGCCCTCCCTTCCCCCTTTCATGCTTTTTTCATTTGGCTCACGCGCCCTTGACATTCGCACGGGC
>CAKUOV010000080.1 GCA_934670115.1 uncultured Eggerthellaceae bacterium
GAATACGTGTGAACCTGTTTTGCTCGCGCTGAAGTGAAAATGCGCGCGAAAACGAACGTAAATTCACGCGTAAATTTTTGCGCTTGTTTTTACGCGTGAAAAAACGTAAAAACAGCTTGTTTTCGCGCGGGCGATTGCGTTTCTTTCACGGCAACCACCCGCGCGTCTTCACTAACTTTCCATCCGTGGGGAGGAAAACGTGGGGTAGGGCAGCGGCAAACCGTGCTATACTGATTCGGCTTGCGTAGACAGAGGCGCAAGCGCATAGTTTTTGGCCCCCGAGACATGTTGTTGCTGCGCGCGACTTCCCACGGTCCAACGACTTTCTGTGACGTTCGCCTTCCCAAAAGGCAGGCGTCAGCGATAGTCTGTGAGCCTGCAGATGCCCGCAAAGCAAAGCGAACATGGTACATGTAAGCAAACAATCATGACGACGGGTCCCTACTTTTTTGAAAGGGGTCCCATGACCGAGATTAAGAACACGTCTGTCATTGACTTCGAAGACATCTCCGATGATCAGATGAACGCAATGATCGACGGCTCCCTGACCAACTTCGACGAAGGCGATTTGGTACAGGGCGAAATCGTCAAACTGGAGCATGATGAGGTTCTGGTTGACATCGGCTTCAAGAGCGAGGGTGTTATCCCTGTTCGCGAGCTGTCCATCCGCAAGGACATCGACCCGGCTGACGTAGTAAGTCTGGGCGACAAGATTGAGGCTTTGGTTCTTCAGAAGGAAGACAAGGACGGTCGTCTGATTCTTTCCAAGCGTCGTGCTGAGTACGAGCGTGCTTGGAACAACATTGAAGAAAAGCACAAGAACGGCGAAACCGTTGTGGGCGAGGTTATCGAAGTCGTCAAGGGCGGCTTGATTCTGGACATCGGCCTGCGTGGCTTCCTGCCTGCATCTTTGGTTGACTTGCGCCGCGTGAAGGACCTGGATATGTATCTGGGTACCGAGCTCGAGGCTCGCGTTATCGAGATGGATCGTAACCGCAACAACGTGGTGCTTTCTCGCCGCGTGCTGCTGGAGGAAGGCCGCAAGAACGAGCGCGCCGAAATCCTGGAGAAGCTCACCAAGGGTATGCGCCTGCACGGCACCGTTTCCTCTATCGTTGACTTTGGCGCCTTCGTTGACCTGGGCGGCATCGACGGTCTGGTTCACATCTCCGAGCTTTCTTGGAACCACGTCAACCATCCTTCCGAGGTTGTCAAGGTTGGCCAGGAAGTCGAAGTCGAGGTTCTGGACGTTGACCTGTCCCGCGAGCGCATCTCTTTGGGTCTGAAGCAGACTACCGAGGATCCGTGGGTGAAGCTTGTCGAGCAGTTCCCCGTTGGTTCCATCGCCGATGGTACGGTTACCAAGATCGTTCCGTTCGGTGCCTTCATCGCTTTGGGCGCTGGCATCGAGGGTCTGGTGCACATTTCCGAGATGGCTGGCCGTCACATTGAAACTCCTGCCCAGGTTTGCAAAGTGGGCGACACCGTTAAGGTGAAGATCATGGAAGTCAACCCCGAGCGTCGTCGCATCTCCCTGTCCATGAAGGCTGCTGCCGAGGAACTGGGCATCGAGATCGCCATCGATGAGACCGTTCAGGCTGAAGAGCGTCCGGCTCGCAAGCCGAAGCGCGACAAGAAGGAAGCTGAAGCCGAGGCCGTAGAGGCTGCTGAAGAAGCTCCTGCTGCCGAAGCCGAGGAAGTTGCTGCTGAATAAGCGCTGCTTTTAGCATTGCATTCAAAGGGGAATCGTTCGTTGTCGAGCGGTTCCCTTTTTCGTTCATGGCTCGTGAGCCTGCCCGGCGCGCGCGATGTTAAAAAGTGACGGGGTCTTTTTCACTTTTTCGACCTGACGCGCCGGATGTTAAAAAGTCCCCGTCCCTTTTTTACGTCCCTTTTTCACGTTTTTGCAGGTTCGTATGTGCGTGCGCTGTGAGGTGCAGGGAATGGGGTAAAATTGCAGTTTGAAATACATACAGAGCGACACAAATAAAAGGCAGTGCGAGCTTTATGAAAAACATCCTGATTATCGGCGGCATGGGGGCGGGAAAATCCAGCGCCACGTGCGCGCTGGCAAGCCAGGGTCTCCCGGTCGTCGATTTAGATCAGCTGGGACACGTTGTGCTGACCTGGGATTTTGTAAAGAAGGAGTTGCGAGACGCGTACGGTGCAGGAGTATTTACCGCTGAGGGAGACGTTAATCGCGCTGCGTTGGCGGCTGCTGCTTTTGCCACGAAAGAAGGCACGCAAACGCTCAATCGCATCACGCAACCGCGTATCGACCAGGCGCTGAACAATGAGCTGGAGCGACTCGCTACGGAAGGGCATGCTGCTGCCGTTATTGAGTCGTCATCTTTCACGGGACAAGCGCCGCTTGTCGCGCTTGCCGATTGCATTGTTGTTGTGACGGCTCCTGAGGAGCTGCGCGTTGCGCGCGCCGTTGCCGCTGGTTGGCGCGAGGCCGATGTGCGCGCTCGTATGGCGCACCAGCTCACCGATGAAGAGCGGTTGCAGTTCGCTACGGTGTCGTTTGTAAACGATGGCACGCCCGAGCAGCTGTATGACCAGGTGGTTTCGTGGTGGAATGCCGAAAAGGAGCAATTGTTATGAGCGATTTGCAAGACGCAAAAGAAATGGAAGGCAAGTTGCCGCTCGCACGGTTGGCCAGTGCTCCCTTCCAGGTGGTTTCTCCTTACGAGCCATCGGGCGACCAGCCCCAAGCCATCGAAAAACTTGCCGCAAACGTGAAAGCAGGCTTGCGCTACCAAACGCTTCTGGGCGTAACGGGTTCGGGCAAAACGTTCACCATGGCAAAAACCATCGAGGCCGTTCAAAAGCCCACGCTCATTTTGGCGCCCAATAAAACGCTCGCAGCGCAGCTGGCCGCCGAGCTCAAGGAATTCTTCCCCCACAACGCCGTGGTCTACTTCGTGAGCTACTACGATTATTACCAGCCCGAGGCGTACGTGCCGGCATCGGATACGTTCATCGAGAAGGACTCGTCCATCAACGAGGAAGTGGAGAAGCTGCGCCACGCCGCAACAAGCGCGCTGCTTTCCCGCCGCGACATTATTGTGGTGGCCAGCGTTTCGTGCATTTACGGTATTGGCAGTCCGGCGGATTACGCCGGTATGGCCGTTTTCCTGGACAAGCAGAAGGAAATGGATCGCGATCAGGTGATATACAACTTGATAGACATCCAGTACGACCGCAACGATTACGAACTCAAGCGCGGTACATTCCGCGTGCGCGGCGATGCGCTGGACGTGTTTCCGCCGTATGCGGACAACCCCATTCGTGTTGAGTTCTGGGGCGACGAGATTGAGTCTATCACCGAAGTCGATAACGTAACGGGCGAAGAGCTGAACACGTACGAGGCGCTTCCCATTTGGCCGGCGTCTCATTACGTCACGGCGCGCCCGAAACTCGATCGTGCACTGAAAACCATCCAAGAAGAGTTGCGCGACCGCTTGCAGCAGTTCAACGACGAAGGCAAGCTGTTGGAAGCGCAGCGTCTGGAAATGCGCGTGAATTACGACCTGGAAATGCTGGAAACGCTGGGCTTTTGCTCGGGTATCGAGAATTACTCGCGTCATTTGGATGGTCGTGAGCCAGGTGAGCCGCCGTACACGCTGATCGATTACTTTCCCAAGGACTTCTTGTGCATCATTGACGAGAGCCATGTAACGGTGCCGCAAGTGCGCGGCATGCATGAAGGCGACCGGTCGCGCAAAGTCACGCTGGCCGAGCACGGTTTTCGCCTGCCTAGCTGCCTGGACAACCGTCCGCTGCGTTTCGACGAGTTCGAGCAGCGCATTCCCCAGTTCATTTACGTTTCTGCCACGCCGGGCGATTACGAGCTGCGCGTGAGCCAGGCGCAGGTGGAGCAAATCATTCGCCCCACGGGCCTGCTTGACCCCGAGATTGTAGTGCGTCCCACGCGCTCGCAGATCGATGACATCATTGACGAAGCGCGCCTTGCCGCCGAGAAAAACGAGCGCGTGCTTATAACCACGCTTACAAAGAAGATGGCGGAAGACTTGACCGATCATTTGCTTGACCAGGGAATACGTGCGCGCTACATGCATTCTGATATTGCCACGCTTGAGCGCGTGGAAATCTTGCGCGACTTACGCCGCGGCGAATTCGACGTTTTAGTGGGCATCAACTTGCTGCGTGAGGGTCTGGACCTGCCCGAAGTTTCGCTGGTGGCCATCCTCGACGCCGACAAAGAGGGTTTCTTGCGCAACCACCGCTCGCTCATCCAAACCATCGGTCGCGCCGCGCGTAACGTTTCTGGTCGCGTGATCATGTACGCGGACAAGCGCACTGATTCCATGAACCTTGCCATTGAGGAAACGGCGCGCCGCCGCCAGATTCAGATGGCGTACAATCAGGAGCATGGCATTCAGCCGCAGACCATCCGCAAGGCCATCAACGACAT
>CAKUOV010000081.1 GCA_934670115.1 uncultured Eggerthellaceae bacterium
GCGTAAAACGCTTCTTTCCCATCGGGTACGTCGGGGATCGCAAGCTGTGGAATCTCACGCGTGAGGCGAAGCGGTCCCAGCGCACGCACTTGCTCCACCACGCTTGTAACCGTATCGCGGAATTTGCCTGCTTCGGCTCCGGAAATCCAGCGCACTTGGAAGCGGTCGGGCTCAAGGCCTTCGAATTCCAGCAAACGCTTGAAAATCATCATGCGGCGACGGGCGTAATAGTTGCCGGTAACATAATGGCAGTCGCCCGGATGACAACCGCACACCAGCACGCCGTCGCACCCTTTGTTGAGCGCTTCAATGACATACTGTGGATTCATGCGCCCTGAACAGGGAATACGTAACACGCGCACGTTTGCTGGGTAGTTCATGCGGTTCAAGCCCGCTAAATCGGCGCCCGTATATGTGCACCAATGGCAGCAAAACGCGATAATCTTGGGTTCCCAATTTTCAGGGGCAGCGGAAGCGGCAGGCATGGTAGTCTGTCCTGCCGCGGCCTGCTTTGCTGCAGCCTGATCCAAGGCGGCTTCTACCAGCGACATAGCGCATCAACCTCCCTCATAATGGATTCGTTCGTGTAGCCAAGCAAGTCCATAGCACCCGCGCGGCACGTTACGGTGCATGCGCCGCAGCCTTGGCACAGACCTGGGTTCACTTGGGCAACCGGGCGCGTTACCTTACGCGAATTCTCGCGGAATGTTTTCTCGACAAGCGAGATTGCGCCATAGGGGCAGATATTCGCGCAAGCTCCATCACCTTGGCACAACGCCTCGTTGACATGGGAAATTTGAGGATTCGATTGCAGGGCATCCTTGTTCAGCAGGCCAATGACTTTCGAGGCGGCCGCACCCGCCTGACACACTGAATCGGGAATATCCTTCGGGCCCTGTGCCGTGCCGGCAAGGTAGATGCCCGCTGTGTTCGTCTCAACGGGGCGCAGTTTCGCGTGCGCTTCAACCAGCCAGCCATCGGCATCGCGGCCCACCGTGAACTTTGCAGCCAGCTCGTCGATGCCCTCGGCAGGGACCATGGCGGTTTCAAGCACCACCATGTCGGCGGCAACGGTCACCGGTGTGCTGGTCAGCGTATCTTCGCCCTTGCAGATCAGCTTGTCGCCTTCCTGGTAAATCTTGGAAACACGACCGCGAATGTACTGCGCGCCATCGTGCAGCGTGTTCATGTAGAACTCATCGTAGCCCTTACCCGGCGTGCGTACGTCCATGTAGAACACATAACAGCGTCCATCGGGCACTTTGTCCAAATACTGGTGAGCATGCTTGGCGGAATACATGCAGCACGCGCGTGAGCAATACGCCTTGCCTTTGTTGGGGTCGCGGCTGCCAACGCATTTGATGATCACGATATCTTTCGGCTCAGCGTTGTCGGACGGGCGCAAAATATGGCCTTCCGTAGGACCCGAAGCGTTGACCAGGCGCTCGAACTGCAGACCAGTAATGACATCGGGATACTTGCCACCGCCATATTCGGGATAAAGCGGCTTCCAGTTGATAAGCTGATAACCCGTGGCGAAGACGATGGCGCCGTACGTTTCGGTTGTCAGCTTATCCTTGTCTTCGTAGTTGATGGCTCCGGTCGGACACACCTTGGCGCACACGCCACATTTGCCTTCTTGCAGCTTGCGACAATGCTCGGCATCGATGACCGGCTTTGCGGGTACTGCCTGGGGAAACATTTTGTAGATGGCAGGACGCGTTGACATGCCTTGCTCAAAGTTGTTTACCACTTTCGCAGGGCATTTCGTCTCGCATACGCCGCATCCGGTGCATACGTTGTAATCGATGTATTTCGCTTTCTCGCGGATGGTTACCTCGAAGTTACCAATATAGCCCGATACGTTTTCGATTTCCGCGTAGCTTTTCACTGTGATGTTGGGGTGGTTGCCTACTTCGGACATTTTCGGCGTGCAAATGCAGGCAGAGCAGTCCATGGTCGGAAACGTTTTGTCAAGCATGACCATCTTGCCACCGAGTGACGTTTCTTTCTCCACGATGGTAACTTGGAAGCCCGCATCGGCAATATCAAGCGCTGTTTGCATGCCGGCAATGCCGCCGCCAATGACCAACGCTCGTTTATGTACGGGAATCTCGATGGAGCTCAGCGGACTTAAGCGCGCCACTTTCGCTACCGCCATCTTCACCAGGTCTTTTGCCTTTTCGGTGGCAATGTCGCGATCCTTGTGCACCCATGAGCACTGCTCGCGCAGATTCGCCACTTCCAGCATGTAGGGGTTCACGGGTGTGTCTTCTAAAAGCTTGCGCCACGTAGGTTCATGCATGCGCGGCGAGCACGCGCCCACCACCACGCGATCAATGCCCTTTTCGATGATGGCGTTTTTCACGCCTTCCTGACCTGGGTCGGAGCACGTGTACTTGTTCGTTTCCACGTATACGACATCGGGAAGCTTGCGTGCCATCTCGGCCACGGCCTCGATGTCTACCGTTTCGGCAATGTTGCTACCGCAGTAGCACAGGAACACGCCTATCCTGCTCATCGTGCTGCCTCCTTCCCGTTGGCGTTGCTTGCTGCCGCGTCGTGTGCGGCAGCCTCACGGGCGGCTGCTTCGCGTGCGGCCAGCAGTTTCTGCGTTGGATGGAAGTGAATGTCAATACCCAGCTCTGCCGCCGTGCCGCCCAACGCCAACCCGATGAGCTCGGTGAAGTAGAAGCACGGGATGTCGAACGGCTCTTTGCCAGCCGCCGCGCGCGCCTTGTTGATTTCGGCTTCGCGCATATCAAGGTTGAGCATACACAACGGGCAAGCGGTCACAATGCAATCTGCACCGTTGACCTGGGTATTCTGAAAAATACGCTCAATCATGGGCTTTGCCTGCTTGGGAACAGCCATCTGCTGAGCCGCGCCGCAGCATTCGGTTTTAAACGCCCAATCAACCGGCTCGGCGCCAATCAAACTCATAAGCTCATCCATGCTTTGCGGATCTTCTGCGTCGTCGAACTGGCATACGTCAACGGGACGCACCATTGCGCAGCCATAGTAGCAGGCCACCTTCAGGCAGCGCAGCTTGTTGACCACCCAATTGGAAATGGCCTGCTTCACGTCTTCGCTGCTGAAGGCTTCCAGCAGGCTCACCACATCGGCCGCAGCGTTGTAATCGCGCTGCAAAAGCTCGCGAATCTTCTGCAGGTTTTCTGCGCTTTCTCGGGCATAAGTCACCGCACCCTTGAGCGATCGATAACAGCCAGCGCACGGCGCTACGACATCTAGGCCAGGGTTTTCATGCTCGGAGATAGCCAGGCTGCGCGCGGGGAGCGCCACTGCAAGCTCGGGGCTGGTAAGTGCTGCGGCCGAGGTGCCACAACAATTCCAGTCGGGAATCTCAATCATTTCGAAGCCGATTTTGCTAGCCACGAACTTGGTAGAGACGGTGAACGACTTGCCCGTAGTGGATGCAGAGCAGCCGGGGAAATACGAGTACTTTATCATTGCGCATTACCTCCTTTGGCGGCAGCAGCTGCAGCGTTTGCACTGGCATCGGCGGTTTCGCGACGCGCTTTATCTGCGGCCAGCGCGCGGTCGATGACCGCAGCCACATCGGCGCGACCCTTGGAGTTGTGGATAGCCACACCAACCATCTTGCGCTTGAGCATGCGTGTGGCGTTCCCCATATCCTGCATGAGATGCCCGGATTTTACGTTGTACGCGGCGGCCAGGTATTGCTCGTTGGACACGCCGTGGGCACGCACGTTTGCAATGAACTCGTCGTCGAAGATATCTGCTTCGCGGACAGGCTGATGACCTGCGTTTTTCGACGCAAGACGTACTGCGCGCATGGTGGAGCAAATGTCAACGTTTTGCGGACAACGCGTGGAACAGACATCGCACTGGGCGCAGATCCACGGCGTCTTCGCTGCAAGAACGATGCTTGCCGCGCCAAGCTGCAGGCATCGGATAACCTCGCGCGGCATGAGATCCATGCTCTCGGCCAAGGGACACCCGGCCGTGCATTTGCCGCATTGGTAACAGTCCTTGAAATCAACCCCCGCTGCTTCGCCAATGCGCGCGCAAATAAGCCTGTCAGCGTCGGTGATTTCCGAAAGGTTGATAGCGTCCAT
>CAKUOV010000082.1 GCA_934670115.1 uncultured Eggerthellaceae bacterium
ACATGGACGCCGCGAACGACGCGGCCGACGCTGTGGCTTACACGTTCACGGTGAAGGCAGAATCCGAACCGCCCACGCCCGAAGATGCTGTTGTGGAAAGTGGTACTGCGTACAACGCTAATTGGACGGTGTATGCCAACGGCGTTTTGAAACTCAGCAAGATTGAGGGCACTGATGGCAAGACGCAGGATAAAAAGATTCTACCCCAATCTCCGTATTTGAAAAAATATGGAAAGACAATCACGTCGATCGTGATTGACGAGGGAATAACCTATCTTGGCAACTATCTGCTCTATGGCCTGAATGCAGCAACCTCTATTTCTCTTCCGTCAACGCTGACCGCCTCGGGTGGGCTGGCATTCACCGGTTGCAAGAAGCTTGTCGACTACGATTGTGCCGAGGGTTGCTGTATCAGCGTTGTGGACGACACTTTCGTGCTTTCTGATTACGGTGCAACGCTTCTGAGCGTTCCCGATAAATCGAAGCTTGTTGGGGAAGTGACGATTCCTTCGACGGTAACCTCTATTGGAAATAATCTATCGGGTGCTACTGCCATGACAAGCGTTGTTCTTCCTGCTGGTCTCACACGGATCGGCGTGAATGCGTTCAAGGGTTGCACGGGGCTGACCGAGATCACCCTTCCTTGCAACCTTGATTCGAGCAGCAACGCGTTTGATGGTTGCACCAGCTTGACTTCTATAGCTTTCGATGAAGGAGTGACTATCGTTGTTGGCGGTGGTTTGGGTAAATTGAACAACCTGACCACCATGAAGTTCCCATCGACGCTCACCGAGCTCAATGTGGACTTGATCGGCGAATCGGTAACCGATATTGAGTTTGCGCCGGGATGTGCGTACTCGCTGAATAATGGAGTTATTGCCAAAACCACCGAATCTGGAACCGAACTTCTTAAGCTTCTTGCAGGCGCTTCCATCGTTGACGGCGATGGCGTTCTTGACATTCCCGAGGGTGTTGTTTCCATTGGGGCGAAGGTATTCGAGGGTCGTTCTGACATCAAATCGGTTGTTTTCCCCAGCACTCTGAAAACAATCGGAGACCAAGCGTTCAGAAAATGTTCAAATATTATCGGTGATTTATCTATCCCTCAAGGCGTTACCGAGTTGGGTCAGGGTGCTTTTATTGGCACGGGAATCACGAAGGCGGTTATTCCTACGGGCGTTGCTGCTGTGGGATCGCAGGCCTTTAGTTTCTGCCCTAATCTGAAAGAAATTGTTGTTGGCAGTATCAACGATATGTCCATCGTCGATCACAGTCCGAATCTGGAGGCGTTCACTGTTTCCGAAGGGGTGAAGGCGATTACGGGGCGTTCGCTTGTTGCGACCAGCTGCGATAAGCTTACAACCATCAATCTTCCCGCAAGTCTTGAGACCCTTGAGGCGTCTGCTCTTGCGGGCAATAAAAGCCTGACGACAATTAACTGCGCTGAAGGTGGTAGTTTTACTTTTGCAAACAGCGTTCTTGCCAATGCCTCCACCAATACGGTGATGTACGCCCTGCCGTCGCTAAGCGGAAACGTGACCATCCCCGAGGGGACCAAGGCGATCGGGTCGGAGGTTTTCAAGGATAACGCCTCGATCACCTCTGTCTTGCTTCCCGAGGGTCTGGTCTCCATAGGGCGCCAAGCGTTTCAGGGGTGCAAGGGTCTTGCTGGTGAGTTGGTCATACCGAGCACGGTAACGTCAATTGGTCAACAAGCGTTTGCCGTCTGTGATGGCTTGAGCGCATTGAACTGCCTGGATCCGGCTGTTGCCGCTGAGATCGTTTACGGAAACAAGGCTTTTTCCAACTGCACTGGTCTGACCGAGGTCCATCTGCCGCAAGGCCTGAGCATCTACGATGCTCTACTGACTGCATGTCCTGCCGTTACTGCTGTTGATCTTCCTGCGACGGTCAAATCCCTTGGGCAAGAGGGGCATAACTTTACCGGAATGACGAATCTTCGCAGCGTAACTATGCCTGGCGTTACTCAACTGGGGTCTCGTGAGTTCCTGAATTGCCCCAATCTGGAAAGCGTTGACATGCCGAGCATGGTGACCATTTCCCAGGGAGCGTTTGACTCGTACGCATCGACCAAGGTTGACATGAAGCAGCTGTACCTTCCCAAGAGCCTGACAGCGTTCGGGAGCAGCGACTTTATCTACCCGACTATTATCTATTACGCGGGCTCTCGGGACGATTGGAATGGTATTGCATTTGGCAACGATGTGTTGAGCAATATCGAGAAATCCGGCACTGTGGTAGTGTACAACTACAAGGCGTCCGACGAGCCTGTGTCGATAACGGCGCAGCCCAAGAATATCTCTGCATTTATCGGTCTAGCTTCCGATGAAACGTCTTTCGGCATTGATGTACCCGAAGGCTGCTCCGCTTACTATTTCTGGTACAACGAGAGCGGGAACTGCGTAAAGGCGGATACCGCTGCGACCTTCAGCATAAGCTTGCCTGAACCGGGAACGTTCAATTACTATTGCGTAGCCAAACTCGTTTTCCCCGACGGTACGGTGCGCAGTGTAAAAAGCGATGACTTCACTCTGACCGTGTCCGATATGGATGCGATGTTCGAAGGTTCAGGGACGGAAGAGGCGCCCTATCTTTTGAAGTCCGCGCAGGATTTGTCGACGCTGTCTTACCTTGTGGGAAACGGCGTGTCCTGCGAGAACGAATTCTTCAAGATGGCAGACGATATCGAGCTGCCCGCTGGCTGGACTCCCATCGGCGTGAAAACCAATACGGCGCGCAACGCTTTCAAGGGAACGTTTGATGGCGCTGGCCACCTACTGACCGTGCCCGTAGGTGAAAAACCCCTGTTTGCGGAAGTGGTCGGTGCGACCATCAAGAATCTGGATATCTACGGCGAGCGCATCAACGGCTTCGGGTTGATCGATGACTGGAACGGGGTGGGTTTGAATGGCGTTGGCGTGACCATCGACAACGTGACCTTGAAGTCTGGCACCTCCACGTTGAAATCCGGCCTGCTGGGCGGCGTGATGTCGGGCAATGTTTTTGCCGCGGTAAGCGCTGGTTTCGTTGCGAACATAAGCAACTGCACCGTTGAGGAGGGTGTGACCATCGGATATGATGGAACGCAGAGCATGATTGGTTCCTTTGCAGGACGCTTCCAGGGCACCATTGAGAACTGCGTTTCCTATGGTACGGTTAAGGGCGTGGATTACGTGGGCGGCATCATTGGCACGCGCGATAACGCTCTAGGTACCTCCTCGGTGAAGAACTGCACGTTTAACGGTTCCGTTGAGGCAACGGGAGAGCAAGCTGGTGGCATTGTGGGCGGCGGTTACGAGAATTCCTCTGCTCCGAATGGCGCCCGTCCTTCTATCGCCGGATGCACGGCTAGCGGCAGCGTGTCGGGCAACAAATACGTTGGCGGCATTCTCGGTGGCGACTTGTATGTCGTCCAGACCTGGGGGAACGTTGCTGGTTCTATTAGCAACAACGTTTTCACTGGCACGGTATCTGGTAACGAGTATGTTGGCGCGGTTATTGGCTATCTGAACAGCTTGAACGCTTGCGACGTTGTTGCAGGCAATCTTTATTCTCATGGATGCGGTGCAGATAAGGGTATTAGCTACATTAAGTTTATCGACACTAATTGCAAGACGCACGAGACGGAAAGCGGCGCAATTTACGTTGACAGCAGCACTGGCATCCCTGGATATCCAGGCTTCTCGGAGGCGAATTTCAACCGCACCGACGATCCGATGGGCGCCGACGCTGATAAGCTATGCAAGATGCAGACGTACTTCGAGGTTTCCACCGCCGTTGCGGCTGACGGTGCTGGTGCCGTTCCTGCCACCGTGAAGGTCGGCGACACCGTGACGGTGGACGTGTTCGTGTCCGCGAACGACGGCGCGGCGGCACTGTTCGGCATGTTGGATTACGACCCGGCCGTGTTCGAGCTGGTGGGCGTTTCGAAGGGCGCGGGCCTGTCCGAGGGCGCGTCGTTCCTGCCGGCAGAGGGCGCGGCGGAAGCTGCGTTCAGCTTCTACGGCAACGAGGCCGCGGCCGACGCGGAGGGCGGCATCGTGGTCGC
>CAKUOV010000083.1 GCA_934670115.1 uncultured Eggerthellaceae bacterium
GCACGCAGACCGGACCATCGGCATCCTCAAGAGAAAACGTCGCAATATGCCCGCGATACGGTCGCGCAACGTGCAAACCGGCAGCATCGGTAATCGTCGAGCAATACGCCACTTGCTGCGCGCTATCGTGGTTGCCCGGAACAACGAAAACGGGAATGTTCCGACGCACGAACGACGCTAAAAAACGCTCGGAAAGCTCCAACGCCACCGATGAGGGATTCGGCCGGTCGAACACATCGCCCGCCACTAAAACCGCATCAACCCGCTGGTCTTCCGCGATAGATATAAGCTGGTCAAAAGCATGCTCTTGCTCATCAAGCATGGGCCGCTCATGAACGCGCTTGCCAATATGAAGATCGGCCACATGAAGAAATCTCATTGCGTTTCCTTACCATTGCCTGGGCGCTTCGCCTTTTTGATTCACGTCGTTTCATTATACGCGCACCGAGGAGCGGCGCGAGAGACGAAAACAGACCACAAAAAGAGGTACGCCTGTCCAAAACATACCCCTATTTAACAAAAACCACACAATATGCATGGTATGATAGACGCATTCAACATGACGGGGTAAATCTGCGCGAAAACATCTGTTTCGATTGCTTGGCAGAGTTTTACCACCCGAAAGCAAGGAGCTGTCCATGACTGAACGAACGCGAATGCTCGGAGTCACATCATCAACGTCTCCGCGCGGAACAATTTCCTGGATAAGAAAGGCGGGGTTGGCTTTCGGCGTGGTTTCCCTTGCCGTTGCCCTTCAGGGTATGCCCCTTGGAACTGCTTCGGCTTACGCGGACGAAGGCGGAGGCGCAGCAGCAACCAATGCCGTAGCGCTCACCAATGCGTTGGCGGGAACGGACGCGCAGCAAAGCGGCGCTTCCAAATCGGATGAAGCCGACGCAAAGGGCGCAGCGCAAGCAGCAACGAACGGCGCGACTGGCGCCTCAGCCCAGAACGGGAGCGGCAAAAACGGCGCCACAGACCCAACGACCAGCGGAAACACAACTTCAGGCGCAGCATCTGACAACAACGCTCCTGCTAGCGGAACCGTTCCTGCAGGAACGCCCGCAGAAGGCGGTTCGGGCGCGGGCGGCGCAGCGGGAGAAAGCACTGCTCCTGGTGCTTCTACCAGCGCAAACGGCACGACTGAAGGCGCAAACGCGGGCGCGGCAAGCGGCGCCGAAGCCGACGCCAAAGCAGACACCAAAGCTGATACGAAGCCAGGCACCACCGCCGATAAAAGCGACAAGGCCGACAAGGGCTTTACGTATGTCACCGTTGAAAACGGCACATACATCATTGAATCCGAGTACGGCACCGTGCTTGATGTTGCCGCAGGCGGAAGCGACGACGGCACGAACGTCCAGGGCTGGGAAGATAACGCCACGGGCGCTCAGCGCTTCGTAATCAAGGCGGAAGGGACCGACAAAAACGGCCGCACCCAGTACTCTATTTCCGCGCAAGACTCTGGAAAAGCACTTGACGTTTACGCGGCCGGTACCGCTAACGGCACGAACATCCAAATCTACCAGCACAACGGAACGCCAGCTCAAAGATGGTATTTCGCAAGCAGCACCACAGCCGATGGAAAACCCAGCTTCGTTATCATCAGCACGGTTTCCGGCAAGGTGGTAGACATTGCCGGCAGCAAGATTGGCGCCAATGTGCGCATCTGGGCAGCAAACGGCAAAGCATCTCAAAACTGGAAGCTTCGCCTGTGTCCTGAACCAACGTTTGGGACCATTGAAAGCGGCGCCTACATCATTGAATCCGAATATGGCACCGTGCTTGACGTTGCCGCCGCAGGCACTTCCGATGGCAGCAACGTACAGGGCTGGGAAAGCAACCAAACCATCGCTCAGCGCTTCTACGTAAGCAAGAAGGGCGTGGATGCCGATGGCAACCAGCTGTTCTCCATCTCTTCGGTCCTTTCGGGCAAAGCGCTTGACGTTTACGCAGGCAACAACCACGACGGAACGAACGTGCAAATCTACCAGCAAAACGGCACTGCCGCTCAGCGCTGGCGCCTGGTTCCCTCTTTCACCGCAAGTGGCGCACCTTGCTTCGTTATCATGAGCTGCCTTGGCTCGAAAGCGCTTGACGCAGAAGGCGGCGAAAACGGCTCGAACGTACGCATTTGGAACATGAACGGAAGCGCATCTCAGAACTGGATCTTCCGTTTGTGCCCTGCTGTTATTGCTGATGGAGCATACGTTATTGAGAGCAGCGCAAATTCGAATTACGTGGTTGATGTTGCCAAGCAAAGCGGCAATGACTGCGCAAACGTCCAACTGGGTAAGGAAAACGGCTCGAATTCTCAAGCGTTCGCTTTGAATTACGACAGCTACACCGGCTATTACCTTATCACGAACTACGGTTCGGGCAAGCTGCTTGACGTGGCAAATGGCGAGACGTCCAACAATGCGAACGTGTGGCAGTACACCTCTAACCGCTCGGCTGCTCAGCTGTGGCGCGTTATTGTGAACAGCAATGGCACGCTCTCTTTTGCTTCGGCAAAAAGCAACAAGGCCCTCACAATCAACGGCACGGCAAAGAGCGGCGCAAACCTCAAGATCTACACGCTGTCGAACTCCGCATCGCAGCGCTTCAAACTGGCCGCCGCAACCCCAAAGGCAACTGAAGGCAACTTCTGCATTCAAGACGGCACGAACGGTGGGCTTGTTTGGGATATGCCTGCTGGCTCCACAACAGAAGGCACGCGCACAGGTCTGTACGAAGCAAACGGCACGATTGCGCAGAAATACGTCTTTGAATCCGATGGCGCAGGCGCCTGGTATATTCGCCCGGTGATTTCGGGTCAATACATAAGCGTTGACTCCAAGGGCAACATCACGCAACAGAACAAGAATAGCAAGTTCATTCAAAAATGGAACATTGTTCCCACCAACGATGGCCACTTCACGTTTGCCGCTATCTCTAACGGCATGCTAATTGGCTCGCGTGACTTTAACATGGGCGGTTCGCTGTACGGCGCAAAGAAAGCTTCGCATTCCGGCTGGAACTTTGTGAACACATCGCTTCTTTCCTCGGGCTACTACACCATCAAGCTCAAGGAGAACACCGATGTTGCCGTTGAGGTGTATTACAACAGCTCATCCGCCGGCGGAAACATTAGCACGTGGCATGCCGAGAATCACAACTCTCAGAAGTTCTACTTGAACGACGAAGGCAACGGTTACTACACCATCTACGGCGGCTGGTCCATGCTGCCGTGGGATGTTAAGGGCGGCTCGGCGCAGGCAGGCGCAAACATCCAGCAGTACTACGATAACGGAACAAACGCTCAAAAGTGGCAGATTACCTGGCAAAACGGTGGCTTCATGTTCAAGAGCGCGCTGGGCAACTTCGCCATGAGCTTGAGCAGCCTGGGTGCAGGCGCGAACGTGCAACTTGCCGCGTTCGACAAAACGTCCGCCAACCAGCACTTCCTGCTGAACCACGCAACGCTGGGACGTGCAAGCATCTCCGAGCTTATTGAGGTCCTTGACGAATATGCAACGGGCGATGGCCTGAAAACGTTCAAGAGCCCCAAGAGCCTTTCCGGCGATACCGTTGATGCCATTTGGGATGCCCTGTACGGCTTTTGGGACATTGGCGCTTCGGTAGGCTTCACGCTGATCGACCTTACTACGGGTGCAGGCATCACGTACAACTCCGACACCGTGTACTACAGCGCTTGCTCCATTAAGGGCCCCTACTCCATGGCGTTGAGCCAATACGTGCCCAGCGCGCTGGACGAATGGCGCGGTTCTTTCTGGCACGCGCTGGATTACTCCAACAACGAAACGTACCAGGCCTATTTCTACAATTACGGACGTTGGCCGCTGGAAGAGTACAACAGCATTGG
>CAKUOV010000084.1 GCA_934670115.1 uncultured Eggerthellaceae bacterium
GCCCAGTTCCTGCTCAAGAATGGAAGCCGTGAACGTGCCGTTTGCAGCAACCAAATACACGGTGAGCATATTATATGCAGCAACCGCAATGAAGCCAGAAGCAGTGCCGAAACGCTTGCCCAGGCCCATGGAGATGTACGCGTAGAACGCGCCGGAATTCGTAACATGAGAAGACATCGCGGTGAAGCCCACCGAGAAGATCAACAGAAGAACACCGATAATAAGAAAGTTGAATGCCGCCGCCGGACCGTTGCCCAGCATGAAGATGAGCGGCGTGTTCGTTGCGGATGCGCCCAGCGGGGCAGCCGCGGCGATAACCAGAAATACCAGCGCGATACCGCCAATGGCACCGTGTTTGAGCTGATTGCTCTGGCCTTCTTGATTGGCCATAATAACCTCTCCTTTGTTCTAGATACAAAAAGAGCAATTTTTTACAAAGAAGCTTTGCCCTTCGCATTTCCATAGCAACCTTGCAAAAAATTGCGTGCACAGAATCATATAGTAATTGTGTTAAAAGTAGGTAAATTATCTTCATACTTCCTGTTGAAAGAAAGAATCTTCTAGATGAAAGGCTCAAGAAAGCGCAAACTGGAGTATCGTAGCCATAATATTTACTAGAAACGAAGGAGGACTATGAAGGTACTTATCGCATCCGACCTGCATGGTGCAGCTCAGGCAACCTCGTTGCTGGTTAAGCGAATTGAAGAAGAGAAGCCAACGGATATTTTGCTGTTAGGCGATATCCTGTACCATGGTCCGCGCAACTCACTGCCGCTTGATTATGAAACAAAGCAGGTTGTGAAGCTGCTGACCCCATACGAAGATCACATTCATGCGGTCCAAGGCAATTGCGATGCAGAAGTGGATAACTGGATGTTTTCCTTCGATCTAGAAAAGCCATCACTCACGCTTTACGACAGCGAAGCGAAGATTACGCTTTTTGCAACGCACGGACATCGTTTCGGAATGAATCCAAACGAGCCAAGCGAATTGCAAAACCTACCCGAACCATGCGTTTTCTGCTCAGGACACACTCATATTAAGGTTCTTGAAAAAAAAGGAAACGTGATTTTTGTCAATCCTGGAAGCGTTGGCATTCCGAAAGATGATTGCGCCGGATACGCCATCTACGAAAATGGCAGCGTTATTTTGAAAAAGTTGGAAGATGGCAGCGAAATTTCTCGAATTTCTTTCGAATAGTGCTTGCCTTATATTGGATAGCGTCTTATACTTGAGAAGGTCTGAAACACAAGGGGCTGGATGCAAATCCAGCCCGTTTCTTTTATATATGCGTTCGGTCTTACTTGCACCCGAACTCCTGAACAATACCATGCACGACATGCGCGAAGTCAGCATAGAAGGGCTTCTCGGCTGCTTTTCGCCACACCACAGAGGTGAAAAAGCTTATATCGAGGCCTTCTAGCGGTACCGTCTTAAAACCAGGTCCATAGGTTTTAGCGGCATGATCCAAAGTGGGTCCGATAACATTCCGCATGCTCATTGCCAAGGTTATGGAGTTCGCATCATGGATATGGCCAACGATGTTGATATTGTTCAATTCGGGTTTGAGCCATTGCATGAAAGCCTCCGCGCCGCTTCCGAAAAATGTCTCATCAGGCACAAGCATAGCCCTGCCGGTCAAATCTTCTGGTCTTACCCCCGTTGCATCAGCCAACGCATCCTCCTGCGTCACCAGAAGGCAGAGAGTGTCTTTACAAACAGGCTTGACCATATAGACATCCTCCGCGAGAGGCGATAAAGGTTCACCTATGATGATATCAACGGAACTGCTGTCAAGTGCGGTCAATATCTTATCGTATTCGTACACCAAGTACGAGACCTTGACATCCGGGTGCATCGAATTGAACCTCTGCTGGATCATTGGAAGATACTCGAGCACAGCACGGTCAAGATAGCCCACCCTTACGCGCTCGACGTTTTCGCGTCCCAAGATTTGAGCTTCGCCGACAAGCCTGTTCTTGTCGCCTACCAGGGTAATCGCAGCGGGCAGAAGTGCTTGCCCGAACGGAGTAAGAACAACTCCTTGGTGTCCGCGGTCAAACAGCCGCCCCCCAAGCTCTTGCTCTAGAATGGCAATGTGCTTCGATAGCACCGGCTGTGTTATGTAGAAGTTTTTAGCGGTCTTCGTAAAATTCAGCGTATTGGATAAATCGACAAATTCTTCGAGATGCTCGGTTTTCATGCGCTCCCCCTAAACGACGACAACCCTCCCCTGCTGCCGCTAACAACAATGTTACCCCAAATGCGACGCACGCATGTATTCCAAGAAGCTATAGCTTATAAATTTCCTGACTTTTACAAACCCTTCCCCGCCACGGAATAATGGCATTGAGGCACTAAGACAAGTGCACATTACGAAAAAAGGAAGGAGCTGAAATACTTATGGAATCAAAGAATGCGTGCATTGGTCAAAGTGCCGGCCTGGGCATGCCCTCATCCAGTAAGGTCGTTCCCATACAACAATATGAGCAACCTTACCCTCGATAACATCAGCACGGCAGCCTTGGTGATGACGCCAGACAAAGTCCATATAAACCTCAACAGTAACGGAGGAACAGCCCTCTGCCTAAGGAGAGTGTGAGAATTATGCATGATGAGTATCTGAGCGAAAGACAAAACGCCGATCGCGTATTTGGCCGCGCCGAAGGCGATCCACAATGGGTGCCCTTGGTTGGCATCTACAATGACCTAGTGTACCCAGACGCTCTGCATGAGCGCCCAAGCGGACCCGTCGGAGAGGATTGGGCGGGATGCCGCTGGATATTTAACGAAAAATGCTTGGGATATGCGCCCGACGTTAAACAACCTCCTGTGCTGTCGAATATCTGCGACTGGCGCGAAGTGGTAAAGTTCCCCGATTTAGATGCCATCGATTGGGAGGTATACGCTGAAAAAGAATTAGCGGAGCATGATCACGAATCGAAATACCTATGTATGTTCATGGCGACCGGTCCCTGGGAGCGTGTGCAAGCACTCATGGGTCTTGAAGAGGCGTTCGTGAGCATCTACGAGGAGCCCGAGGAGCTGAAGGCGTTACTGAACGCTATCACGGACTATAAAATCAATGTCATCAAAAAGCTGGGACAGTATTATCATCCGGATCAGTTCTTCTTCCAGGATGATCTTGGCACCGCGAACGGACCCATGTTCTCGGTTGATACTTACCGAGAGTTCTTGAAACCCTGCCATACAAGAATCGCTCAGGCGATCCACGAGTTAGGAGCAATCTACATACATCACAGCTGTGGCTGGATGGATGCGCTTATTCCCGACTTAATCGAGGCAGGCGTCGATTCCTTCAACCCCCTACAATCGATGAACGACTGGAAAGGCATCGTGGAGAAATATGGCGAAATCACCCACTTCGATGTCGGCGTCGGATCAACGGACCTTTCCACCAATACCAACGAAATCGTAAAGAACAACGTTCATGAAATCATCGACACATTCGCACCCACAAAGCACCTGAGCGTCATGTGTTTCCCCACCAACGCAGAGGCCCTGCCCTTGATGGATGTGGCTCAAAAGGAAATCATCGATTACGGGCATCGTATATATGCTTAATTGACAGCACTAGATACAAAAAGAAGGGGGGCCGCATCGCTGCGGCCCCCCTTCCGCCGTAGCCCCCGGGCATGCGGCCCGGGCATGCGAAACGCCCTTCATGAGCGCGACGTCCTATCCTCCCACGGGCTTCCCCCGCAGTACTTTCGGCGA
>CAKUOV010000085.1 GCA_934670115.1 uncultured Eggerthellaceae bacterium
GCTGCACAGTGGTCTGTTTTTGCTCACGGGTCCCACGGGTTCAGGCAAAACAACGTTGTTCGATGCGATTAAATTCGCGCTTTATGGTGAGATGAGCGGGTCGGTGCGCGAGAGCAAGAGCGTGCGCAGCGGATTTGCAACGGATGACCAGGTAACATACGTTGAGCTTGAATTCGAACATCAGGGCGCGCGCTATGTCATCCATCGTGCCCCGGGTGGTTATCGGTGGCGCGGCAAGCAGAAAAACCGAGCGAACTTGGTCATGGCAAACGAGGAAGTTTGGCTGCAAAATGTTTCCACGGGGGAGTCGCTTGCGGGCAACGGGCGCGCTGCAACGGAATACATCGTTGAACTTTTGGGCATTTCTGCGAGCCAGTTCAGCCGCATTGTCATGATTGCGCAAGGCGAATTTGCATCGGTGCTTCATGCGAAGACAGAGGAACGCCGTGCGGCATTTCGCAAGGTTTTCGGTACGGAGATGTACCAAAGCGTGCAAAATGCGCTGCTCAGCCAAGAGCGCGAGCTAAAAAGCCGGCTGGAATACAGCAATACCGAGCTGCAAAGCATTTTGAGCAACGTGAACGTTCATAAAGACAGCCAGTACTTTGGCGTATGGCAAAACCTTCATGCCGACCGCGAGCATTGCGTGTACCGCTCGCGCGAGTATCGGGATCTGCTCACCAACGTGATCCAAGAAGAAAAAGAGCACAAACTGGTCGGAGAAAAGCAGCTTGAGCGGGCTCAGACAGAACGCGAGAAGATTGATCGTCTTATTGGCGAGCAGCAGCCGCTTGCCCAAGCGCAAAAGGCGTGCACTGCTGCGCAAGATTGGCTTGCCAAAAATCGCGGCGATTTTAAGAAAAAAGCTCATGAGCTGGACGAACTTGAAGCAGGAAAGCCGCAACGCGATCAAGCGCGCGTGGAAATAGCCGACTTGGAAAAGCAGCTGCCACGCTACGATAAGCTGGAAGAAGCGCGACGCGCCGCCCAAAAAGCAACGGAAGTCCTGGCGAAAATCGCATCGCTTTTAGAACGCAATCGGCAGTCCCAAGCGCAGGCGGATACGGCGCTTTCTTCTGCAACAGCCGAACGGGAGCAGCTTCCTAACTGCGATGCGTTGCTAGAGCGCATTGAGGCGCAGCAGGCATCGGCCCAGGAGCGCTTGTCTGCGCTTGACCTGGCGGAAGGTAAGTACAAGCAGGCGTGTGCGAAGGCGCGCGAAGCCAAAAAAGAGCAGGCTGCTTTTGAAGAGCAGCAACAGCAAAGCAACCAGGCTGCTCAGGCGTTTGTTCAGGCGCAAGCCAAGTACAATGCCGAGATTGCGGGTGTTCTTGCTGCCGACCTGGCCGAAGGTGCGCCGTGCCCTGTTTGCGGTTCGTGCGAGCATCCTCACCTGGCACAGCGTTCTGCGGGTGCTCCTTCGGCGGAAGAAGTCGAGGCGCTCAAGGCGCAAGATGAGTTGTGGCGCGCTCGTGCTGCCACGGCGGCTCAGAACGCCCATGCTGCCCGCGCCCGTGCCGACGAAGCGCAAAAAGCGGCGCTGGAGGGCGCACATCGTTGCGCGGCGGATGCGGCGGCAACCGCACAGGGATCATCGGCCGCAGAGCAGGACGGACGCGCAGCGGATACCTTCGACTTCGTTGGAATCCCTTCTGTTCTTGCTAGCTTGCGGGGTCAGCTTGAAGAAAGCGCACGCAGTTTAGCTGAGCAAAAAACGCAGGTCAACGCGCAGAAAGAACGTGCTGAAAAGCTCGATATGCTCATAGCGCAAGCTACGCAAAAACGTGGGCAGCTTGAAGATGCGGCAAAGCAACTTGAGTCTCAGCAGACCGAAGCTAAGGTTCGTGCTGCCCAAATGCAGACAGAGTTCGAGGCCATTAAGCTTCCGTTTGCGCGCAAAGAAGACGCTTTGGCGCAGTATAAAGCGCGCTGCGCGGCGCTTGAAAAGGAAGAGCGAGCGCTTGCTGATAAACGTGCGGCTCTTGCGAAGATGAAAGATGAGATTGCTCGCCAAGATGGCATTGTCTTGCAAAGCCAGTCTGTTTTGGCAGGTAAAACGGTGGTTGACCTGGCTGAGCTTGAACAGCAAAAAGGCCAGATTGTTGATAAGGTCGCGCGCCATAATGAGTTCATTGGCAAGGTTCAAACCATGATTTCTGCCGCTGAACAGGCAATTCGCGATATTGATCGCATTATGGAAACGCGCAGCGCCAGTGAGGCGCGCTATAACGCGGTAAGCAATTTGTGCGATTATGCCACGGGCCGTACGCCCGGCGCGTTGGGCAAGGTCGATTTCGAGACGTACGTGCAGGGCGTGTACTTCGAGCTGGTGCTGCAGGCCGCAAACCAGCGCTTGCAGGTGCTCTCTGAAGGCCGTTATTCGCTGCGCCATCGCGAGGAGGCGTCGAATCGACGCAGTCAGGCAGGCTTGGAGATGTTGGTGTTCGACCGCGATACGGGAAAAGAACGCGATGTGAAGTCGCTTTCTGGTGGCGAAACGTTCCTTGCATCGCTTTCTATGGCGCTGGGCTTTTCGGACGTGATTCAGGCGCAGGCAGCGGGCGGCGTTTCGATTGACGCGATGTTCATTGACGAGGGATTCGGATCGCTCGATGAAGAAAAAGTTCAAAAAGCGCTGGAGGTGTTGGGTAAACTCGCTTCCGATGATAGGCTTATTGGCGTCATTAGTCACGTGGATCAACTGAAAGAGGCAATCGAGCGCCAGATTGTGGTGGAAAGCACTCCTTCGGGCAGCCGCGCTACGCTTCATTGCTAGGTGCAGCCAGCGTTTCGCGTATAATGCCACCAAAGAAAAAGAGGGGGAGGACATGGCCTTTCAAGATAGAAATACCAGCTCAGCGCCAAAAGAAACGAAGCCTGTGCCCAAGAATTTTTCTGATCCGAACCGTGAGTTCCTTCGCGCGGAAAACGAGGATGACGACGGCTACGATCCGTATTCGGATCGCAGAGAATGTACGCCGTTGTTTGAGCGCGACCCCTGGGCGTAGCTTTTCTTTACGCTAACGAAGACGGAGTGTATGTACTGTGGAAGCCGCATTGACGATTCCCTTTTGGCTTGAGCTGATGGCGACTGTTACCGGTGCGCTTTCGGGATCGATTCATGCCGTAAAGCATAATTACGATTTCTTCGGCGTGGTGTGCCTTGCGTGCATTACGGGTCTTTCTGGCGGTATTGTGCGCGACATTTTGCTGCAAAATTACGGCATTTACGCATTCCAGCATTGGGAGCTCATTGCTGCCTGCATGGTAAGCGCGGTGCCGGTGTTCTTCTTCGCGCGCCTTTTGGGCAAGCTTGACTTGCCTATGGATATCATGGACACCATCAGTATTGCGCTGTATGCCGTGATTGGCGCCGGAAAAGGCCTTACCGCTGGTTATGGCATTCTACCTGCGGCGATTCTGGGAACTATTACGGCTGTGGGCGGCGGATGCGTGCGCGATCTGGTGCTTCTGCGCCCACCGCGTATTTTCATCAGCGGCACGCTCTATGCATCGGCAACGTTTCTGGGCGCGCTCATCTATCTGGCAGCCAAGCAAGTGGACGTGTTGGCGAGCTATGCTGCTTTCATTGGCGTTGTTGCGATCATTGTCATGCGCTTCGTGAGCGTTTTCTTCAAGATTGAAACACGCCCGGCGCGTGATTATTCCGACAAGGT
>CAKUOV010000086.1 GCA_934670115.1 uncultured Eggerthellaceae bacterium
TTTGAGGATCGCTCAAATCGAAAATAGACGTCCATGTATCAGGCATTTTCACACTGAAAAGCGAGTCGAAGGAAAGGCCCTTCCCCTTCATGAGCTCATTTGCAAAACGTCCTGTTTGGCCAGACGTTGAGCCACACGTGGCCACAAACCATAAGTATTCAGGCTCTCCGTCAAGCACCAGTTCCTGCAAAAAATCCCGCACGATGCTGGGCAAACCCCAAGCATAGGTAGGCACAGCAATCCCAACAGAAGCATGATCGACCGAAAAACGGAATCGCCGATTCTTTATGCACTCCGTGATAGAAACCGTTTCATCCTGCATTTCTGCAGCAATTCTTTCAGCAACATACTGAGAATTACCCGTGGCAGAAAAATAGAAAATCATGGCAAACCTTTCTGGATCAATGCCGTACGAGATGGGAATTAACAGCGCAGATGATTTCCGCCCTTTGATTCCCATCTCCTGACAATGCCCCAGCGCCCGGCTTCCGGTGAGCCGATGCCTTTAGGGCGCTTATCAATTTTTCGTTTCATAATGGAGCACCGAGGCTGATAGAGCAAGCAATAATACAACTTGCCTGCTCGGTTTTAGACATAATCCAGAATTTCCAGAAGACGCAGGCGCCCTTTACGCTTCCTGCGTCAGCGCACATGCGCCCTGCGGCTGACGACTTGCTTCTTCGGCAACCACAACCTGCGCCGATTTCTTAGGAGAGCGCACGGTGAACACGGCGTAAACCAGGGACACCAGGCCAATCACGGCACACACCTTGTAGGCAACGCCCGCACCCACCGCAGTGGCAACTTGGATGCTTGCGTCAACACCGGCAGACGCCGTCACACTTGTCATGACCGTGATGATCAGCGCCGTGCACAAACCGCCCGCAACTTGACGACCCGTGTTCGCAATGGCGTTGCCGTGGGCAATCATGTCGTTTTTCAGCGCGTTGACGCCCCAGGTGTTCACCGGCATGTTCGCCAGCGACTGGCCGGCGGCCTGCAGCATGCAGAAAAGCGATACCACAAAGATAGGCGTGGCAACGGTGGAAAGTGAGAGCAGGAACAACGCGGCCGTCATCAGCGCTAACCCGAAAAGCGAAATAGCGCGCGGCCCAAACTTATCGAACACCACGCCAGAAATGGGGCTGATGATGATGCCAACAGCCGCCGCGGGAAGCATGGCCATACCGGTTTGAAACGCGGAAGCGCCCAGCGCGGTTTGCAGCAAAAGCGGCAGCAGCGTGTTGGTGACAAGACATGCGGCATTGATGAGCGTAACAATAATGGCGGCGGCACGGAATTCGCGCGTTTTGAGCGTGTCCAACTGGAGCAACGGCTCGTCGATGCGGCGCTGACGCAGCACGAACAACACCAGGCATATCACACCCGCGCCAATGGAGCCCAACACTATGGCGCTTCCCCAACCCAACGATGATGCGCTGGAGAAACCGTACAGCAGTCCGCCGAACGCGACCGTGGAAAGAACCACCGACAGCAAGTCGAGCTTGGGATTCTTCAGCTCGCCCACGTTTTTAAGCATGAACACGCCCAATGCCAGCACAATAAGCGCAAGAGGAACAATGGAGCCGATCATCATGCGCCAACCATACGTATCGATTACGGCGCCACCCACCACGGGCCCAACCGCAGGACCAGCCGACATGACAATGCCCGCCAGGCCCATGGCCGTTCCGCGTTTCTCAACGGGAAACACCAACATGGGAACAACGGCTACCAGCGGCATAAGCACACCCGAGCCCGCCGCTTGTAGCACACGGCCAACAATCAGGAATGTAAAGCCAGGCGCCACAGCGCACAACAGCGTGCCCAGCGCGAACACCAGCGTTGCGCCGAAAAACAACGTGCGGGTACTGAACTTGTCGATAAGATAAGCAGAAACAGGCACCATAATGCCGCTGACCAGCGGATAGATGGACATAATCCATTGAGCCGTTGAAGCATCAATGCCGAAATCGGCCATGATAACCGGCAGCGCAGGAGACATTACCGTCTGATTCAGCAGCGCAAGAAACGCGCCTAGAACAACAATGGCAACAATGCGGATTTGAACACCGGTAACGCGTCCCTCTATTGGGGCGGCAAGAGTTTGATTGGACATACTTTTCCTTCGTGTCTGGTTGGTTTTATCTGCTTGATTGTTTTGCTTGTTTTCGCTGAGGGATGACTTGCGGGTCGGCCGCACACCGATTGCGCGCTGGTGGAAAACCAGCAGCACACCAGTTGCAAATGGGCAACACACTTGCGGCAACAGACCACATGCAACGGCGACGCGGCCAGAGAAAATCAGCAGCAAGGGCAACGGGGCAAGGCGAGCCAGGAGATGGTTTCCCGCAGGCCTTTCGCGGCACGCGCGAAAAGAGGCATCAAACAGAATCAGATGCGACAGGAGGAAAGAGGCTGTTCAGAGCTTATTTGGGGAACAACAGGCAAAGCCCCGTAGACCAGGGGCCGACAAGAAACGATATATGTTTTGCTCAGGTTGTTCATAGCGGAAAGGCATCCTACCAGTCACTCCACCTTGTTTCAAGAGACGTTACCCAGCCGTTAAAAACACTTCAGAACCAGTTCGCCCGCAGAGTCGCTGATGTCAAATGATGTCAAATTACCCCACCTTTTGTCAACAAATCGCACAAGCAAGCAAGGGACGACGCAACCAGGGCATCTTGTCGGAAATTGGGTGCAAAAACGCTCAGATTCACGGTACGGGGCAGGTCACGGGCGCGGACAATACGGTTTCGAGCCCTTCACTCCGACCTTGCCCAGCAAAACCCCAGGTCGCAAGTTTCAAACTGCGCCGACGGGCGTAGGAATCCCATCTCCACCTGCCCCGTACCGTCGATTTGCAGCGTTTTCGGTCGAAAAAAACGACAACATGCCACCGCGGAGCCGGAATATGCAACCCGAAAGCCCCGGCGCGCCGCAAAACCGCAGCGCCCACGTCGAAGCCCCGCCACGCCGCAAGTCCGCAACGCCCACCCAAAGCCCCGCCTCACCACATCGGGACCCAAAAAATCCGAGGCGCAGGCGGCACCTCGGATTCGAATGCTCGATTATCGACAAAAAGATAGGCAGTTCGGCGACGGCCGTTATATCGCACAAAACTTACCCAGGCAATTCGCCGCGCTGAACGATTTTTCAAAGCCTTCGTCGGGCTCACCCAGTGCATCACCCGAAAACATGGTTCGCTTTAAATCAATAGCGCGAACAACATCAATGGTGAACGCGGCCACGATGATTGTCTAACGTGCAGAAACCTATTATAAACAGGCCGTCAACATTGGCCATATGTTTCTAAAAGCTGTCCTTAAGCTCCAACCACTCACTACTTCGAGCCTAAAATTTTATAATTTATCAAACATCTTACCAACTTGCTAAAAAACTTGCTAACTTGTCGAAATAAGTTAGCAAGTTGCGGGAAAAGAAGATTGACATGGATGCAAAAGGACCTGAAAGAATCGGTGCAGAAAGAAGCCGGAATTGGAAATATCGTTTGCCGTAGCCGTGGCAAACGTGTTTCGGCTTGGGCGTCGATCTTACCCGGCGCCGATGAATGCAGGTATTAGCTTATCTTGAATTGCGCATTGCAAACGACGGGTCTTCGAAGTGAGCTCAACCATTAACCTGCATGCCAAACATAAGAAA
>CAKUOV010000087.1 GCA_934670115.1 uncultured Eggerthellaceae bacterium
CCGATGTCGCACGTCGCAGCGCAGATTGTTGACAAAAGGTGGGGTAATTTGTCAACAAAAAACGCCCCGCAGGTTACACGGGGCGCTGGATGCGCTTGCTGCCAGATGCGATTGTTACTGGAAGCTCGCATGGCGATGTCCGCTTTACGGCAAAGACATCACTGCCTGGTCTTATTTGTCGTCGTCAACAACAATGACGTTCGGGCTGTTCAGAAGCTCGTCCATGTCAAGATCGGCAGGAACAACCGAAGTCACGCCCGGCACGCGCTCCTTCAAGATGCGTTCAACTCCATTTGCCAGCGTTAACTGCGACATGGGACAGCCCTTGCAAGCACCCTGCAGCTCAACCGTGACAACGCCTTCGTCGTTCACGCCAATCAGCTTCACGTCGCCGCCGTCTGCCTGCAAGGACGGACGGATGAGCTCCAACACGGCGCGTACGTCTTCAATATCAACTTTCATGTGATGCTCCTTAAATCATCGTGTTTTTCTTTCGCGGGTGATTGTAACACAGCAGCGCCCTATAAATGGTTACCCTTCGAAAACACGAATGCGCATTCCCGATTCTTCCAACATGCTCATGGCAAGCTCGTCGGGGTACGGATTTTGATACACAACCTCTACAATACCGGCATTGATGATCATCTTCGCGCACAGCACGCACGGCTGCGTGTTCACATACAGCGTGGCGCCCTCTACGCTTATGCCGTAGCGCGCCGCCTGGATCAGGGCGTTTTGTTCTGCATGAAGCGCGCGGCACAACTCGTGGTTTTGCCCGCTGGGAACATTGAGCTGCTGACGAAGGCATCCCGTTTCAAAACAATGGCGAAGGCCCGTGGGCGCGCCGTTGTAGCCCGTTGCCAGAATGCGCTTATCGCGCACCAGCACGCATCCCACGCCGCGTCGAATACACGTGGTTCGCGTGGCAACCTGATTCGCCAGCGTCATAAAATACTCATCCCACGAGGGACGATGCAGCTGTTCCATATCTTCCCCTTTCGGAAAGTCAATGTCCATCTTTAACCGAATCCCCTCTGCACCAAAACCAGCGAGCGAGCTGGCCTTACGCGCCGCGAACGAAGCTCGCAGCGAGCCCTGGCTTTTACCAAGCCACTTCCGCACCAACGTCAGCGAGGGCGAAGCGGAATCACCTCGCACGGCCTTCACCAAGTAATTCGAAGGCCTAGACGCCGCGAGAGCGCAGTGAGCCCAGGCTTTTACCAAATCCCATACGCACCAACGTCAGCGAGAAGCGCATCGGCCCAGTCAGTTGACCCGTTGCGCGACCGAGCGTACTTCGGTACGCGAAGCGGAGCGCGAAAGGGTCAAATGGCGGGCCTAGGCGCTTCGCAGCGTCGAGCTATGCCGCTGTTCGGTAGAACAGCGGAATTTCAATGGAACCAATAGATCGAAAGCCTAGAGCCCACGAGGGCGAAGCGAATTGGCCTTAGGCGCCATGAGCGTAGCCCGCAGTGAGGCTATCGGCTTTCTAGCTATTTGGTTCCAAAGATGCGGTCGCCGGCATCGCCTAACCCCGGCACAATGTAGGCATCTTCGTTCAGCGTCTGATCAATGGCGCACACGTAAATCTGCACGTCATCATCGGCGGCAAGCAGCGCTTCCACTCCTTCGGGTGCCGCAACCATGAACATGCACTTAATAGTATCCTTCACGCCTACGCTGCGCAGGTACTGCACAGCGGCAATGGCGGAGCCGCCCGTTGCCAGCATGGGATCAACCACGATAACGGTGCGCTCGGCAATATCGGCCGGCATCTTTGCGTAATACGGAACGGGTTCGTGGGTTTCCTCGTTGCGGTACATGCCCAAATGACCCACGCGCGCGGCGGGGATCAGATCAAGCACGCCATCGACCAATCCCAGGCCAGCGCGCAAAATGGGCACGACGGCTAGCTTCTTTCCCGCCAGCTCGTAGGCGGTGCAGGGGCAAATAGGTGTTTCGATCTCAACAGGCTTAAGCGGCAAATCACGCGTTGCCTCGTAACCTTCAAAAAGGGCCAGCTCACGCGTGAGCTCGCGGAATTGTTTGCTGGAAGTGTCTTTCTGACGCAAAATGGACAGCTTGTGCTGCACCATGGGATGATCAACAACAATTACGCGCGAACCGTATTTCGTTTCCAATGCTCGTTCCTTTCTCAAGCGCGGTAATGGTACCACCTGCAAGCATAGCAAAAAAGCGCCCAGCACATGCCGGGCGCTTTGAGAAAATCTGACAATTAGATGGTCATGTTGGGATACAGCGGATGGTTCGCCAAAATGACATCAACCTTCTTGCGGATGTCGGCAAGCTTGGCGTCGTCGGCAGCATTGAACACCGTTGCCGCAATGAGCTGGCCAATCTCGTGGAACTCGTCCTTGGTAATGCCGCGCGTCGTGCCCGCAGCAGTACCCACGCGAATGCCACTCGTGACAAACGGGGAACGCGGCTCATTGGGAATGCTGTTCTTGTTCACCGTCAGGCCCACGCGCTCAAGCAGCTTCTCGGCATCCTTGCCGGTCACATCGGCTGCCGTCAGGTCAACCAGGCACAGGTGGTTGTCAGTGCCGCCAGACACCAGACGCAGGCCGCCTTCGGTCATGCCTTCGCCCATTGCCTTGCAGTTGTCAATGATGTTCTGAGCGTATTCCTTGAAGGAAGGCTGCAACGCTTCGCCAAAAGAAACGGCCTTACCAGCAATAACGTGCATCAGCGGGCCACCTTGGCTGCCCGGGAACACGGCGGAGTTGATCTTCTTGATAAGCTCTTCGCTGTTCGTCAAAATCAAGCCGCCACGAGGACCGCGCAGCGTCTTGTGCGTGGTGGTGGTGGTAATGTCGGCGTACGGTACGGGGCTGGGATGCAGACCAGCGGCAACCAGACCGGCAATGTGAGCCATATCGACAACCAGAACGGCGCCCACTTCGTCGACGATTTCCTTCATCTTGGCGAAGTCAATGGTGCGCGGATACGCAGAAGCGCCACCCATAATCAGCGCGGGGCGGCATTCCTTTGCCTTGCGCAGCATTTCATCGTAGTCCAGAAGCTCGGTTTCGGGGTTCAGGCCGTAGGGAACAACGTTGTACAGCTTGCCGGAGAAGTTAGCGGGCGAACCGTGCGTCAGGTGTCCGCCATGATCAAGGGACATACCCATAATGGTGTCGCCCGGCTTGATGGTGGCGAAGTAAGCGGCCAAGTTGGCATTTGCGCCGGAATGCGGCTGAACATTTGCGTACTTGGCGCCGAACAGCTTGCATGCGCGCTCGATGGCGATGTTTTCAATGGTGTCGCAGTTTTCGCAACCGCCGTAGTAGCGCTTTGCCGGATAGCCTTCAGCGTACTTGTTCGTAAACACGCTGCCCATGGCCTCCATTACCGCTTCGGAAACAATGTTCTCGGAAGCAATAAGCTCAACGCAGTCGCGCTGACGGGTGAGCTCTGCAGTCAGAGCACCCGCAATATCCGGATCTTCAGCAGTCAGATGATCGTAGTTCATGGTTTGTTCTTCCCTTTCGTTGAAAAAAACGTACCCGCCTATATTACTCCTATTTCAGAACGAAACAGAGAGCGAAACAGCCTTGCAAAAAA
>CAKUOV010000088.1 GCA_934670115.1 uncultured Eggerthellaceae bacterium
AATTAAAAAACACGTAAGCGCCCACTGCAAAAGATCTCTGCGGAAACGACAGGACCCCACCAGTTCAACTTGGCCAGGACGACTCCTATTTAACCAGAGCGCTCATTAATCTAAAAAATGTGTAAATCACGATGCTTCCTTAATCTCAAAAACGTGTAAATTACCTGATTGTTCGACCTTTTCCAGATGCCGCCATGAAACCCCGTGTGAGCCCCATAGATGTCAAGTCTGGAAAGCGGTATTTGCCGGTGTCTCTCAATAAATTTAAAACTAAGCAACCATCTTGTCACTGCCAAGGAAGCCTTTACGCCGCCGCCATTGATTTTCGGATCTGCATTGTACTATGATGGCGGTTGGCGATGCGGCGGCTGGCTTCTGAATTGAGCGAACAATCATGATGATACCCAATGAATCGATCTCTTTCTTCATCAGCTTCTTCGCTGTTGCCGTCATCGCTGGTTTGACTCTTGTCGCTGCTCTGTTGGCACGCAAGTCCAAGCCGCCCACGCATGGGGTCCCCCCGGAGAAGCTTGCCGGGAAACGCGGGGAGGCCCGCGCGACGCTTCTGCTGAGCAAGCATCTGCAAGAAGGGGACGTCTTGCTGACCAACATCTCCTTCGAGCACAAAGGAAGGTCCGCGGAGCTGGACAATGTAGTAATAAACGAGTATGGCGTGTTCATTATTGAAGTGAAGAACTACGTGGGGGAGCTTTGCGGCGGCGAGGACGACCACGAATGGAAAAAGCTCAAGACTACCGATGTCGGCAATGTCTACGTGAAGACGGTTAAAAACCCGATCAAGCAGGTCAAACGCCAGGTTTATCTGCTGGCGCAGCACCTGAGCCGTTATGGGATCGACGTGTGGGTCAATGGATATGCTTTGCTGTTGGGTGACAACAGCCCCGTGGATAGCGATATGATTTTGACTACCGAGAGTGATTTTTCCCGGATCCTCCATACCAGCAGGCGCCAACGTCTGAGCAGGGCCACCATCCAGCGTGTCTGCAATCTGCTATTCGCGTCTGAAGACGCGCCTTGTGGTTCGCATCAAATCTGACGATGGCAAGTAATCGATGACAAGTGACCTGCTCCTTGAACGGATTCTCGGAATATGGACCAGGGGACGGAGGTTTGTTCCATTTTCCGTTTTCTTACCATCGACCAGCAGCGATGGCCGGCAGAATGATTTTTTTTGGAACAAACCTCCGTCCCCTGTTCCATGCCCCGTTCCATGTTTTTTCTACCGGCCATCATCGTCATTTTCCCCACAGTAAAGCGTTGCCCACCGCGTACAGCGGTATGTTGCGCATCCAGTCCTGCTCGCGGTACCCCGACATGCTGAAGCGAAGCGCGGTGGGACAAATGACACCGATACCCAACAGAGAAGCAATGCGCCCATCCTGTGCCAGGCCTTGCACCCGATCCTAAGCGAATGCCTTGCTGAATACCCAAATTCGGCAACCGTATCTACCGCGCTCAGTTCCATTCCCCGGCTAAGAGGAAGTCGCGGATATTCCGGTGCTTAATCCCGTTTCGGCTCATATCGAACTCATCGAGAGAAACAACGTACTTCGGGAAGTTGTCGCGGATAGCATCATACGCGCCGAACTCGCGGTTGACCGTTTCATCAGAGGCGAGCAGATAGCACACCTGAACGTACAGCTTCTCACCGCGCTTGTCGCATACAAAATCAATTTCCTTATCACCCGTCCTGCCAACGGTTACTTCATAGCCCCGGCGCAGCAGCTCAAGGTACACAATGTTCTCCAAAATAAGATTGATGTCCCGCATATTGCCGCCAAAGACCGCCTCGCGGATACCATGATCGGCAATATAGTACTTCTCATTGGAGGCAAGGATCTGTTTGCCCTGCAAATCCTCCCGCTTCACCTGATAGAAGAGATATGCCTCGCAGCAGTATTTGATATAGTTCAGGATCGTTTCCGGGGCAACGTTGCGCTGCTCATTTTTCAGGAACTTTGCAAGAGAGGTTGCCGAGAAGGTCGTTCCCACATTGGCAATCACATAGGCAATGATCCGTTCCAGCAGGTCAGCGTCACGAATTTTGTTGCGCTTTACAATGTCCTTGAACTGGACAGAGTTAAACAGATCATGAAGATATTGCTTGGATGGCGCATCCGCATAGCGGAGGTTTGCAAGATAGGGCATACCTCCGACAAGCAGGTACTTTTGGAAGCACTGCTGGATGGGCACATCGGGGGCAATCGAACGGTACAGCTCCGTGAACTCTCCGAAAGAAAACGGATAGATTACAAACTCCACATACCGTCCGCCCAGATAAGTCGCAAGCTCACCGGACAGCAGTTTCGCATTGGAGCCGGTGATGTAAATATCGCAATCCAGCGAGACGCGGAAAGAGTTGATGCACTTTTCCCAGTCCTTGACCTCCTGAATCTCATCAAAAAACAGATAGACCTTGCCGTTGATCTCTGCTGCTCTTGCGGTAATCTCATCATGCAGCGCCTGAGCGGTTTGCAGATGGGAGTAGCCCATATCCTCAAAATTGATGGAGATAAACTGCGTCGGGCTGACGCCGGACTCCGCGAGCTCCTGCTGGATCAGCTCCAACATGACCGACTTTCCGCAGCGGCGAATACCGGTCATGACCTTGATCAGCTCAGTCCCGATAAACGGACGGATGCGGCGCATATACAGTTCACGTTTGATCATAAAAACTTCACCATCCTTCCGTGGCTGACCATAGTATTTCACACTTGCGATGAAGACTCAATGAAAAAATGTCTGTTTATAAGTTATAACTGATAAAATGCATGATAAGACAGGCAATTTCAGATAAAACTTAACCATTTAGGTGAAACCCTGCAAAAGGAGGATTCCACCCTTTATTAGCACGCAAAATGCTGTTATGGCAAAATGGGGTGACAATATCAGGGATTATCGGTATTTATAGAGAGATATTGAGATATAGAGTCGGGTGAATCGCCCTCAATTCCTTATTGCAACAAACAGCACTGCAAAATATTGGGCGACATGAGATGTCAACCAAGCCTTATCCTCACTCTTCCGCATGCGCTTGCCCATCCCATCATTCCAGTTGCTCCAGCTTGATCATCAGTTTTCATCACCTTGTCAGCGAATCCCACCACGCGTCGTCGCGTAGACGTTTGAAACAAAAAACGGAACAATCCTGCAAACCATTCAGCGCCAACAGGCCAGCAGTTTCGTTTTTGCACCAGGAGCGAAAACGGACAGATCCCAAAATCCGAAGGAACGCAATCGACGACTTCAATGCTTTATCGACATTTTGGGTTATAGGACACATATGCCCATTTCGACCTCAGACAAACAAAAAGGTCGGAAGCTTTTATGCTTCCGACCTGGAGTTCTATGGTCGCGGGGGCTGGATTTGAACCAACGACCTTCGGGTTATGAGCCCGACGAGCTACCAGACTGCTCCACCCCGCAATTTTCATGCACCTCTATGCGTCTGATTATTATAGACGCACTCTATATATAAATGCAAGAACTTTTTTCCAACTTTTTTGCGCCGGCCCAACCAAGCACCACCGAGCACTGCCAGCAACGC
>CAKUOV010000089.1 GCA_934670115.1 uncultured Eggerthellaceae bacterium
CCAGCGCCACGGCAGCGGTGAACGGGATAACGGGAATGATGCTATTCACCAGGAAACCTACGGCAAGCGCGGTGACAAACACCAGACCGATGGCAAGCGAGAGCACGGGGCGCTTGTTGCGCCACAGCGCGCCCTTATCAAGCGCCCGTGCATCGTAATACAGCAGCGGCGCCACGAACAGAACGATGAACAAATTCGGATCGAGGGTAATCTTGATATAGTCTTTTGCGAAAAGGGCGATAATCACGCCTGCCGCAATTTGAATGAGCGGAAGCGTGACTTTTGGAATGAACTGGTCCAAAACGGCAGATATGAGCACGGCAGCTAGCAAAAGCAAAACAAGTTCAAAAGTTGCCATGGGCGTCTCTCCAGATTATGTGCATGCGTTCTTACATTTGTCTCGGTTTGCAATTATAGAAGAACGCATTACCAGGACAGGGGCTAACGAAGCGCATTGTTACGAAAAAGCAAAACTGGATGAGGCGGGAGCGAACATCGATGCGCCTGCGTGCTTTTTTACAGTGGCGTATCGGCGTGAAACTGCACCCTTTAAGCATGTTGTTGGATTTTGGGCTCCAAATTCGAAGTTGTGATAGGTTGGAAGTAGGTCAAGAGTGCGAAATGGGGCATTTTTTGATGCATGGGTTGTTTGCGGGAAGTATGCATTTGTAAAATACCAGGTAGTAGTTATTCTCGTATAAGGTTGATTCTAACGCTGGGGTGGTAGCAGTGCTTCCACCTACTTCCAACCTGCATCAACTTCGAATTTCACCCCTGTTTTTCAACAACATGCCTGCGGATTGAATGGAGAAGACTCTATTTCGGGCTTGCGGAGGTCCGTGGCGCTTTTTACCCGCGCTCCCGCGTGAGGCGGGGCTCATTTCGGGGCTGCCGAAAAAGCGAGCTTGTGTAGACGGACATTCTTGAGGAAGAGGTCGCTATGAACCAGCCCTGCTTCCTATCGGTCGAACAGCGCAATCAGCGGCTCATCGAGCCATCGGTGCCCTTCGAAATCACGGATTTTGAATTCCAGGTGGTCGTTGAATAGGGTCATCTGCATGCCCCAGCTTCCGCGTTTGTTTGTTTGCGGTTTGTAGCTGCGCGCGCATGAGCCGTCATTGACGTAGATGGGGCGATTCGCATCGTCGGCTTTAATGCCGGGATACACATGGGTGTGGCCTGAAAGGAAAATGGCTTGGGGGTATTGGGACACAACATCATCGATTTTACGATAATCGTAGAAGGAGTTACGTGATCCCCAGCTGCCATCTTCGCTGCTGTACACCGTGTTGTTGATGGGTTCGTGACAGAACACGCAGGTGTGCACTCCTGCGTCGGCATCGTTTTTGAGAATGCTATCAAGCCAGCTCAGCTGATCATCGCTCATGTCGAAACGAACCCAGTCTGCACAGAATTTATCGGGTCCAAGTACCACAACGTGCTGTCCTGCCACGGTGGTATCGTAATAGAGCCCGGGCAAGTTGTATGCGTCAACGAACGCGGCGCGCTGCTGGGCTACCAGCTCTTCGTTTGCGGGGTTGTCGACAACCCAAAGATCGTGGTTTCCCATGGCGATGATCATGTCGTCAAGCGAAAAGTCCGATTCTGCAACAAGCTGCTTGAATATGTCGTGCTCGTCGGCGTAGCCTTGATCGCTCAAGTCGCCTATGACGGCAATTGCATCGGGGCGTTGCTCAAGGGATGCAATATCGGCCAGGGCTTGCCTGAAACGTACGATGGCATCGTCGTTTCCGTTGTTGATATGAACGTCGCTCATGAGCATAAATGTTGCAAGAGCGCTCGTCGAAAGGTTGTTTGTGTCCGCGGGCGTCGTTGATGAATACGTGGGCGTTCCGTTGTCTTCGCCTGCGGTTGATGAGCATGCGCTTGCATGAGAAGTTGAGCATCCGCTTGCGCTGAGCAGCGTTCCAGCACCCAGGACTGCGGTTAAGTGAAGAAATGTGCGTCGAGAAACTGCTCGCAAGGAAAAATCATCATGTGTCATGGGGCGTCCTCTCGGTATTTGTGTTGCCCGTTTACGTCGATTCGCGTGCTGCGTTTCGACCTGCCGGGTGCAAACGAATCAACGAATCGGAAGGGGAGCGTGCCAAGCTGGTCTTCGTTGATTCTAAATCCTACCAACACAGAGGACTTTAAAACCTGAAGTTAGGTCTAGGTCAAGAAAGCGGTTTAGAAATGCAAAAGGTGCACAAAACCTGTACACCTTTTCATCAAATTACTTTTTCGGGAATAATATTTCTTCAGAAACGGGGAGCTTCAAACCGTACGAGGACTTCGACTTGTTATCAAGCGATAGTGCGCGGAAGCCCCTAGAAGCCCCACATGCGAATCTCGGGCTCCATATGCACGCCGTCGCGCTCATACACCGCTTCCTGTACGTGGGCAATAAGGTCGCGCACGTCTTGCGCGGTGGCGCCGCCTGCGTTTACCACGAAGCCGCAATGCTTCTCGGAGACTTGCGCGCCGCCGCAGCGGTAACCGCGCAGGCCGGCGTCCTCAATGAGCTTTCCTGCGAAATAGCCTTCGGGACGTTTGAACGTCGATCCTGCCGAGGGCATATTGAGCGGCTGTTTGTCTTCGCGGCGCTGGCGAAGATCGTTCATGCGTGCCTGGATGACGCTGGGGTCATCGGGGGTCAGTTGAAGCGTTGCTTCGAGCACAATGCTTCCGTCGTCCATCATCTGGCTGTGACGATACGACCAGTTTGCCTCGGCGGCGGCAATGCGTTCAACGTTGCCGTTCGGGCGCAGGCACAAAACGCTTTCGCACGCCTGGCAGAACTCGCCGCCATAAGCGCCGGCGTTCATGATTGCGGCGCCTCCCACGGTTCCCGGAATGCCTGCTGCGAATTCATAGCCGGCAAGCCCTGCGCGTTTTGCTGTTGCCGCGATTGAGGCATTGCTGGCTCCTGTTTGCGCGATGATCTTCGTGCCTTCAACGCGCACTTCGCTAAAACCTTTTCCGATCTTGATGGTTACGCCGCGCAGTCCTGCGTCGCTCACCAAAATGTTCGAGCCTAAACCAATCACGCGCCAGGGAATGCTTGACTCTTTGCAAAGCTGCACCGTGCGGGTGATTTGCTCGACGCTTTGAGGCGTTGCCAGGATATCTGCAGGCCCGCCAATCTTGAACGTGGTGTGGCGCGCCATGGGCTCATCGATAAGCACGTTTTGGGCGCCCAGAATCTGCGTCAGGGCATCTTGGAGTTCTTTGAGGGTTGAAGGCTCAATGGGGGAGTGGTTCATGGTTTGCGCCCTTTCCTTAACCGCGGATGCGAAAACTTCAGATATGAAGAAATCTCCCAAAAGGGTGAATTTCAGTTCGAGCTTCGCTGGTTCGTATCTGAACGTCTTCTAAATACCAAAAAACCTCCCAGCGGGAGGTTGAAGTTCAAATGGTGGACCGTCGGGGACTCGAACCCCGGACCTTGGGATTAAGAGTCCCCTGCTCTACCAACTAAGCTAACGG
>CAKUOV010000090.1 GCA_934670115.1 uncultured Eggerthellaceae bacterium
CGAGGGCGTGACCGAGCTCCCCGGCAACATGTTCCTGAACTGCACGAGCCTGCGCGAGGTCGCGCTCCCCAGCACGTTGGCGAAGATCAACGCGACTTCGTTCAAGGGGTGCAAGAATCTGAGCTCGTTCACCTGCGTCGAGGGATGCCCCTTCAGCTTCGACAACGGCATCCTCTACAAGGGGACGGAGATCGCCTACGTCTGCCCGAGCGCCATTACGGGCACGCTGGTCATCCCCGAGGGCATCGAGACGCTTAGCGCGACGTTCCAGGGATGCACCGGAATCACCGACATCCAGTTTCCCGCATCTCTTAAGACGATTGCCGCGAATGCGTTCATGGGATGCACGGGCATCGAGAGCTTACATATCCCCGGCACGGTAAAGGTCATTGGCAACGGCGCGTTCCAACGCTGCACGAGCCTCAGGACGCTTGTCATGGATGATTTGGCGGACACGGAGGGCGTATCGTACGGATACGGCATCTTCAATGAGTGCGCGAGCCTGAATTCGGTGCGCTTGCCGCAGAACATGCCCGCGTACAACGACATGTTCGTAAGATGCCCTTCGCTTTCCGAACTTGTTCTGCCTGACGCGATGGGTGATATCTACTACCAAGCCGGCCCATCGGTGTATTCCTTCTCCATCTGCGGCATGACCAGGCTTGATAAGCTGGTGCTTCCGCGTTCTGTCGAGAAATTCCCCTTGGACGAGAACCACAAAGTTGATTCCGACATGAATCAACGTGTGACGTATGTGAGCTTCCCCGGCGCCAAGGAGGTAACGCAGCTCGTTCCGGGTGATGTGCGCATCCTGATGCTGCCCGCGACGCTCGAGAAATACGACGTTTCAGACCAGCGCGCCGAGGTCATTCTGTTCGGCGGTACCGAGGAGCAGTGGAACGCCGCTGCGACCGACAACGCTAAGTCCGCCATCGAGAAGAACGGCACGAAGGTGTTCTTCAACGCAGACGGCACGGGCGCGGGCGCTTCTGCGACCATAACGAAGCAGCCCGAGAGCAAGAGCATCTTCCAGGGCATCGGCGACCCGACGCTGTCCGTGGAGGCGCAGGCGCCGGAGGGCGCCATCGTGCAGTACCAGTGGCACAAGGTGTCCGGCGGTGTTGATGAGTTCATGGTGGGCGAGATGTCCCCAACCATCTCTGTCGATATGTCCGCCCTGGGCAGCACCGATTACTACTGCGTGGTGCGCACCGTCCACGACGGCGCTGTGTCCGAGGTGAAGACAGACGTGGCGACCGTCGAGGTCAAGGAGTACACCCCCGCCGACGCGTTCGAGGGCGACGGCTCCGCGGAGAACCCCTGGATCATCTCCAGCCAGGCCGATCTGTCGGTGCTGGGCAGCTTCGTGAACTCGGGCATCTCGTTCGAGGGGCAGTTCGTGAGCCTGCAGGCCGATGTCGAGCTCCCTGCCGACTGGAAGCCCATGGGCTGCACGAAGGACGGCACGAACAACATCAAGGGCGGCAAGAACCTCTGGCCGTTCTCCGGAACGTTTCTGGGCAACGGCCACACCGTCACCGTGCCCGCGGGCGGAAAGCCTCTCATCGGCTACGTGAAGGGCGCCACCGTGCGCGACCTGAACGTCTACGGCGAGCGCATCGACGGCTACGGCCTGGTGGACAGCCTGGTGGGCGTGGGGCTTTCCGGCAGCGCCGTTGTCATCGACAACGTGACGCTGAAAGCCGGCACGAACGTGGCGAAGTCCGGCCTCATCGGCGCCGAGATCACCACGAACGGCTTCGCGGGCTGCTCCGCCGAATTCGTGACCACCGTGCGCAACTGCACCGTCGAGCGCGGCGTGACCGTGGGCGGAGACGGCGACCAGTCCATGGTGGGCTCCATCGCGGGCCGCTTCCAGGGCACCGTGGAGAACTGCGTAAGCTACGCCACCGTGAAGGGTACCTACTTCGTGGGCGGCATCATCGGCACGCGCGACAACGCGATGGGCCAGGTCGAGGTGCGCGGCTGCACGTTCGGCGGCACGGTCGAGGCAAACGGGCGCTTCGCCGGCGGCATCGTGGGCGGCGGCTACTCGAACTCCACCGCCCCGAACGGCATTCTGCCCACCATCGTGGGCAACAGCTGCACCGGCACCGTCACCGGCAAGGACGACGTGGGCGGCATCCTGGGCGGCGACGGCTACGTCGCGCAGGCCTGGAACGGCTACGAGTTCAGCGGCAACATCTTCGGCGGCAAGGTGTCCGGCGAGTCGAACGTGGGCGCCATCATCGGCTTCAAGGACTCGCTGAACAAATGGGACAACATCACCGGCAACACGTTCGCGTACGGCTGCGGTGCCGACAGGGGCATCGGCGGCGTGTGGATCGTGGACACGAGCTGCGCGAACCCGACCCCCGCGGACGGCACGCTGTACGTCAACACCGAGGACGGCGTGGACGAGTGCCCCGAGGTCACCGGCTGCGCATGGAAGGCTGCCCATAACCGCACCGACGACCCGCTGGGCGCCGACGCCGATGCGCTGTGCAGGATGATCGCTCCGGCGTTCGAGGTTTCCACCGCCGTCGCGGCTGACGGCTCCGGTGCTGTTCCCGCCGCCGTGCGCGCGGGCGACACCGTGACGGTGAATGTGTCCGTTTCCGCGAACTACGGCGCGGCGGCGCTGTCCGGCACGCTGGACTTCGACCCTGCCGTGTTCGAGCTGGTGGGCGTTTCGAAGGGCGCGGGCTTGTCCGATAGCGCGTCGTTCCTGCCGGCCCAGGGCGCGGCGGAGGCCCTGTTCAGCTTCTACGGCAACGAGGCCGCGGCCGACGCGGAGGGCGGCATCGTGGTCGCCACGGCGACGCTCAAGGCCCTTGCGGCCGCCGACGCCGCGACCATCGGCGTGAAGGACGCCACCGCGGCCATCGCGGGCGACTCGCTGGATTACCAGGCGACCGTGGGCGGCGTCGCGACGCTCGACGTGCTGGCGGACGCCACGCTGGGCGACGCGAACGGCAACGGCCGCGTGAACATCGTGGACGCGCAGGTGGTCTACGACATGGCCACCGGCGCCTACGGCGAGGGCTACGCCGCGCTGGCGCTTCCCGCCGGCTGGACGCGCGCGACCCTGCTGTGGGCTTCAAACGTCAACGGCGACGACGCCATCGACGCGGTTGACGCCTTCGCCATCCAGCGCTTCGTGCACTACGGAGCCTGGGCGTAGGGCTTTCGGCCGGACTGGGCGGCATCGCCCTTCCGGCCCGGCCCGATTAAGACCTATCCGCGATTGCCGGCCGTGGAACGGGGTGGAACGGGGGACGGAGGTTTGTTCCACCCCCCGCCCGGCCGGCGACCCCTTCCTTTCCCAAGGCGACCCTGGGCTGACCTGCTCCCGGGGCCGCCTTCATGTTGTTGACAAATTACCCCACCT
>CAKUOV010000091.1 GCA_934670115.1 uncultured Eggerthellaceae bacterium
AGCACCACCTTGCCAAGGTGGGGGTCGCGGGTTCGAACCCCGTTGTCCGCTCCATGATAAACCCAGCAGCCTGGAAGTGATTTCCAGGCTGTTTTTGTTGTTGCTGCATAGTTATACGGGGTTCGAACCGATGAGGTGGAATCCCCAAAAGAAAACCGCCGCGAACCCTTGCTGAACGGGTTGCGGCGGTACTAAGAGCTCCCGAGGGGCTTTCTGGCGCTTAGAAGCTACTAGAAGCGTCTTCCTAATTGCCTTTAAGCAAAACAAGCTTTAATTCGTCATTCTGATGCCAACGTAAATCACGGTATCAGGCATTCCTTTAATGGAATAGGCATCGTTGAACTTCACGGCAGACACGCGCCAGAAATACGTCTCATCGTCAATATCGATCGTTCCGCTCTTGAAGGTATTGCCCGATTCGTCAACGCCTTCTTTCGTCATTTCGCAGCCTTCGCCATCGAACCCTTGGTTGTGGACGGCATTCAGAATTGCTTCCTCGATGGTGGTTGCCTGAAAATCGGCATAGCGAATGCGAAAATCTTGGTAGTTCGTAAGATCCATGGTAACGCGCCATCCGCCGTTGAGCACTTTAGAAGCCGCAAGGATGTCCATGGAGCCAATGCCGTTTTTCAAGGCGACGGTGCCTTCTTCGGCGCTCACGTCATCGGGCAGCCTGAACGCGTCAAACGTGCTATCGGTTACATCATCTACGCCCAGTTGTACCAACGCGTATTGCTCGGCAAGTTCGTTGTAAACGTCTTGCGCATTGCTCCACGTAATATAATCCTTCATATAAGGGAAGTCATACGCTGCCGTGCGCGTCATGTTTTGCTCAATCTGCGTGGACTTTCTTACTTCGGAAAAGTAAATGCCATCAGCCGCTTTCATCACGAAATTGACGGCAAGTACCGCAGCAAGCACAACAACAATGCCAGCAACGATAATCGACTTTCCCCTGATGGATTGAGGTCTTAGCAGCTTTTCGGCATTTGGATACACCACGTTTCCTTCGATATGCGTATCGTTGGTATCGGCAGGATTATGACCACTCATCTTTTCTCCTGGTTGACTTGTCTGATTAACTTGTTTTCTGGAATTATAGCATTGCTCCCCAGGGGTGCTTTTGCTAATATGGTCGCACTGCGAGGGAGTAGTTAGCATTCCATAAATGCGATGCGTCAACAATCCTGCTTGCCAAATATCGGGCAAGCTGGCGTATCTTAATAAACGAGACTCACGGTGCCGTTGGGCGCCGTGAGTTTTTTTGTGGGTGAAAACGGTTTGATGGGCAGTTCGCGAATCAAGCGAACGGCGAAACGAACGGATAGCGAAGCGAACGAGCAGCGAAGCGGATGAAACGAACAATAGGCAAGACGTAGCCGAAACGAAAAATAGAGAGAAAAGAAAGGTAACACATGGATTTGTCGATTTTTGCAACACCCGAGGCATGGATTAGCCTGGTGACGCTCATTTTCCTGGAGATCATCTTGGGTGTGGACAACATCGTATTCATTACTATCACAACCGATCGACTCAAAGAAAGCCAGCAGCATATCGGCAGAAAGCTTGGTCTGGCGGGCGCGTTGTTGATGCGCATTATCTTTTTGTGCTTTGCATCGTATTTGGTGCATATGACAACGGCGCTATTCACCATTGACCTGGGTATTTACCGCCACGGATTCTCCGTGCGTGACTTGGTGCTTTTGCTGGGCGGTATCTATTTGCTGTATAAGGGCATCGAAGAGCTGACTTCCGTGGTGAAAGTAACCGACCTGCGCGATGAGCACGATGCAAAGCACAGCAAAGATGCATCGAAGGGTCGCATTATCGGCCTGCCGCAGGCTATTGCTACTATTATGGTTATGGACGTTGTGTTCTCTATCGACTCGGTTATCGCCGCTGTTGGCCTGGCTGATCACCTAATCATCATGATCATTGCGGTTATCACGGCCGTTCTGCTTATGATGGTGTTCATCGATGTTGTTTCCGATTTCATCAACAAGCATGTTGAGATGAAGATCCTTGCGCTGTGCTTTATTACGGTTATCGGCGTTCTGCTGATTGTTGATGGCGCTGGTTTCCATACAGGCATTGAGCTTTTGGGCATGGGTCTTGAGAAGTTGCTGGTCTACTTTGCCATGGTGTTCTCGGCAATTGTTGTATTCATTCAACTTGCGTACAAGAAAAACTACGAGCAGTTTGTGGAGGAGACGAAGAACTGCGCCGCATGCGATGTAGGTGGCGGCGCAAACGACGCAGACGATTAGCCGTGTGACAAATTACCCCACCTTTTGTCAACATTTCGAGCATTTGAGAACCCGAGGTGCCCTGCGTGTCTTGGATTCTCTGTGCTCTGCTGCGGTATGCAATGTGAAAAAGTGACGGGGTCTTTTTCACATTTTGCTTCCAGTCAGCCAATCGTACGATGCAATTCAGGGCGTCGGCTGGCAAGGGCTCGCCTCACGACTCCGCTTGGATAATGCCTCTTCGTACTTGGAGCCCGCTCAACTTATCCAAAGCGTCGCAGTTCGGCTCGACCCTTACTAGCCGACGCCCCCCTTGTCGCTTTTTCCCTATTTGGGGACGGAGGTTTGTTCCAATCCATTCGCTTGGCTGGCGGGTGCCTTTGGGGGTCTGCATGTCGGGGTTCTGATGTGCGCGCTGGGCTTGCTTCCGGCGCGTTATGGTTCCGGCATCCCCTTTTGGACTCTTCGGTGGCATGTTGTCGTTTTTTCCGTCCGAAAACGCACAAATCGTCGATACGGGGCAGGTGGGGAAGGCTTTGCCGCATTCGAATCAGCCGGGGGATTTTTGCGACCTGGGCTTTTACTGCATGCGATGGAATCGCAGGGTTCCAAGATGCCTTGTGCGCGCCTTCAAGCTGCCCCGCACCGTCGATTCGGGCGTTTTTGCGCCCGAATTCCGACAAGATGGCCTTTGCCCGCGCATTTTACCCAGGGCGATTCGCTGCATTCGTCAAGGCTGCTCGGCAATGGA
>CAKUOV010000092.1 GCA_934670115.1 uncultured Eggerthellaceae bacterium
ACTCGAACTTGAGTGAAGAGAAGAAACAGCAAATCCCCGCAGAGCTTGTGCAAAAGCTCGAGCGCTGCGTGGAATACGTAAGCAACGACCGTGTGCCGCAGACGCTGGAAATCGCTCAACCTGCAAGCACGCTGTATTACCTTGAAGGCCAAACATTTAACACGGCCGGTCTGCAGCTTTTGGCAAGCTATGCTGATGGATCAACGCGCACCGTCAAAGACTCCAAATACTACACTGTTTCGCCCAGCGGCGGCCTGACAAACGAAACCGAGGTAACAATCACCTATAACGGTTTGAGCGTGAAACACCCCATTTCCATTATTTCCCCGTCGTTTACGGGAAGCGGAACCGAGGAAGACCCCTATCTGCTGAGCAGCGCCGCCGACCTGCAGAATTTGAGCCAATTAGTAGCTGCGGGATTCGTCACCGAAGGCGCCTTCTTCCGCATGACTACCAATATCACCTTGCCCGAGAACTGGGCGCCTATCGGGTGCACTAAAGACGGCTCGATTGACATCAAAAAGGGCAAGAATCTGAACGCCTTCAGGGGCACCATCGATGGCGCTGGATACACCGTGACCGTGCCAGCGGGCGAAAAACCGCTGATCGGATACGTTTGGGGCGCTGAAATCAAGAACCTTAACATTTACGGTGAGCGCATTGAGGGCTACGGCCTGGTCAACAATCTGGAAGGCGTGGGTCTTTCCGGTTCCTCCGTGGTCATCGACAATGTGACGCTGAAAAGCGGTACAAACGTGGTGAAGTCGGGCCTGCTGGGCGGCAACATCACCACGAACGGTTTCGCAGGCTGCTCGGCGGCATTCGAAGCCACGGTGCGTAATTGCACCATTGAAGAAGGCGTCACCATCGGATGCGATGGCGACCAACCGTATATCGGCTCTATTGGCGGGCGCATGATAGGCACCGTTGAAAACTGCGTGAGCTACGCAACCGTCAAGGGAACAGCCTACGTAGGCGGCATTATTGGAACGCCCGACAACGCCATGGGAAAATGCGATGCCATTAACTGCACCTTCGGCGGAACGGTTGAGGGAAGCAGCAACGTGGGCGGCATCGTGGGCGGCGGCTACAGCAACCAAACCGCTCCAAACGGCGGACGTCCCACCATCACGGGTTGCACATCTACCGGCACTGTTTCCGGAAGCAGCAACGTGGGCGGCATTCTGGGTGCCGACGAATATGTCGCTCAAACCTGGAGCAATGTGGCTGGCTCCATCAGCAACAACACGTTTACCGGTAAAGTTTCTGGTACAAGGAACATAGGTGCAATCATCGGTTATCTTTGCAGCTTGAACGCCATGGATAGCATTTCTGGAAACCTTTATTCGATTGATTGCGGTGCCGAAGGTGTTATCGGCTTCTTGAAGTACCTGGATACCAACTTCGAGAATCCCACTGTTATGGAAGGCACCGTTGTCTTCAACACCGAAAACGGCACTTCTGGCTGCCCGCCCGTGAGCGGCTGCGGCTGGCAAGCGGGTCTCAACCGTACTGACGATCCGCTGGGCGCAGACTCCTACAAGCTGGGTAAAGCTTTGAGCTACTTCAAGGTATCGACCTCCGTTTCTGCCGCCGACCCCATTAAGGTGGGCGACACCGTAACAGTTGACGTGATCGTAACCGCAAACGACGGCGTTGCCGCCCTGTCCGGCGTGCTGGATTACGATTCCACCCAGTTCGAACTCGTGGGCGTTTCCAAGGGAGCAGGTCTTTCCGAGGGCGCATCCTTCCTGCCCGCAGACAACAAGGCCGAAGCCACGTTCAGCTTCTACAACAACGGCGCGGATGCGAAGGACGGCATTGTTGTTGCTACGGCAACCCTGAAGGCCCTGAAGGCATGCGACGGCGCAACCGTATCCGTGAAGGACGGCATGGCCGCACTGGAGGGCAACCCCGTTGAGCAAAATGTGATTCTGGGCAACGTTGCTACCGTAAACGTATTGGCCGATGCCACGAAGGGCGACGTCAACAACAATGGCAAGATCAACATTGTTGACGCCCAGGTCATCTATGACATGAGCCGCAGCAACTACGGCGAGAACTACGCTTCGCTGGCACTTCCCGCTGGCTGGACGCACGCCACATTGATTTGGACCGCGAATGTCAATAACGACGACGCAATTGACGCCGCCGATGCTTTCGCGACTCAGCACTTCGTGCATTACGGCACGTGGGGCGCAAGCGCATAAGCTGGAACCCGCGCTTGCATGGGGATAATAGGCAGCTTTGAAACAAGCGCCCTTCCCCACCAAAAGGGGCTGCATCGAAGTTTTTCGGTGCAGCCCCTTCGCATGTCAGAGGCGCGTTCGCAAAGGATGTCCGCCGGCAATGCAAAGCCCTGTCGCTTTTTATCATCTCGGCCGCTTTCGGGTCATGTTGTTAAAAAATCGGGGTCAGATTCGAAGTTGATGCAGGTTGGAAGTAGGTCCAGTCTTCGACGATAGCCCGTCATCATAATATGACTCATACGGGTATAGTTATGAACTGGGATTTTAAAAATTTGCATCTTACAAGAAAACACTCGCTGACAGAAAATGCCTCGACTTACGCATCCGACCTACTTCCAACCTACCACAACTTCGAATTTGGGAGCCCTTTTTCAACAACATGGAAGAAAGCCGACCGACCGGCACCCTCGCAGCGCGAATTGTTGACAAAAGGTGGGGTAATTTGTCAACAAAAAAGTTCCCTGGCTGCAAACAACCAGGGAACTCCTTAACACAGTTTACGCGACTTACCCTAAACGGGCTTACGCGCCGTAAGAGCCGTAATGCGTGAAGTACTGAACGGCAAACGCATCTGTCGCATCAATGGCATCGTCGCCGTTAACGTTAGCAACCCAGCGCAGAGCGCTCATGCCCCAGCCGCTCGGAAGCTTGAAGGAAGCATAATCTGCGCCATAAACACCCTTGGACAAATCGTAGATGACTTGCGC
>CAKUOV010000093.1 GCA_934670115.1 uncultured Eggerthellaceae bacterium
TCGTGTGCCACAGCATTTCCCTTCCGATTATCGAAAGAAGCAGATTGAACTGCGGCAACAACTAGGTCTTCCCACGTTGTAGGCTTGCGAAAGGAAGCTTGGCGTGTTCGACTCTCCTTACGATTCGCTTCTGGCTGCTTTTGAGCTGTTTTGCTCGTTCTTTCTCCTAATTGCAAAAACGGCGCCTGTTCTTCTGCTCCTTCGCCTGCTATTCCTGACTTTTGCGCGATGATAAAAACGACCCACTTTTCTGTGGATTTTCGTCTTCGCGTGCGTTGAAAACCAGCGTTTCCCCAGGTCGCAAAAAAGTAAGCCTAGGCAAACCCACCGAAAAGTGCCCCATTTTTATCATGGGGAGTCGGGGAGAGGTGGGGCTGCAGGCGAAGATGTGGGGCGGTCAAGATGAAGGGGCTGCAGGCGAAGATGTGGGGCGATCGAGATGAGGGGGTTGGGGGCTAAGGGTCGAGAAGGTGAGGTAAGTGGAGTTGGGAAGACGTGGACCAGGAAGGGGTGGAGGAAATTTGAAGGATTTTAAAAGGGCGTGGCTTAAAGGGCGAAGTTAAAAGGTGAATCGGTTGTAAATAATTGTCCCCAATTACGAATATGTCATATTAGTATCATATTGACAATAAAATATTCACATTGTAGAATAATCGAACCAAAGGAAAAGAGATGGGGGATTTCCTTGAGGGAGAAGTTTCCGAAAAAGGTTCAAAAAAGCGGCTCTGAGCAGGACGAATGTATTGAGTTGGAAGAATATGCCAGTCAGGTGAAATGCTCCGTACCGGCAGAATGCATCAATCAACCGGCGCCAGCTGCCCAATCACTCTGCACGACCGATGTGCGGGCAGGGGACGCAAGTTTAGGTGCGGCGCGGTCGGCGGTCAGCGCATCTGAGTCTGATATACCAACCGAAAGCGAGATTGCGCACGCGGCAGAATACCTTTCGCCCGCAGAGAAAGTCGTGCATGCCGGTAACGCACGTATGCGTCTCGTGACTGTTCTCTTGGTGGTATTCATCCTGGTGGCTTTCATCTGCTCGCTTATGCTTGGTCGTTTTCCTATTGAGGTTGACCAGGCCTTTTCCATGATGGCAAATCGCATAACGCAGTTTTTCGCGAATACGAATGCCATTGAGCCCACTTGGACTGCGCAAGCAGAAGCGCTTTTCTTCAACGTGCGCATGCCGCGCATCATCATGGCGTTGCTCGTGGGCTGTTGCCTTGCTGCAGCGGGCGCTGCATTTCAGGGCGTCTTCCAAAATCCGCTTGCATCGCCCGACATCTTGGGTGCCTCGCAAGGCGCAGCACTTGGTGCCGCCATCGCCATTCTTGTGGGCATGGGAAGCTTCGGCATTTCAGCTTTCGCTTTCGCCTTTTCTATGTTTACGGTGCTGCTTGTTTTGATGATAAGCAATCGCGCGAAGGGCAACCGCATTCTGGTGACGGTGCTGGCGGGCGTTATGGTAAGCTCGCTGTTTTCGGCGGGCGTGTCGTTTGCCAAGCTGGTGGCCGACCCCGCCGATCAGCTTCCCGCCATTACGTATTGGCTCATGGGAAGCCTGACCAGCATCCAGATGAAGGACGTTCTTATGGCACTGCCGTTCATGGCGGTGGGCTTGGTGGTGCTTTTTGTCATGCGTTGGCGCATCAACATCCTGACCATGGGCGATGACGAAGCAGCCACCATGGGCGTGAACGCGCGCCGCATTCGCCTAGTGGTCACGCTTGCCGCCACGCTGGTCACTGCCGCAAGCGTTGCTGTGACGGGCATGATTGGCTGGGTTGGCCTGGTCATTCCGCATTTGTGCCGTATGGTGGTAGGCTGCGATTATCGCAAGCTCATGCCAACGAGCATGCTTATGGGCGCGGGTTTCCTGCTTATCGTCGATGACGTTTCGCGCCTGCTAACCACAGCGGAAATTCCTATTGGCATCCTGACGGCGTTCATTGGCGCCCCCTTCTTCTTGTACCTGATCACGCGAAAGAAGAAGATTTAAATGAGCATTACGATTGAACGATTGAACTTTTCGTACGGCAACCATCCGGTGCTGTTTGACCTGAATCTGGAGATTCCCGATGCTACGCTGGTGAACGTGCTGGGTCCCAACGGCGTGGGAAAATCCACGCTTTTCAAGTGCATTCTAGGACTGAACAGCGGATATACGGGTCGCATTTTAGTGAATGGGAAGGACCTGAGCAAGCTGAACATCCGTCAGCGCGCGCAGGAAATCGCCTATATTCCGCAGTCTCACGCGCCGGTGTACGATTACAGCGTGTTGGACGTTGTCATCATGAGCACCGGGCACGACCTGGGAATTGTCGGCTCGCCGCGCAAGAAGCATGTGGAGCGTGCGTACGCGGCGCTGGAGCGCGTGGGCATTGGCCACTTAGCCGGGCGCACGTATACGCAGATTTCCGGCGGCGAGCAACAGCTTGTGCTTATCGCCCGCGCCATTGCGCAGGACGCTCATACCATCATCATGGATGAGCCAACCAGCGCGCTGGATTACGGTAACACGGTGCGCGTTCTTTCATGTGTGCGGCAGCTTGCGCGCGAAGGAATGAGCATTGTGCAGTCAACGCATCAGCCTGATCAGGCGTTTTTGTATGCCGATAAGACGCTAGTACTTGAGCGGGGTCACTTGAAGGCGTTCGGTGATCCGAAAGACGTGATTACGAAAGAGCTGGTGAGCGACATTTACGGCGTTGATGTTGAGGTCAACTCGCTGTACGACGATCGCGTGCGCGTATGCGTGCCGGTAAGCGAGATTGGCGGCTAGG
>CAKUOV010000094.1 GCA_934670115.1 uncultured Eggerthellaceae bacterium
ATCGTTGAAGCGATCAAGCGTGCCTACCAGGTCGCCCGTGATGCGGCGAATGCGCTCGAAGCCGACTTCGGCATCTTCCTCGTGACGACCGCATTTCGGGCATTCATCGTTGATGATGCCGTTATAACCGCAGATAGGATCGCGATCAACGGGGTGGTTGATAGAACCGTAGCCAATGCCGCTTTCCTTCATGTGGCGAATGATAGCCTCAAACGCTTCCAGGTTCTCGCTGGGATCGCCGTCCATCTCCACGTAGCTAATGTGGCCGGCGTTCGTCAGCGCATGGTAAGGCGCCTCAAGCTCGATCTTGCGGAACGCCTCGATGTCGTAGTACACGGGAATGTGGAAGCTGTTCGTGTAGTACTCGCGGTCAGTCACGCCGGGAATCGAGCCATAACGAGCGCGGTCCATGCGCACGAAGCGGCCCGAAAGACCTTCGGCGGGCGTAGCGAGCAGCGTGTAGTTCATGTGCGTCTGCTGAGACAAGCGATCAAGATAGGCGCGCATGTGGCCCACGATTTCCAGGCCAAGCTTTTGGGACTCGGCCGATTCGCCGTGATGCTTGCCCGTGAGCGCCTTCAACGTTTCCGCCAGGCCAATGAAACCCACGGAAAGCGTGCCGTGCTTGAGCACTTCGCGCACTTCATCATCGGGCTTGAGCTTTTCGGAGTCAATCCACACGCCCTGGCCCATCAAGAACGGCGAATTGTACACGCGCTTTTGCGCCTGAATTTCAAAGCGCTCGTCCAGCTGGCCCACGCACAGGCGCAGCTTAGAATCAAGCAGGTCGAAGAACAGGTCAATGTCGCCACGAGAACGAATAGCCAAGCGCGGCAGGTTGATAGAAGTAAAGCTCAGATTACCGCGGCCAGGCGTGATTTCGCGTTCCGGGTCGTAGACGTTGCCCATAACGCGCGTACGGCAACCCATGTACGAAATTTCGGTCTCAGGCGTACCCTTGTAGTACGGCAAGTTAAACGGTGCGTCCTGGAAGCTGAAGTTGGGGAACAACCTTTTTGCAGAGCAATGGATTGCCAGCTTGAACAGATCGTAGTTCGGGTCACCAGGATTGTAGTTGATGCCTTCCTTCACGCGGAAAATCTGCACGGGAAAGATAGCCGTCTCACCCGAACCCAGGCCTTCCTCGGTAGCAAGCAGCGTGTTGCGGATGACCATGCGGCCTTCAGCGGACGTATCCATGCCATAGTTCACCGAAGAGAACGGCGTTTGCGCACCAGCGCGGGAATGCATGGTGTTCAGGTTGTGGATCAGCGCCTCCATGGCCTGGAACGTTGCGCGGTCGGTGTCGTTGTACGCGTTCTTTTCCGTGTAGGTGAACACGCGCTCGGCCACTTCATCGGACAAAACGCTCTTCAGTTTCTCTTCGAGCGCTTCGCGATACGCCGGATCAAGCTCGATAGCGGCAACAGTACCCGTAGCCTCTTCAATGCCGGCAAGCGTGTCTTGCGCCCACGTGCGCGCATCCTCGATGTCGCTTAGCAGGTCCATGGCCTCGGCCAGGTGCTTCTTGAACTGCTTGCGATACGTCTTGCGCACGCCATCGGCCAGACCGTAATCGAAGTCGCAGACTGACTGGCCGCCGTGCTGATCGTTCTGGTTGGATTGGATGGCAATGCAAGCAAGCGCGGCATAAGACGCAATGTCGTTCGGCTCGCGTAGCACGCCGTGGCCCGTGGAGAAACCGCCCTTGAACAGCTTGCGCAGCTCAATTTGGCAGCACGTGGTGGTCAACGTGTAGAAGTCCAAGTCGTGGATATGGATGTCGCCTTCGCTATGAGCACGCGCGTAGCGGGGGTCCAAAACGCACATCTCATAGAACTGCTTCGCGGATTCGGAGCCGTACTTCAGCATGGTGCCCATGGCGGTGTCGGCATCGATGTTGGCGTTTTCGCGCTTCATGTCGGAGTCCGACGCCTTGGAGAACGTGATGTCCTTCAGCGTTTGGATCAGGCGGCTGTTCACGTCGCGCACGCGGTTGCGCTCGGCGCGATACAGGATGTAAGCCTTTGCAGTCTGCGTGAAGCCCTCTTCGATAAGCGTCTCTTCAACAAGGTCCTGCACGCCTTCAACGGTAGGAGTTCCCTCGATTGCGCCAGATTCTACTTTCTCGACAACGCGCTCGGCAATGCCATCAGCAACGCCACGCGGCTGCATGGCGCCGCTCGCACGGAATGCCTTCTCTACTGCCTCGGCAATCTTCTCTTGATGAAAATCAACCGCGCGGCCGTCACGCTTGATGATGCTCGTTACCATACGGACCCCTATTCCTTCTTATTTCATAGTTGTTATCCACACAGCAAAACGCCAGGTTGACGCAAAGAATCCCCCTGACATTGCTTATGTGAAATTGCTTAAAAACGGATTTGCAACACAATATATTGTGTTTACACCAGAAGATGATGTGAACATATAGTATCTTCTATAAATCCTTTGTCAAGGGGTCAAAATAGCCGGGGCACCTGCGACCTGCGATTATGGTAAAAAATTTTTTACTCACCAATTCGTCCACAGAGTCTCCATTATATTTACTACCCCTTGCACACTATTTCCAATAGAGATTTTGTGCTGAAACGTGAGGCTGAAACATGGTAAAGTAGCGCCTATGAATGCAACGATACTGACA
>CAKUOV010000095.1 GCA_934670115.1 uncultured Eggerthellaceae bacterium
TACCTGGTAGGCACGCTTGATCGCTTCAACGATGCAAAGCGCGCCGAAGAGCACGACCGCGTGAAGCATCACATTTAGCGCTTTCGCCGGGTTTGGCTCGGCGAAGGTCGCGCAAGCGGCGCCTGCAGGCGCGATGGACGCACTGGTGGCGTCGCGGACGCTTGAGGCTGTGCGCATGAGACCGAGCGCTTGAAGTTGAGCGCTCAGGGTAAAACTATCATTATTGCGAAACAGGGGAGTCGCGCTTGCGGCTCCTCTGTGGTGTTTCGTGCCCTTCGCGGTTGCGTGCACTGCCTTGTGATACCCTTTCATGAGCGAACAGGAAAGGAAGCAGCAATGTCTACCCCGACAACAATACGTCTTTTTGGCACGGTAAATGATTCCATCGTTGATGGTCCGGGTATGCGTTTTTCCGTGTTCGTGCAGGGGTGTTCTCACCATTGTCCAGGGTGCCACAACCCTGAGAGCTGGGATTTTGATGCAGGTGAAGAAGTTGCCATCGATGACGTGGTGGAGCGCATTTTTGAGAACAAGCTTGTTTCCGGCGTAACGCTTTCGGGTGGCGATCCGTTCGAGCAGCCGGCTGCATGTGCGGAAATTGCGCGACGTGTGAAGGCGGCAGGGCGCAACGTGTGGGTGTACACGGGATATTTGTACGAGGATTTGCTGCAGCAAGTTGCGGTGTTGTCGGACGCGTCAAGCGAAGCCGAGCGCGAGCGTTTAGAGGCGATACGCGATTTGCTGGCATATGCAGATGTGCTGGTAGATGGCCCGTTTGTGCAGGCAAAACGTTCGTTGGGGCTCAAGTACTGCGGGTCCTCTAACCAGCGGCTCATCGACATGAATAAAACGCGCAAAGCGGGACGCGTGGTGCTTTGGCAATCGTTCGAGGATTATCCGACAAAGCCTCCTTCGTGGTAGCTCGATTTGCTTTCGGTGTGGCTTGCAGGTGCCGGTAGGGCGTTTGGCGTTGATTCGGGCACGTTCAGCGAGGGCATTCCCACAAGGCGACATGATTTCAACAAGACGGTTGGTGACTTATGATTACACTTGAGCAAGTAGAGGCATTTGCGATGGGGTTGGGCGGCGTGCTCCTGAAAGCCCTGATCATTATTGCCATAACGGCGGTCGTTGCGCGGGCGCTTCGCAAGCTCTTGAATAAAATGCTCAGCCACGATGGCTCTCCGTTACCTTCGAGCACGATTTTTCTTAATATCGCGAACGTGATCGTGTGGGTTTGCGGTTTAAGCATCATGCTTTCCACGTGTTTCAATTTCGATTTGAGTGCCGCCATCACGGCGTTGGGCGTAGGCGGCATTGCTATTTCACTGGGCTGCCAGGACACCATATCGAACCTGGTTGGCGGCTTGCAAGTGTCGCTTGCGGGAATTGTCACGCCAGGAGATTTCATTGAGGTGGGCGGCAAGCGCGGCATTGTCTCCGACGTGAACTGGCGCTATACGCGCATCCAAACCATGGCGGGCGAGACAATTGTCATCCCGAACGCCATGATCAACTCTCAAGCGGTAGTGCATCTGCCGCCTTTGACGTGCGTGAAGGTGCCGCTGCGTATTTGGAATACGTCGCGCGACTTGAACACGGTGGCGCAAGAGATTCTTGATGCCGTAAAAGCGCAGGTGAACGGCATCATAATTGACCCCGAAAAGAATACGCCGCGCGTGGTATTCGGCGATACCAGCGATTACACGTTCGGCGCCACGCTCACGCTTGATGTGGAAGAAGGAGTCGATTACTCTCTTGCGCGCGACCAGGCGCTTCGTGCCGCAGCTCCCTTCTTGGTTCCCGAAGGCAGCAACGAAAACGCCTAAACCCGCACAACTCGGAATCACAAAAACGCTTGCTGAGCACAGCGGAAATAGTGCTTCGTGGGGGTTCGCAGAACTACGTTCAGAAGCTGCGCAGCCTTCGCTTCGTTCTGCAAACCTCCCTGTACAAACTCGCATAACTCGGAATCACAAAAACGCTTGCTGAGCAGCTAACGTTTAACTTGCAGAGTGGGATGCAGGGAAAGGCGTTCGCGAACGGACTCCGCTTGGATAATGCTTTTCTGCAGCTCGTAAGCGAATGCGCTTATCCAAAGCGTCGTATGTTCGCTCAACCTTCCCCTGCATCCCGCAAAGTTTCGTGGGGCTCTGCGGAATGGAGTGAAGGCTGCGAAGCTTCTGAACGTAATTCCGCAGAGCCCATCGTCTCAAAAGATGCGGGATGAGTAATCGAAATGATGCGTAAAGGGTTTTGCGAAGTGGAATAGAGCGAAGGCTGCGAAGCTTCTGAACGTAATTCCGCAGAGCCCTTTCCATTCTCGTAAAAAACGCTCAGCAAGCGTT
>CAKUOV010000096.1 GCA_934670115.1 uncultured Eggerthellaceae bacterium
CTGGGCAGGCAAGTTGAAATTCCCGCTAACATCACGAAAGTGGTGCCCTCGGGGCATACTGCAAACCAGGTGCTTTTGACGTTTGCTCCTGACTTGATGGTGGGCATTTCACAAGAACTTACCGATGAACAGGCGAAATACATTGGCTCGCAGTATCAGAGCCTTCCTGTTTTAGGCGCCATTTTTGGCAACAAGGGCGACCTGAATAAAGAAGCTGTGGCTGCAACGGGTGCACAGCTGCTCATTGACTGGGGCGAGGCAAAGAAGGGCATGGCGGAAGATTTGGACAACCTGCAGCAGCAGCTGAACATCCCGTGCGTGCATATCGAGGCCACGCTTGCCACGTATGATGAGGCGTATGCCATGCTGGGCGAGCTGCTGAACATGCCGGAGCGCGGCAAGCAGCTGGGCGATTACTGCGCAAACGCGTACCAAGAGGTTGAGCAGGCCATGAGCACCATCCCCGAAGATCAGCGCGTGCGCGTGGCGTATCTGGTGGGCGAGTCCGGCCTTGCCGCTATTGCGAAGGGTTCGTACCAGGGCACGATTTTGGATATGTGCGCCACGAATGTGGTTGAAGTCGAGAAAGCTTCGGGTTCGGGCTTGGGCAACGAGATCAGCCTTGAGCAGATTTCCGTGTGGAATCCCGACATGATCATCTTCGGCCCCACGAGCATTTACGACACCGTTGCCGCTGATGAAACGTGGGCTCAGATTTCCGCCATCGCGAACAACAATTACTATCAGGTTCCCAGCGATCCCTACATTTGGCTGAACAATCCGCCCACGGTGAACCAGATCATGGGCCTGCAGTGGTTCCCGCGCTTGTGCTATCCGCAGGCATTCTCGACCGATATGAAGACCGCGGTAACGTGTTACTACGAGACGTTCTACAACTACAAGCTCACCGACGCCGAGTATGACCAGCTCACGGCGAAGGCGGTTGCGAAATAGGAACGCGAGCTTGAGATAAGCGGGTTGCGTAAATGAGAAGGGCGGGAAGCTGTTGTGCCTCTCGCCCTTTTGCGTTGCACAGTTCTCAGGTTGTTTCGCCTATTTCCTTCCCCATGATAAAAACGACCCACTTTTCGGTGGATTTTCATCTTCGCGCGGGTGAAAAATCAGTGTTTCCCCAGATCACGAAAAAGTAAACCTCGGCAAACCCACCGAAAAGTACTCCATTTTTATCATGACAGGGAGACGAGGGGTCGTGCCGAAGGGTTTGGGAGGGTAAAGAGGCCGCTGGCAAAGGGGTGGGGTAAGGGAGACGAAGAGGTCAAGGCGAAGGGGCAGGCGCAAGGGAGAGGAAGGAGCCAACCGCGCGCGGCTTAGAACACGCGGTTTTTGAGCGGCTGACCGGCAACGAATCTGCGAATGTTCTCGCAGGTCAAATCGCAGATATGCTGCTCGGTTTCTGGCAGGCGCCCAAAAGCTCCGCCCGAGCAGTGCGGCGTTATCAGGCAACGCTCTTGCTGCCATAAGGGGTGTTTTTCCGGAAGCGGTTCGGGATCGGTGACATCAAGTGCGACGCCGCGCAGCTGACCTGCGCGAAGGGCGGCATCAAGCGCCAGGCAATCGATGAAATTGCCGCGACCGACGTTCACCAGTGCCGCGTTCGGCTTGCACAGCGCCAAGCGGCGCGCGTCGAAATAGCCAGCAGTGGCATCGTTGTTGGGAATGGCGCCAATAATGACATCGGCCTGGGGAATGAACTGTTCGGCCACATCAAGCGTGCAGAGCTCGTCGAAGTACGGGCGCTTCGCTTCCGTCGAACGGCATACGCCAATGATGTGCGCATCAAAGCCCGCAAAGCGTTTTGCGCAATGGCTTCCAATATCTCCTGCGCCAAAGATAAGCACGGTTGCGCCTTCGAGCGTTTCGATTCCTCCCAAGTCATGCCACTGCGCGCTTGCCTGATGCTTCGCGTAGCGCCCCAGGTTCTGGCAAATGGAAAGCGCCTGACCCAGCGCGTATTGCGAGATGGTATGCCCGTAGCTTCCCACGGCGTTCGTCAGTTGCACGCCGGCGGGGAACGGTTTGCCGCTGCGCGTGTATTTATCGGTTCCGGCCCAGGTCATTTGCACCCATTGCACGGTGTTGCTTGCGGCAATGTCTTCCACTTCGGGCTCGCCAACAACGGCGGTGGCGGTGGCAAGCGCTTCGGTGGCTTCTGCACCCGAAAGCCCCTGGGGGAACTGACGCACGACCAGCCGATCGCTTGCCGCCGCGCGAATCTGCTCCATATGGTGTTCTTTGAACGGTACTAAAATCAAGAGTTCTTTTTCCATAGGGTTCCCTTTCCGGGCTGTTTCGTG
>CAKUOV010000097.1 GCA_934670115.1 uncultured Eggerthellaceae bacterium
TGAACGGAACGAGGCAAAGTCAGAGCGAAAAAGATGGTGCGCGGATTAAGCCATTTTAACAAGAATTAGTATTACATGAGAATTACATTATTGAGCGTTCTTGGCAGCCTGTTCGCCCGCAATGCGGCCAAACACCTGGCAATCAATCAAAGCGTTGCCGCCGACGCGGTTACCGCCGTGAACGCCGCCGGTCACTTCGCCGCAGGCATACAGACTCGGAATCACCGTGCCTTCGGTGGAGATCACCTCGGTCTCGGTATTGATCTGGATACCGCCCATCGTATGATGGATACCCGGCGCAATCTTAATCACATACCACGGGCCGCTGGTCGTGATATTCCGCTCCCAGTCGTATTCACTGGCAAATTCCGGATCGTTCTTGTTTTCGCAGGCCGTGTTCCACGCCGCAAAGCTGTCGGCGACAGTCTGCGCGTCGCACCCAATGTACGCGGCAATTTCATCGGTATTCGCACAATGCGCCACAATGCCCAGCTTATCATAGGTCGGAATGTTGCCGTTGTTATCATAGAGATCCTGATTAAACACGATATACGCATACGCGCCAGTCTGTTCCAGAATCGCGCCTGCAACAATATCCCGATAATTGCACTCGTCCGTGAAACGCTTGCCTTCCGCATTAAGCAGAATACCGCCGGCCTTGCGAACGCCCTCCGTGATGAGCGTTGCGGTGCTCTGCTCGACGGTCGGGTGCGCCTGAATCTGATCCATGTCAATGAGGTTTGCGCCCACGGCCTCCGCCATGTAAATGCCGTCGCCCGTCGCGCCGACCTGATTGTTGGTAATCATGCCGGTCAAGGACGGCTTGAGTTCGTAACACTTCTGAAGATCATAGCCAAATCCGCCGGTGGCAATCACGACAGACTTTGCATTGACCGTCACCTTGCCGCCATTGCCGGAGGTTGCCTCAATGCCGCAGGCCTTGCCGTCATTCATCAGAATCTTCTCCGCCTTGGTCGCGTAAAGAATTTGACCGCCCAGCTCTTCTACCTTCTTATAGTAATCGGTAATCAGACCGCGCGCCAAACCTTCAACGCCGCTTCCCTTCTCATTGACCGGGAAACCCAGCTCCTTAAGCCACGGGCCGATCTGCCAGGAACCTTCGACCATCACGCGAACAAGCGCCTCGTTGTTCATGTAATGGCCGCCCTTCATCGTGTACTCCACAAAATCGTCGATTTCCTTCTGATCCGGGCCCGCCACATTCCACACACCGGAAGAACGAACCGTGTTGCCGCCCGGAATATCCATCTTCTCCAGGATGATCACGTCCGCGCCATCCTGAAGCGCCGTCACCGCGGCGGCAAATCCAGCCGCGCCCGCGCCGACGACAACGACGTCGGTATCGTAGGTCTCATCCACAGCCTCCGGCGCTTCGGGCGTGCGGTTATAAATCGCCATATCCGCGCCGGCTGCATTCAGCGCATCGCGCACGGCAGAAAGAATCGCATTGCTGGTTGCCGTCGCGCCGGAAACGCCATCCACACCGGCAGTCTGATTTTCAACAATCGCCGCCGGAATGCGCTCAATCGCATAAGAACCGATGCCCACGGTTTCATCGTTGCTGACCACTTCAACCTGTTCAATCGCCGTCTCGCTGACAGTGGTTGCCACGGTCACATTCGAGCAATAGCCGCGATATGTAAACTCATAGGTTCCGGCAGTCATGGTCTGGCTTGCCGCCTCCATCAATCCCGCCTGACGCATCGCATCCTTGAGTGCCTCGCGCACAGCGCTGCTGGTCACGGTTGCGCCGGAAACGCTGTCAAACTCCGCCGACTGCGCTTCTACAATCGCCCCACCGAGGGTTTCAACAGCCTGACCGCCAATCGATGGGGTCTCGTTATCGCCCGTAACAACCGCATCGGTTATTCTTCCATCCTCAACCGTAATGGTAACGGATACGTCGCCGCCAAAGCCTTTGGCCGTTCCGGTGAACGTGTTCTCGTTTTCCGCCACAGCCAGCCCTAACATCAGGCACAGCGTCATGGCCATCGCAACGATTTTCTTCATGTCTACCGCTCCTTTTTGGCTCATTTGTTTTTCTGTCGAGCTGTTCCTCATTATACCAATCTGTGAAAGATATGACAAATGCCGATTTGATTCGCTTTTGTCCGCGATTGATACCAAAACTGCTATGAATCTGTCAATCAAAGGGATATATGCCGTTCCGACTTGGTTTTTCCTTTGCCATTTGGTCAAGGATCGCAAGCATCGCGCCA
>CAKUOV010000098.1 GCA_934670115.1 uncultured Eggerthellaceae bacterium
GGCTCCGTCGTCTAGCGGTTTAGGACGCCGCCCTCTCAAGGCGGAGGTCGAGGGTTCGAATCCCTTCGGAGCTACCATGAACTTTCAAACCGCCCTTCGGGGCGGTTTTTGTTTTCCGCACGATTTTGTGCCAGCTCTTTTTTCTGTTCCTGGGTGTTCCCGTTTTGGCTGGGGCTCCAGTTTGGGCTGCGGCGTTTTCTTTGTTTCCGCTGCGTTTGGAGCCCCCGTCTGCGGTTGTCGCCAAGCACCCTTGCAACGCGGGCGTCTAGCAGTCGGCCTTGCGCAGCTTCGCCAGGAATCCTTCTGTATCCCAGAAATGCCAAATCTCTTTTGCATCGTTTTTTATTTGCTCGTTTATAACGGCTTCAAGTGCCGCTTCAAGGGCAACGCGAAATTCGGGCCCTGGCGCATATCCCGCCGAAACAAGATCCTTTCCGCTCACCGCTAAGTCGCGCAATGAAAACGCGGCATTTTCTTTCAGCACTTCATCAAGGATGCGTTCAAGATTGGCCACCATTTCCAGACGTCCTGCGCAACGCGGTGCCTGCGATAGCGTGTCGGCGCGTTTCATGGCGCATAAGTGCAGGAAAAGATCGGGACGCTCTTGGAGTTTTCGCAGCATGCGTTTCACGGCGCGCGGTGTTTCTTCCACTATGTCATCGTGGCGGCCAACAAGTAAAGCCATGTCTTCCGCAAAAGCGCGTGACATCTTGAAGCGCCGTGCAATTTCACGCGCGCAAATTTTGCTGATTTTCGCATGTCCTGGGAAATGTCCCTGTCCTTTTTCGTCAGGTGCCCATGCTGCGGGTTTGCCAACGTCGTGAAGCAGGGCAACCCAGCGGTCAAGGGGAGTGTTGTCAATCGCCTGAACGCAGTGGGCAATGTGATCGTAAACGGTATAAATATGATAAGGCGTGCGCTGATCGAACTCCCAGGAAGCCGAAAGCTCGGGAATAAGTTGAAACACCACATCGTGGTATTCCATAAGCAGCGGATAAGGGTTCTTTCCGCACAACAGGGAAGTGAACTCCTTGAACAAGCGCTCAACTGATATTTCCAAGAGGTCTTTTGCGTGCTCGTGTACAGCGCGTGCCGTTTCGCTCTCAAGAGAAAATCCTAGCTGCGATGCAAAACGCAGCGCTCGCAAAATACGAAGGGCATCTTCGTTGAAGCGGGCTTCGCTTGAACCAACGCAGCGAATGATTTTCTGCGCAAGATCGCTTTGGCCATCGAACGGGTCAATCACGCCCGTTCGCGGGTTGTACGCCATAGCATTGATAGTGAAATCACGTCGCGAAAGATCTTGCTCAATGGTCTCTACGAAGTGAACGCTTTCGGGATGCCGGTGATCAAGATAGTCACCATCAGTACGATATCGCGTAATCTCCAAGGGGAAGTTGTTAATCAGCACAGTAGCGGTACCGTGCTTTTCGCCCGTTGGAATGGCGGTGAATCCCTTTTCGCGGAAAAGCGCCAAAAGGGTGTCGTAGGGAACGTTGCATGCTAAGTCGGCATCGTGGATGGGGCGACCGAGCAATGCATCGCGTACAAATCCTCCTACAAGATAGCCTTCGTATCCGGCATCCTCAAGCGTAGTTAGTGCAGTGCGTGCTGTTTGATATAAGGGAAGGTCTTGTAATGCTTGGAGGGAATCGTTTGATGAAAGCGTTTGGCTCATAGTTATCTTTCTTTTACTGCATTGTTTATTGTCATTGTCTATGGTAAATAAAGATGGAGCGCTTGGACGAAAGAGCATTCAAAAACTTTTTTCAACTTTTTCCAAAAAAGTTCTTGACTCCAGTGGCCCAGGCGCGTAATATAACCAAGCTGCTTCGCGAGGAACGAAAGCGAATCGCGAAAAAGCGAGCGAGGGGACGAGCCCCTCGGCACCTTGAGAACCGGATACTGTGACGAACCGAGGGCATGCACGCATGCGCCT
>CAKUOV010000099.1 GCA_934670115.1 uncultured Eggerthellaceae bacterium
TGGTGTGCCGAGCATGGCACGTTTCTAACGGGTGAAAGTCCCGAGCACGCCCTCATAGCGGGAAGTGCATAGCCAAGTGCAAGGGTGTCCATCGTGAGGTGGAATCTGAAGGAAGCAGGAGGCAAACCTTTGGCCCGACGGACAGAAATCGCATCAGGCGCAAATGGGCGGGTAAGGCTGCCATACAAGCCGAAGCCCAATAGCTATGCGGAAACCCACAGCGTAAATGCGGCAGGTAGATGAAGGGAAAGAAACGCGTCTTACCCCGGGGGACCTCACGGACGTATGAACAACAATATCTTGTTTATGCGGAGTAAAGCTTGCCGTGAGGAGTCAGCAGAGGCCATAGTACCTGCGTGATTGTCCCGCGCAAGGAAGGGCTGAACCTTTAACGGTGTTAGCGGAAGGGAGGTCACCTTTGGGCGTGTATAAAGACAGACAACTTCAAATTCAATTCTTTGAAGACGAAGGCTCTCTGCAAAAGGCAGGCACGGAATGCCAAGGATATGCGGAAGCGTCCAGCACGCAAGGGATGACACCTGCCAAAAGCGCCAACATAGCCAATTCATGTGACCTGATGGAGAAAATCGTTAGTAAGGGCAACTTGCGCAAAGCCTATGCAAAAGTGAAATCCAACAAGGGTTCAGCAGGGGTTGACCGCATGAGCGTAAACGAGATGCATGACTACTTCAAAAATAACGTAAACGAACTAATCCATCAAGTTCAAAAGGGTAGCTACATTCCAAGCCCCGTGCTTAGAAAAGAAATACCCAAACCTGAGAAGGGAAAGGTGAGAAAGCTCGGAATACCAACAGTAGTTGACCGCGTAGTGCAACAAGCTATTGTTTTGCAGCTATCGCCCATGTTTGAGCCGCGATTCCATGACTCAAGCTATGGCTTTAGGCCAGCACGAAGTGCACACGATGCACTTTATGCGTGCAAGCGAAACGTAGATGAAGGCTATGTGTGGGTGGTTGATATGGACTTAGAAAAGTTCTTTGATGCGGTATGCCAATCAAAACTCATCCAAATAATCTCGGAAACCGTATGTGACGGCAGGGTGGTATCGTTGATTAACAAATACCTCAATGCTGGGGTTATGGTTAATGGGGAATTGGAGGAAACAAAGGTCGGCGTGCCTCAGGGCGGGCCACTTTCGCCGCTGCTTTCCAATGTCATGCTCGATGAGCTAGACTGGGAACTCGACAGGCGCGGGCATCGCTTCGTTCGCTATGCCGATGACTGCATGATTTTCTGTAAGTCAAAGAAAGCGGCGCAAAGAACGCTCGAATCCATCGCTCGCTGCATTGAAGGCATGCTTCGCCTCAAGGTAAACGGGGAAAAGACTACCGTGGCTTACTTCAATCAAGTGAAATACCTTGGCTATGCCTTCTACAGCAGGGAGGGGGAATGCCGATTTAGGGTGCACCCCAAAAGCATAGCGAAGATGAAGGACGAAGTCAGAGAACTTACGGACAGGAGCAAAGCCATCCCAAACGAGGTGCGGCCGGTGATGGTAACAGACTTTGTTAGAGGATGGGTCAACTACTTTAAACTCGCAGATATGAAAGCGCTACTGCGTGACATGGACATGTGGATGCGCAGACGCATCCGAATGTGCTGCTGGAAACAGTGGAAGAGAATCCGTACTCGATTCAAAATGCTCAAGAAATGCGGCATAGGAGAAAGTACGGCATGGATGTATGCCAACACAAGAAAGGCATATTGGAGAATAGCGAAAAGTCCTATCATGCAACGAGCAATCAAAACCGAGCAACTAGCCCGTAAGGGTTATCTATTTTTCTCAACTCAGTATGGAAAGGTGCATGTAAGTTAAGGGAACCGCCGTGTACGGAACCGTTCGCACGGTGGTGTGAGAGGACGGCACGCCGAATAACGACGTGCCTCCTACTCGATT
>CAKUOV010000100.1 GCA_934670115.1 uncultured Eggerthellaceae bacterium
CCGCCGAAGCCCGCGGAAGGTTCCGCTGCCGAGGCGCTGAAAGTTGCCTCTATGGCTTCTGGTCGCACTGGTTTGGTATGCGCGGGTGGCTCCACGGTTGAGGCCGACGTGTTCCTGAGCCAGCTGTACGATCAGATTCACATTGGCGGCGCATGCGGCAACGCAACAGGCCGCAACATCCATCAGCGCTCCTTGGACGAAGCAGTGCGTCTGACGAAGGCTATCAGCGCCATTACCCTGGCGGATTACTCCGTGGAAGACGCGCTTGCAGTGTTCAACGGCGAGAAGGATTTCGCACTGTAAAGTGACATGCGGATGGCGCAGCGTTGCAGCGAAGCAGTGCGATGACCTGCGTTTTCGTTCGATTTCCATATAAAGAAAAGGCTCGGTGGGGAAGTCCCATCGAGCCTTTTTTGCTGTCCAGCACCTTGGCCCACAGAGTTTCAAGCCAAGCAAGGTGTCTTCGCGTGCCTGTAAAAAAAATAGGCATGTACCAAGCATGTCACATGCTTGTCAATTCGACATCGGTACAATTCGTTCAGTTTTCCAGATTGAGGAGGTTGGAAATGAGCGACTACAAGAAGTACACGCATGTCGAAAGATTGTCCAGCGAGGCATGCGAAGGTCTTTTGGATAACGATACCGTGTATGTGACGGCAAAGGTCGATGGCTCTAACGGCTGCGTCTTTTGGGATTCTGCTAACGATTGTTTCGCGGTTGGTTCAAGGAATAATCTTCTATCCGACAAAGAAGACAACGGCTATTTTTATGCGTGGGCCATGTCGGATGGCGCAGAACAGCAGCTTTTGAAGAAGTACTGCGAAGAAAACCAGAACAAGATTGTCTATGGCGAGTGGATGGGCCGAGATTCATTCATCGGTGCTTTCAAACACTACGCGAAGACCTCTAAAGCGACGTTCTTCATATTCGATGTGTACGACTGCGATACAAAACAATACCTGCCTGAAATGCAATGGAGACAAGAGCTTACCGGCTACGGGCTTGATACGTATTTCGTAAAGCTGCTTGCAACGCTGAATCATCCAACTTTCGAGGATGTTTTGTCGATTGCGAAAAACAACGATTTCTTACTTGAAGGCACTGGTCTTGTTGGGGAAGGCGTGGTTTGCAAGGTCCCCGGCTTTGTGAGCAAGTTCGGTAATGCCGTATATGGCAAAATTGTGCTCGACGAGTTCAAGAAGCAGAAAAAGCCCCTGTTGGAGTCCGAACCTGTTGAACCGCAGATTGTTGAGACGTATATGACCGATTCGGAGATCGATAAAAGCGTTGCGAAGGTCTTATCGATCTTGGGCGCTGAAGCGTTTGATGCATCGAGCCATAAGATGATGGGTATGCTTCAGTCCCTGTGTTGGAAAGATTTGCTTGAGGAATGCCCCAACTGGGTTAAAAAATTCAAGAATCCAAAGGTTGATTTCGCGGTTCTTGCGGGTAGGGCAAAAAAGCGCGTTCAGGATCATGTTCTTTGATTCCAAACGCGCTTTTAGTGGAAACTGCGAGAAGACTGTGGCGGGCAAGATGGGCATTTCGAAGGCGAGCTTCTTCGTCTGTCGTTGCGCTCTACTGCGCCCGTTTACGCCTGCATGCCCTCTTGATTTTTCGCGCTGACCAGCAGCTTCCCGGTCTTTCCGGTTTCCTTCAAGCGACGTGCCAAGTACACAGCGGGCGTGTCAAGAAGCGACGTGAAGATGAAAATCACGTAGCTGGACAGGAAGATCGAGATGAGCGTGGGAATGTCGTACGTGCCGAAGAA
>CAKUOV010000101.1 GCA_934670115.1 uncultured Eggerthellaceae bacterium
AATCGCTTCGTTCGCCATCGAGGCAATCACCGAACTTAATAAGAATATCTCCGTAATGAACATTGCGAGCAGTGCCACTCTCGCCATTCAGATCAGCGCGTGAAAGAGTGTTGTTCTTCAAGAACTCGAAGCAGTCTCCCAACTTATGCTGTTCCCAAGATGAAACGAGGGGACGCATGGTCACATGCGCCCCCTCGGATAGACAAACTCTCGATTTCGCCTGTTCAAAATCGCTGCTCATTCGTCGATGTCGAAGCCGCCTTCTAGGATGAACTTCTTCAACAGCGCCGCCGCACGGGTGTTCACCTTGAACAAGGGGAGCGTCTTGCCTTCCTTCTCCTCAAAGAAGGCCTTGGCGCGTAACTTGTCCACCGAGTCCTTCAAATCATCGAAGCGCCCGAACTCGTTAATGTTCGATTCCGTCAGGTCAAGCGCAGCCATGGTGGCAAGAAGCTCGCCGTCTATGCCGAGCGCCTCGACAATTCGCTCGACTTGAGCGTTTTTCGCCTTGCGGGCATAGGATGTGATGTAATCCCTCAGCGTCTTGCCGTCTTCCAGGGCGGCGTCCCCTCGCTCGACATCGTGAAGGAACAGCTCGGCGAAGCGCTGGTCATCCTGGCTTAGGGACGCGAACGATCGGTGGAGTTCCTCGCGCGCGGCGGCAAGCCCCTCGTCGTCCTGTTCAAGGCATTTCAGCCACTTCTCGAAGTTCGCGTTCATGTAGTCGCTGTCTATGAGCCCCGTGTCGATTTCGGTTATATGACCATCGAGCTCGTAGGGCGCTTCGGGCGCGTCGCCGGGGCCGCCCCCTCCTGCGAACAACTCCTTGTAGCGCTGCACGAGGATGAGATAGGTCCGTTCGTCGATGACCGGTTGCACGAAGAAGGACTTGCCCCTCGGCTCGCCTTCCTCTGGCTCCTCCTCAAACTCGTAGGTGTCCTGTTCCCATGTGAAGCCCTGCACCTTCGCGGCTTCGAGGAACTCGTTGAGCTCGACGAACTCCTTGGCGAACTTGCGCCTGGCTTCCTGCGATGCGGGAAGTTTCGAGAGGTCGCCAACGCCCGCGGCCTCGAACACCATGAGTATCTCCTGCAGCCGCGCGTCCATCAGTGCAATATTGTCCGGGAGCTTCTGGACAAACATGTCGAGTGGGCGATCTCCCGAATACAGCTTCACTGCTGCTTCGATATAGCCCTTCATGGTGTGGGGACGACGGTAATAGCGGATCGTGCCGAAGGGCTTGTCGGGGCCGAACAGGCGGTTCGTGCGGCTGAACGCCTGAATGATGCTCTCGTAGTCGATGACCTTGTCGAGGTAGAGCGTGTTGAGCCATTTGGAGTCGAAGCCCGTGAGCATCTGGTCCACTACGATGAGCAGGTCGATGCGGGAGTCGCGGTTGGAGTCGACGTTGACGTAGGGCTTCTTGTGAGACAGGCGCGCCGAGATGTCCTTCTTCATGGCAGGCCATGTGGGGATGGTGAACTCCTGGCCGTATGCCTTGTTGTAGTCTTCTATGAGCTCGACCAGGGCATCTTCCTTCACTGTAGAGCCGGCGTTGTTGTCAATGCTCGGGTCGAAAAGGGCGGTCACCTTCATCTGCGGGGCGCGTTCCTTGAAGGCGCGGTAGTAGTCGATCGCCTCCGGGATGGAGCTCGTCGCCAAGATTGCATGGAACTTGTTGCCGTGGGAGAGCACTGGGAAACGGCGCAGGATGTCCTCTACGACCTTTCCGTGGTGCGGGGTGCCGGGCCAGTATTGGGCGC
>CAKUOV010000102.1 GCA_934670115.1 uncultured Eggerthellaceae bacterium
GGAGGGTGAGGGGGGTGAAGTCGTAACAAGGTAGCCGTACCGGAAGGTGCGGCTGGATCACCTCCTTTCTAGGGAGCTATCCCGAAGGCATGAGAGTCTCTGCAGTCGCAGCATCCGGCCCCCAGGGAGCCGGTAGGCATCCCTCCCAGGGCACCTTGACAGCCGCATAGCGTTTGCATATCGATATTTTTTCGAGAGATCATCAATTCTTTATCGAATCACCCGCACACATGAAACGTTATCTTCAGATAAGGTCTTCTGGCGGGGCGGTTCGCATCTTTCAGATAGATAATCTTTACGATCGCACGATATACACCGAGAACGAAACACCATCATGTTATGTGATAGATTTAAACCTTGATGAGAGCATTCATCAGCTTGTGGCGCATCGTCAGATGCGCCCGTGGTCTGAGAAATTCAGTCAGGGCCCCGATGCGGGGCCAAGATACCATGGGCGCGCGGCGGATGCCTTGGCACAGGAAGTCGAAGAAGGACGCGGCCAGCTGCGATAAGCCGCGGGGAGGCGCTGACAGCCTTTGATCCGCGGGTCTCCGAATGGGGGAACCCGGCGGGGGCCATGCCCCGCCATCCGCACCTGAATAGAATAGGGTGCGCGAGGACAACCCGGGGAACTGAAACATCTAAGTACCCGGAGGAAGAGAAATCAACCGAGATTGCGCGAGTAGCGGCGAGCGAAAGCGCACCAGCCCAAACCCGATGGGTGGGACAGCCCCAGGGCGATTCCCATCGGGGGTTGCGGGCGGCCCGCTCCCGGGGCCTGGAACCCGGGGCGCGGTTAGAAAGGGATGCGGGAGCGGAACGGCATGGGAAGGCCGGCCGCAGCGGGTGAGAGCCCCGTACGCGAACCCCCATCCCCCGCGAGGGCCGTACCCGAGTACCGCCGGGCAAGTGAAACCCGGCGGGAAGCAGGGGGGACCACCCTCCAAGGCTAAACACTCTCCTGTGACCGATAGCGAACCAGTACCGTGAGGGAAAGGTGAAAAGCACCCCGCGAGGGGAGTGAAACAGTACCTGAAACCGCGCGCCCGCAAGCGGCCGGAGCACCCTTTGGCGGTGTGACGGCGTGCCTTTTGTAGAATGAGCCAGCGAGTCACGGCATGCGGCGAGGTTAAGCTTCTAAGCGAGCCGCAGCGAAAGCGAGTCTTTAAGATGGCGAGCGAAAGTCGCATTCCGTGGACGCGAAGCCGGGTGATCTATCCGCGGCCAGGCTGAAGCGGGGGTAAGACCCCGTGGAGGGCCGAACCCACTTGGGTTGAAAACCGAGGGGATGAGCCGCGGATAGGGGTGAAAGGCCAATCAAACCCGGAGATATCTCGTTCTCCCCGAAATAGCTTTAGGGCTAGCCTCGGACGCTCATCCGCGGCGGTAGAGCACTGGAAGCTCGAGGGGGCCTCACCGCCTACCGACAGCTGCCAAACTCCGAATGCCGCGGATCAACGAGTCCGGGAGTCAGAGCGCGTGGGCTAAGCTGCGCGCTCGAGAGGGAAACAGCCCGGACCTCCCGCTAAGGTCCCCAAATCCGCGCTGAGTGGCAAAGGATGTGCGTCTGCCCAGACAACCAGGATGTTGGCTTAGAAGCAGCCATGCATTCAAAGAGTGC